>JBBSGX010000190.1:0-4968 GCA_038253685.1 Candidatus Limnocylindrales bacterium | reverse complement strand
GGTCAGCGGCAGGTCGTACTGGCTGATCTGGTAGCCCTTGGGCAAGTCGGGATAGAAGTAGTTCTTCCGATCCCAGCGCGTCACGTCCAGGATGCGCGCGCCGATCGCCAGCCCGGTTGCCAGCACGTGGCGCACCGCGAGCCGGTTGATGACGGGCAGCGTGCCCGGCATGCCGAGGCAGATAGGGCAGGTGTGCGAATTGGGCTGCGCCTCCTGGAAGTCGGTCGAGCAGCCGCAGAACATCTTCGAGGCCGTCCGCAGCTGGACGTGGCACTCGATCCCGATCACGGCCTCCCAGGCCGTCGCGACCGGCGCCGCCGCGACGCTCAGCGCGATCCTCCATCGAACCGCTCGTGCAGAAGGGTCAGCAAGCGCAGCTGCCGGACAGCGGTCATTTCGCCGTGCCCTTGGCCGAGCCGGTGAGCGTCGTGCCAGTCGTGGCGGAGTGGAGGAGGCAGACGAGCTGGCGGTCGCCCTGCGCCCAGCTCTCCGCGGTCGGCACCAGCTGCCCGATGCCATATGAGGAGGTGGCCGCGTCGATCCCGACGTAGGCCTGGAAGTCGGTCGGGCAGCGGGCGCTCGCGGCCGCCTCCATGGCGGCCGACCCGGGGAAGTCCGATGGCGGGCTCGGGTAGTCGACGACGCTGAACACCTCCGAGTCATGCGCCACGCTGCAGTCGACCTTGTTGACATCCGAGACCTGGCCGCTGGCTGCTCCCGAGAAGCATTCGCCGACCTTCAGCGAGAAGACGTTGCCCTGGCAGCCGACCGCCACGATGGCGACGACGGCGAGGACGAGCCCAACGAAGGCGGCGACCAGGGGGCGCGCGCGCATTCGCGATCGTCCGTCAACCAAGGGATGACACGAAGCGCTCGATTCGGACGAGGGCCTCCTCGAGATGCTCGTAGCTGGTGGCGAGCGTGGCCCGGACGTGGCCCTCGCCGGACGGCCCGAAGGCGCTTCCCGGGATGACCGCCACCTGGTGCTCGTAGAGCAGCCGCTCGCTGAACTGCTCGCTGCTGAGGCCGGTGCCTGCGATCCGCGGAAACGCATAGAACGCGCCCTTGGGCTCGATGGTCGGAAGGCCGATTCGGTTGAGCCCCTCCACGAACATGCGGCGTCGCCGATCGTATTCATTGACCATCCGCACAACGTCTGGCTCCGCGCCCGTGAGCGCCACCAGTGCCGCGTCCTGCGCAGTGGTCGGGGCCGACATGATCTCGTACTGGTGGACCTTGAGGATGCCCTCCAGCAGGTCCCGCGGCGCACACGCATAGCCGACACGCCAGCCGGTCATCGCGTAGGCCTTCGAGAACCCACCCAGCAGGATCGTGCGTTCGCGCATACCCCCGAGCGAGCTGATGGCCTCGTGGCGATGGCCGCCGTAGACCAGCCGGTCGTAGATCTCGTCGCTGACCACCAGCAGGTCGTGGCGTCGCGCGATGTCCGCGACGGCGCGCAGCGTTTCCGGTGAGAGGACCGCTCCCGTGGGATTGCATGGATAGCCGAGGAACAGCACCTTGGTGCGCGGCGTGATCGCGGCCTCCACCTGTTCGGCCTCGAGCTGCCAGCCGTCGCTCGGATCGGTAGGCAGCATCACTGGCACGCCGCCGTTGAAGATGATCGCCGGCAGGTACGCAACGTATGAGGGCTCGTGCAGCAACACCTCGTCACCGGGATCCACGATGGCCTTCATCGCGGCCGCCAGCGCCTCGGATGCGCCGACCGTGATGAGGATCTCCGACTCAGGGTCGTAGCTGACGCTGTAGAGCCGCTCGAGGTTCTTGGCCAGGGCGCGTCGCAGCTCGAGCGTGCCATAGTTGCTGGTGTAGTGGGTACGCCCAGCTCGCAGCGAGCGCACGCCCTCCTCGACGATCTGTGGCGGCGTCGTGAAGTCCGGCTCGCCCACGCCCAGGCTGATGACGTCCGGCATCGTGGCGATCACGTCGAAGAAGCGGCGGATCCCGGACGACGGAACCGACCGCACGCGCGCCGAAAGACGTTGACGTGACGTTGCGATCGGTTCGGTGGTCATGGAGCCCTCACACGGCGCGAACGACGCCGAGTATACGGTTCCGGGTGCCCCAGCCCGTTGACGATGAACCAGGCGACCTTGCGTGCCGCCGGGGCTGCCTGGTTGAGTCGAATCGTGAACTTGTCGGCGTCATTCCTGCGCCGCACCCGGCTGCGTTGCGGAATCCGCGACGATGCCGACCGCGGTCCCGTAGGCCACGATCTCGCTCATGACTTCGCCGATCGCCGAGGAGTCGAAGCGCATCGACACGACGGCGTTTGCCCCCATTGCCACGGCCCGCTCAGACATCCGGCCCATCGCATCGATCCGCGTCTGCTCGAGGAGCTGCGTGTACTCGGTGATCTCGCCGCCACCGAGTGAGCGCAGACCGGCCATCAGGTTGCCGGCCAGTCCCCGGCTGCGGACGACCACGCCGAAGACCTCGCCGTAGACCGCGGCGATGTGGTAACCGGAGACGGTCGGCGTGGTGGTGATGAGGATCCTCTGGGTCTGCATGGCTCCCTCTACCTTCAGGTGGTGTGGGTGGGCTGCGTGAGGTTGGCCAGATCGGCCGGCTCCAAGGCTCGCCAATCGGCGGCGGCGGTGATCGCCTCGTAGGCTCGGCCGAGCTGGAAGAGACGCGTCTCGTCCCACGGCCGTCCGATGAACTGGAGCCCCACGGGCAGGTTCTCCGAGAGCCCGCAGGGCACCGAGATGCCGGGCAGGCCGGCAACGTTCACAGGCAGGGTGCAGGCGTCGGAGAGGTACATCGCGACCGGGTCCTCCAGCCTTGCGCCGAAGGGGAAGGCCACCGTCGGGCTGGTCGGCGCGACGATCGCATCGACCGCCTCAAACGCCCGATCGAAGTCTGCCTTGATCAGCGTTCGGACCTTCTGCGCCTTGAGGTAGTACGCGTCGTAGTAGCCGGCGGATAGCGCGTACGTGCCGAGCATGATGCGCCGCTTCACTTCCGCACCGAAGCCCTGGCCGCGTGTCGCCAGGTAGTTGCTCAGCACGTCCCCGCCACGGATCGAGAGGCCGTACCGGATCCCGTCATAGCGCGCCAGGTTGGCCGAGGCCTCGGCCGGCGCGATGATGTAGTAGGTGGCGAGGCCGTAATCGGTGTGCGGCAGGTCGACGTCGACGATCTCCGCGCCGGCCGCCGCCAGCGCCGCCACGGCCTCGCGCACGCGGGCTTCGACGCCGGGCTCCATGCCCTTGACGAAGTACTCCTTCGGCAGCCCGAGCCGCAGGCCGTGCAGGGATGCGGCAGCCTCGTCGTCGCTCTCGGGGAGCGCGGCCGCGTAGTCCGGCACGGGCAGCGGTGCGGACGTGGAATCGCGTTCGTCGCGGCCGGCGATCGCGCCGAGCAGCAGCGCCGCGTCCCGCGTGTCGCGGCCGAACGGCCCGATCTGGTCGAGCGAGCTGGCGAAGGCAACGATGCCGTAGCGGCTCACGCGGCCGTAGGTCGGCTTGATCCCGACCGTTCCGGTCAGGGCGGCCGGCTGCCGGATGGACCCGCCCGTGTCCGTCCCGATGGCCAGCGGAACGTGGAACGCGGCCACGGCCGCTGCCGATCCCCCACTGCTGCCGCCCGGCACACGACCCAGGTCCCAGGGGTTGCCCGTCGGCCCGAACGCCGAGTGCTCGGTGGACGAGCCCATCGCGAACTCGTCCATGTTGGTCTTGCCGGGCACGACTGCACCGGCGGCGTCGAGGCGCTCCGCGATGTGCGCGTCGTATGGGCCGACGAAGCCTTCCAGGATCCGGCTCCCCGCCGTGGATGGCTGGCCGCGCGTCACCACCAGGTCCTTGAGCGCAACCGGGATCCCCAGGAGCGGCGGCAGGTCGCGGACCGCGTCCGCACCCGCCTTGCGAGCCTCTGCCAGCCGTTCGTCGGCGGCTCGGGCGGCGCCGCGCGCCTTCTCCTCGTCGAGCGAGATCCACGCGTTGAGCGCCCGATCCTGAGCCCGGATCAGCTCGAGGTGCGCCTCCAGCAGCTCCTGCGCGCTGAAGTCGCCCGCGCGCAGGCCCGCCGCCATCTGGTGAGCACGCAGGCGGGTCAGTTTCCGGTCGGCGGCCATGCTCAGGCGGCGGGGTCGCCGATGATCGCCGGCACCACGAAGTAGCTCCCGGATCGTTCGGGGGCACCAGCCAGCGCGACATCAGCGGGGAGGCTCGGCGTCACGACGTCCTCCCGCAAGATGTTCTCGACCTCGATCGTCTGGGCTGTGGGCGGGATGTCGTCGGTCGGCAGCTCCGCCAGGACGGCGTACTGGTCGAGGATGTGGTTCAGCTGGCCCTCGAGCCGGTCGAGCTCCTGGTCCGTCAGGCCGAGGCGCGCGAGATGGGCGACGTGCTCGACGTCGCTGCGTGAGAGGTTGGCCATGCCCGAAGCATACGGGGTCGGCCGCCGGCGAAAGAGTGAAAGCATGAGCGCCCCGTCACGCCGTCGCGGACTCGGGCGGCGCGAACGCGACGATGAGTCGGAGCTCATCCTCGATGTCGTGGAAGCGGTGCGGCACCCCGGCAGGGACGAAGAGAACGTCGCCCGCGGTAACGTCGCGCGTCTCCTCAGCGGCCGTGAATCGCCCGTTGCCGGCCAGCACGACATAGACCTCGTCTTCCGCGTGGGGCGATTGGCCGTCCACGGCGCCGGCAGGCAGCACGTAGAGCCCGAGGCTCATCGAGGCCTCGCGGAGGAACTCCAGGTAGGGGCGTCCGCTCCCGGACTGCCTTCGCAACAGTTCCGCGAGGCCGAACGAGCTCACTGCGGCTCCTCACCCGTCAGCAACCGCGCGAAGGCTGCCTCGTCAAGCACGGGCACGCCGAGCTCCTGTGCCTTGGCGAGCTTGGACCCGGCGTTGTCCCCGGCGACCAGGTAGTCGGTCTTGCGGCTGACCGAGCCGCCGGCCTTGCCACCTGCCGCACGGATCGCGTCCTCTGCGCCCTG
>JBBSGX010000189.1:0-4975 GCA_038253685.1 Candidatus Limnocylindrales bacterium | reverse complement strand
GCGTGCAACCAGATCAACGACTGGGAGGACTCCAACTACTGTGACCCGGCGTACGACGAGATGTACGGGCAGCAGCGCGTGCAGTCCGATCTCAATGCGCGTGCCGCGATCGTCAAGCAGATGCAGGACAAGATCTACCACGACGCCCCGTACTCGGTGCTCTGGTACAACAACACGCTCGAGGCGTACCGCTCTGACCGATGGGAAGGCTTCAATACGACGCCTTCCTCGGGCGGCGCGCTGTGGTCCGGTTACGGATTCGGCCCCTACGGCAGCCGCCTGAGCGTGGGGCCTGTCGGCGCCGCCGGTGGAACGCCTCCGCCCGTTGCGACTCCAGGCGCCAGCAGCGAACCTGGCGCGAGCAGCGAACCCAGCGCCAGCGCCGTCCCGAGCGCCAGCGCGTCATCCAGCGAGGGTCCGCTTCCAAGCTCGAGCGCGCTCCCGGCGTCGTCGCCCTCCGCGGCGGCTACCTCGGAGGGGTCGTTACCTGCGCCTGCCAGCGTCCCGGCGGCCACGCCACCTGTAGCGCCGAGTGCGGCGATCACGCCGGCTGTGGCACCCACGCCGGCTCCTTCCGTGTCAGGCGCTTCAGGCGGCTCTGGTGGTGACAACACCGTGCTCCTCCTCGGCGTGGTCGTCGTCGCCATCGCGGCCGGCGGCGGCATCTGGTACATGCGCCGCAACCGCGACGAGGACGACGAAGAATAGATGCTGCTCGGCCGCACCGGCGGTGAAACGGCCGGGAAGTAGCGGTGGGTAGCCAATGGCTCCTGCGGCGACTTCTTGGCGCGGCGCTGACGATCTTCGCCATCGCCGTCCTCAACTTCTTCCTGTTCCGGGCGCTCCCCGGCGATCCCGCGACGACGCTGCTGCCACGCAACGTGAGCGAGGCACAGAAGGCGTCGCTCCGGCGCGAGCTTGGGCTCGATCAGCCACTCATCCCGGCCGTCGTCCGCACGAACCAGGGCGCCTTCAAGATCGATCTCACGACCCTCCCGGCGAGCCTCACGCAGAATCAGTTCCTGACCTACATGGGCAACCTGGTGAGCCTCAATCTCGGCCAGTCATTCGCCGAGCAGCGACCGGTCGTCGACGTCATCTCCGATCACATCTGGCCGACCGTCCTGCTGGTGGGCGTCGCTGAGATCCTGTCCATTGCCGTGGGCATGCTCATCGGCATCCGCGCGGCGTGGAAACGCGGCGGGGCCTTCGACGTGCTCGCCGTCAACGCCTCCCTGGTGATCTACGCCGTTCCCTTCTTCTGGCTGGGCATGCTGCTGCTCTACTTCCTGGCGACGCCACACGGCATCCCGATCTTTCCCGGACAGCAGATGCAGACGATCGGGATTACGTTCGACAACCCGCTAGAGCAGGCGCTGGACATCGCCAGGCACCTCTTCCTCCCTGCGCTCACGCTCGGTCTCGGCCTGCTCGGGGAAGAGGTCCTGATCATGCGGTCCAGCATGCTCGAGGCCATGCGTGAGGACTACGTCACGACCGCGCGGGCCAAGGGCCTCAAGGAAGGCGCGGTCGTCAGGCGCCACGTCGTCCCGAACGCGCTGCTGCCCACGGTAACGGTCGTGGCGCTCACCCTGGGGTACGTGCTTGGCGGCGCCATCGGCGTCGAGGAGGTCTTTGCCTGGCCCGGCATGGGCCGGCTCACCGTGGACGCCATTCACGAGAAAGACTTTCCGGTGCTCCAGGGGCTCTTCCTGATCATCGCCGTCTGCGTGGTGGCGGCAAACCTTCTCGCTGACATCGTCTATCTGCGTCTCGACCCACGGGTGCGCACGTGACCGCCGCGACGCAACTCATGCCACGACGACGGCGGCTGCCTCAGACCGTCCAGATCGTGCTCGCGAATCGCCCCGCCGTGGTGGGTATCGCGATCCTGAGCTTCTTCCTGTTCGAGGCCGTCGTCGGTCCGTTCATCGTCGGGCCGGTCGATCGTGCCGGCGCGTTCCGCTCGCTCCTGGACCCGTCCGCCGACCACCTGTTCGGGACCGACCGCTCGGGTCGCGACCTGCTGCGCACGAATGTCGCCGGCTCGCAGATCAGCCTGTTGGTCGGCGTCGTGGCCAGCGTCATCACGATGGTCATCGGCACGCTCGTCGGGATCGTTGCGGGCTTCCGAGGTGGTCGGTGGGACATGTGGCTGATGCGGATCACCGACTTCTTCTACGTTCTGCCGACCCTCGTGCTTGCCATCGTCCTGGCGGCGATCCTGGGACCGAACCTCTTCAACGTGATCATCGTCATCGCAATCACGTCCTGGCCATCGACTGCCCGGATCATCCGATCGCAGACGCTGTCCCTGCGAGAGCGCATGTTTGTGGACCGCAGCCGCGCCTATGGCGCCAGCAGCATCCGCATCATGCGGCGTCAGATTCTGCCGAACGTGTTCGGGCTGGTGATGGCCAACACCACCCTGACGGTCGCGAGCTCGATCTTCTACGAGACGACGCTTTCATTCCTGGGCGTCGGACCGCACGAAACGTACTCGTGGGGCCGCATCCTGGAAGAGTCATTCGACTCGGGCGCACTCACCCTGGGCAAGTGGGCCTGGTTCGTGCCGCCAGGGCTGTCGGTCGTGCTCGTGGTCCTTGCGTTTACCCTGATTGGCGGCGCGCTCGACGAGGTCTTCGATCCGCGCCTGCGTTCGAGGGAGGGTCCCCATGGCTCGGAGATCGTCCCGCCGCAACTCGAGGCGGCCCTCGAGACGCCGGTAGCCAGGTAGCAACGCGACATGGCACTGCTCGAAGTTCGTAACCTCGCGGTCGAGTTCAGGATCTCGACCGGAATCCTCCGCGCCGTGGACGGCGTCAGCTTCGACGTGGAGGCTGGCGAGGCGGTCGGGCTGGTCGGCGAGTCGGGATGCGGAAAGACGACCACCGCGCTTGCTATCACCCGCCTGCTGCCGGAGAACGGCCGCATTGCGTCGGGATCGGTCCGCTTCGACGGCGAGGAGCTCACGACGATGAAGCGCGCGCCGTTCCGGCGGCGCCGCTGGACCGACGTGAGCATCATCTTCCAGGGCGCCATGAACGCCCTGAACCCCGTGAGACGTGTGGGCGACCAGGTGGCGGAACCCATCCTTCTGCACGAAGAAGGCGTGACTCGCAGGCAGGCCTGGCGGCGCGTCGGCGAGCTCTTCGAAATGGTGGGAATCAGCCGCGAGCGCCGCAAGGAGTATCCACACCAGTTCAGCGGCGGCATGCGACAGCGCGTGATGATCGCCATGGCCCTGGCAAACCGGCCGCGACTGGTCATCGGCGACGAGCCCACCACCGCGCTCGACGTGATGGTCCAGGCGCAAATCCTGGAGCTCCTCGAGCGGCTCCGGCGCGAGCTGGGTCTCGCCCTGATCCTGATCACTCACGACCTGTCGGTGGTCGCCGAGACGTGTGACCGCGCGATCGTCATGTACGCGGGACGCATTGCTGAGACCGGCACATTGGGACAGCTGCATGACCGCCCGCTGCATCCCTACACCGTGCGCCTGATGGGGTCCGTGCCCGACATCGACAGCCCGCGGACGCTGCCGCTCGGGATCCCCGGACAGCCACCCTCCCTCACCTCGCCACCGTCGGGATGTCGCTTCCATCCGCGCTGCGACCATGCCATGGCCGTCTGCGCGGAGGAACAGCCTGCGGAGCGTTCCTTCGGCCCGTCTAACGCCGTCTTCTGCCATGCCGTATCGGAGGTCGGCCGGCTGCGGCAGCCGCGCGAGCTGCCCCTATTGCCATCCGCCCGGCTTGCCGCCGGTCTCGATGCCGCCGGCTCCGAAAGCGTCCCCGTCACCGACGAAGCCGTGGTCGCGTGATCGAGCTGCGGGACCTGGAGGTCCACTTCCCGATCCGGCGGACGCTGTCGGAGTGGGCCAGGCGCAGGAAGGCGCGCGTCGTCCGTGCAGTGGACGGCGTGGACCTCGACCTGCGAGGCGGCGAGATCATGGCGCTCGTCGGCGAATCGGGCTCGGGCAAGACGACGACGGGGCGGGCGCTGGTTCGGCTCGCGCCCATCACAGGGGGCAAGATCCTGCTCGAGGGCTCCGACGTCACGTCGATTCACGGCGACCCATTGCGCTCCTATCGACGTCGCGTCCAGATCATCTTCCAGGACCCCTACGAAAGCCTCGATCCGAGGCGACCGGTGGGCGAGGCGGTGGAGGAGCCGTTGCTCGTCCACGGGATCGGCGATCGTAGTCAACGACAGTCACGGGTCAAGCAGGCGCTCGAGGATGCCGGCATGCGGCCTGCCGACGCGTTCCTGGGCCGCTACCCGCACGAGCTCTCGGGCGGGCAGCGCCAGCGCGTCGCAATCGCGTGCGCGATGGTGCTGGAGCCGGACGTGCTGGTGGCCGACGAGCCGGTATCGATGCTGGACGTCTCGCTGCGGAGCGGCATCCTTCGGGTCATGCTCGGGCTGCGCAAGAAGCGCGGCGTGGGGATCCTCTTCATCACCCACGACCTCTCGCTGGCGTGGCTGATCGCCGATCGCATCGCGGTCATGTATCTCGGGCGGATCGTGGAGATCGGGCGTGCCGAGGAGCTGGTCGCCAATCCGTGCCACCCCTACACGCGGGCCCTGCTCTCGGTCATGCCCTCCCCCAATCCGAGCCTCCGGCGCACCCGGCAGATCCTCAAGGGCGAAACGCCCGACGCCTCACGCGTCCCGCCGGGCTGCCGCTTCCACACGCGCTGCCCCCTCGTCTTCGACCGCTGCCGGGTCGAGGATCCGCCCCAGATCCCCGTTGGCGAGGGTCACGTCGCGGCGTGTTTCCTTGCCGATGATCCCACGGCAGCCGCCCGCCAGCAGGCCATTGCGGCCGAGACTCAGGCGGCAGTGGCTGCGGCGATTCACGCCGAGGCTGCCGCGATCGCCGAAGCGGTGGCGCCATCGGACGGCGAAGGGACGGCGGCCACGTAGGTTCGCCGCGGTCGGCCGATGGCCGCCGAGGTGCCGCCGGCCGCCG
>JBBSGX010000188.1:0-5033 GCA_038253685.1 Candidatus Limnocylindrales bacterium | reverse complement strand
TCTACGTTGCCGAACGCCTTCGTTCGGTGGAGGTGGTCAAGGTCATCGAGTCGCGGGTGAGCGCTGCCGACGCGGCCGAGTGCCTCATCGACCACAGTCCGCCGCCTCCGCCGAAGGACCCCCTGCCGCCGGGCCTCGAATGGGCGCGCGGCGCGGGCCGACCAAGCAAGCGGCTCCGGCGCGAGCTGGACCGGTTCCGACGAGGCGGATAGCCGGGGCCAAATCGTATGATCTCTTGGTGGTGCTCACCTTCGGAACGCCGACCGCGTGACCGCGCTGCGCCGCGGGCTCGCCGGACAGTCGGGCTGGTCACGCTCCGACTGGACGGATGTCCAGGCGCGGCTGAGACGATCGTTTTACGCTCGTGCGCGTCGACGCGGAGGACTCCGGGGCATTCATGGCCGCCATTGGTGGACCTCTCAGGCCGGCAACGGGGTGAATGCAGTCGGTTCTGCCGCCGGTGGGACGTCGTACTCGCGATGCGCACCCTCTACGTAGGACGCGACGGCACGCTCTCGCTCCGAATCCGTCCATCCGAGTGCGTATCCAGCGATGGCTGCGGCCCGTGCCGCCACCGAGGCGCCGTGGTCCCGCGTCTCGATGGCCAGGCGAAGGCGACGGGCAAGGACGTCGTCGAGACTCAGGGCCAGCTCCTTCTCCACTGCCCACAGCACCTCGGCCTCGAGGTATCGGCCGGTCGAGTCGAGAGGACGCCACAGGTCCCTGGAGCGTCCGAGCTCGAGCAGCGCGGGCGTCTCATCGCCGTGGCGCCCCACCAGCCGCCTGACCAGTCCGGCATCGAGGCCGAACGCCGCTGCCAGGCGCTCGGCATCTCGCTCCGTGGATGCCGCCGACGCGCCTCCAACCAGGTGCTTCCCTGCCGGGGCTCGCCGGTCCTTCCACCCCGCTCGATCGAGGGCATGGCGCGCCATCGTTCCGTGCGTCGTGAACTTGCCGCCGCGGACGACGATCAACCACCGGACCATCGACAGGGCACGCACCGGACCTTGGAGGGCGCTGGACATGGGCGGCGAACGGGGGTACAGTCCGCGCCTGACCCCTCTAGCAGGAGTGCCAGCCACCGTGGGCTTGACTGACCGGACCCGCTTCGCAATTGCCATCCGTGAGGATGGTCGACGCGTGCCCGTACGCATGCCTGCTCCTTTTGCCGTAACCCTGCTCAGCAAGCTCGAGCTCCTCGTACTCGGGCTTGTTGCCCTTATTACCGGCTCCCGGCGGGAGCCTGGAGGGAGACGGAGGTAGAACGCCGCTAGCAACGGCGCAACGTCGAAGCCCAGGACCCTCGCCGGTGGCGAGGGTCTTTTGTTTGTCCGAAGCAGTTCAGCCGCACCAGAGGGAAGCCGGAAATGACCGAGAAGACGATCGCAGGGAGTCCCGGATCGATGTCCGCGGCCGCCCCGTCGCCGGGCGCAACCGCACCGGCTCCCGCCTCGACAGGAAGAGACCGCAGAACGGCCGCGTCGCCGAGCACCGGCAGTCCGACCGGCACCGAGCGGCGCCGCGCGCCCGGCTCCGGCCGTCACGTTCCGGCTGCCGGTACCGCCGGCGCCGCCGAAGTGGAGCGTGCCCGGACCGAGATGCTCTCTGACGCCAAGCCTCGCAACCGCACCCGGATCGGCGCGGACGTCGTGTGCGAGGCGCTGCTGCGTCAGGGCGTGGACGTCATGTTCGGCTATCCCGGCGGCGTGGTTCTCCCCCTTTACGACGTGCTCGACGACTACCCGGCCCTGCGCCACGTCCTCGTGCGCCACGAGCAGGGTGCCGCACACGCAGCCGATGGCTACGCACGCGCATCCGGCCGTGTCGGCGTGTGCCTCGGCACGTCTGGGCCCGGCGCCACCAACCTCGTCACCGGCATCGCCACCGCGCAGCTCGACTCGATCCCCATCGTCGCGATCACCGGCAACGTGCCCGGTGCGCTGATCGGCAAGGACGCCTTCCAGGAGATCGACATCTCGGGCATCACCCTGCCGATGACCAAGCACAACTTCCTGGTCCGCAACGCGGACGACCTGCCGCGCATCTTCGCCGAGGCCTTTCACATCGCCCGGACCGGCCGTCCGGGCCCGGTTCACATCGACATCACCAAGGACGCGTTGATGGCCGAGACGCGCGCAACCCATCCCGACACGGTCGACCTGCCGGGCTTCAAGCCGACCTTCGAGGGTCACTCGCGCCAGCTGCGCGTGGCCGCAGAGGCCATCGAAGGGGCGCAGCGCCCGCTGATCCTGGCCGGGCACGGCGTCCTGCTGAGCCGAGGCGTGGACGAGCTCATTGAGTTCGCGGAGAAGACGCAGATCCCCGTTGCGCACACGCTGCTCGGCGTCGGTGCGATCGACGAGGAGCACCCGCTCAGCTATGGCTATATGGGCATGCACGGTTGGAAGCACGTCAATCGCGCCATCCAGTCGGCCGACCTGCTGATCGCGCTCGGCATGCGCTTCGACGACCGAGTCACCGGCAAGGTGAGCACCTACGCTCCGAACGCACGCATCGTCCACGTCGACATTGACCCTTCGGAGATCGGCAAGAACGTGGCCGTGGACGTGCCCATCGTGGGTGACGTCAGGCGCGTGCTGCGGGCGCTCATCCCGCTGCTCGAGCAGCGCGACTCCGCGGATCGGACGGCCTACTTCGAGCAGCTGGCCGAGTGGCGCGGCGACTCGGAGGGGTCGAGCTGGCACGGTTCCGGCGCGTGGCGCGACGGCCTGCTCTCGGCCGACTACGTGGTCGGCCGCCTGGGCGAGCTCACGAACCATGACGCAACGCTGGTCGCCGACGTCGGGCAGCACCAGATGTGGCTGGCCCGCTATGCCGGGTTCCGGCGGCCCGACTCGCACCTGAGCTCCGGCGGCCTGGGAACGATGGGCTACGGCGTTCCAGCCGCCATGGGCGCGGCGCTCGGCAGGCCCGACAAGGAAACCTGGGCAGTCGTCGGCGACGGCGGCTTCCAGATGACGAGCCAGGAGCTGATGACCCTCTCGGCCGACCGCATCCCGGTCAAGATCGCGCTGATGGACAACAAGAAGCTGGGCATGATCCGCCAGTGGCAGGAGATCATCTACGGCGGCAACTATCACTCCGCCCACCTGCCGGGCCCCAACTGGATGAAGCTGGCCGAGGCGTACGGCATCGCGGCCTTCCACGCCAGCACCCCGGGTGAGGTGGAGCCCGCGATCCGCGCGGCACAGGCCGTCGACGGCCCCGTGCTCGTCTGGTTCGAGATCGCGGAAACCCAGAACGTCTTCCCCATGATGCCTGCCGGAAAGGGCCTCTCCGACCTCATCGAGACATGGGGCGAGGCGGTCGAGGGCTGATGCGATGACCCCCGCCACACCCTCCGCCACCGAACGCTACGTCCCGGGCTCCGGGCAGGCCCGCCGCCACGTGCTGGTGGTGATCGTCAACAACCGGCCGGGCGTCCTCAACCGCGTCGCCAGCCTCGTGCGGGCACGCAACTTCAACATCGAGTCGCTGGCCGTCGGCCACACCGAACGGCCGGACATCTCGCGCATGACCATCACGCTGCGAGGCGACGACTTCGCCGTGGAGCAGATGGAGAAGCAGCTCTATCGCCTGATCGACGTCCTGAAGGTCCAGGACCTGCCGGAGAGCGGCGTGATCGAGCACGAGCTGGCCCTCATCAAGGTGCGCGCCACGAACCACAATCGCTCCGAGGTCCTCAAGATCGTGGAGCTCTACAAGGGCCGTGTGCTGGACGTCTCGGCGGACGCCCTGGTGGTCGAGCACAGCGGCACCGAACAGGAGATCGACTCGCTCATCGCGCTGATGGGCGGGTTCGGCATCAAGGAGCTGGTTCGGACGGGTGCAGTGGCCATGAGCCGCGGCTCGAACGCCGTCGATATCGACACCATCCTGAAGGCCGGCGCCGTGCCGGCACTCCCCGAGGAGGATCCGAGCTGATGGGCGCACGCATGTACTACGACAACGACGCCGACCCCGGCGCCCTCAAGGGCCAGACCGTTGCCGTCATCGGCTACGGCAGCCAGGGCCATGCGCACGCCCTCAACCTCCACGAGTCGGGTGCCGACGTCGTGGTTGGCCTGGCGCCCGGGTCGCGCAGCCGCGCGATCGCACAGGAGGCCGGGCTGAAGGTGGCCGACGTCGCGGACGCAGTTCGCGACGCGGACGTGGTCATGGTGCTCGTCCCCGACACCTCGCAGAAGGCCCTCTACGAGACCGAGATTGGGCCGAACCTGCGCGCCGGCCAGTTGCTGATGTTCGCCCACGGCTTCAACATCCACTTCGGGCTGATCGATCCGCCGAGCGGCGTGGACGTCGGCATGGTCGCGCCGAAGGGGCCCGGGCACCTCCTGCGCTCCGTCTACGTGGCCGGTGGCGGGGTGCCCGCGCTCTTCGCCGTGCACCGCGATTCGTCGGGAACGGCCCGTGCTCGCGTGCTTGCCTATGCCCGTGCGCTCGGCGCGACGCGTGCCGGCGTGCTCGAGACGACCTTCGCCGAGGAGACCGAGACCGACCTGTTCGGCGAGCAGTCGCTGCTCTGCGGGGGCACGGCCGCGCTCGTCAAGATGGCCTTCGAGACGCTGGTCGAGGCGGGCTACCAGCCCGAGCTGGCCTACTTCGAGACCATGCACGAGCTGAAGCTGATCGTCGACCTGATGTACCGCGGCGGCCTCAACTTCATGCGCTTCAGCGTCAGCGACACGGCCGAGTACGGCGACTACGTCTCCGGGCCACGGATCGTGGACGAGCACGTGCGCACGACCATGCGCCAGGTCCTGTCCGAGATCCAGGACGGCGGCTTCGCGAAGCGCTGGGTTGCCGAGAACGCCGCCGGCCGCCCCGAGTTCGAGCGGCTGCGCGAGCAGGATCGCAACCACCAGATCGAACAGGTGGGCGCGCACCTCCGCTCGCAGATGGCGTGGCTCAACCCCGTGGAGGTGCGGGCCGGACAGGCGCAGGCATCGGCGGAGCAACGGGCCCCTGCCGGCGCGGAGGCCAAATCGTGACCGTGAGTGGCGTACCCGGGT
>JBBSGX010000187.1:0-5056 GCA_038253685.1 Candidatus Limnocylindrales bacterium | reverse complement strand
GCCCGATCGCCGCGATGTCGACGTCCGACAGGCCGCTGAAGAGCTCGAGCTCGCGCAGCAGCCCGAGCTTCTCGCTGAACGAACGTCGCTGGGCGAGCGTCATGCCTCGGCCTCGAGGCGCACGATCGGGCCCTCGGCGAAGGGGATGTCAACCTCCACCCCCAAGCGTCGGAAGAGGGCCGCCGGAAGGCCGATGTCGCCGAGGTAGACGCGACCGGCCAGCTCACGGCCGGCGCCGCGGAACAGTCCTGGCTTCGGCAAGGCCAACGTGAGGGTCGCGGATGCGGTGATGGCCGAGCCGGGGGCCTTGCCGGTATCCGCGTCGATCCCCGACGGTAGGTCGAGGCTGATCACCGGGACGGACGCTCGAGCCACCCGGTCGACGAGCCACAGCACGCCGTCATGGGGTGCGCCGGCCGCGCGGTATCCCAGGATCGCATCGATGATCGCGTCCGCCGAGGCGAACTCGCGGTCGAGCTCGTCGTCCGGCACGTCGTAGATCGCGACGCAGCAGTCGACCGACATCTGGAGCAACGTCGCGAGCTGATGACGACCAGCGTCGCTCAGCCGGTTCACCGGGCGGGCGAGGATGACCCGAACCGAGGCACCCCGATTCGCGACGTGCCGGGCGGCTGCGAGCCCACCGCCACCGTTGTTGCCCGGCCCGACGGCGACGACTACCCGCCGGCCGCGTAGGTCGCCGCCGAGTTCGGCCCGGACCAGCTCGGCGAGGTGCGAGCCCGCCTGCTCCATCATCTGGAGGATGTCGATCCCGAACTCGTTGACGGCGAGCCCGTCGACCTCGGCCATCGCGGCAGCGGTCACGGTCGGAATGGCCGACGCGCGGCTGACGGGGAAACCACCCCTTGTCTCGATCACGGCAGATGCTCCTTCAACAGCGCCGCCAGGTCGTCGGCGCCCTTGATCCCGATGTGCTTCTCGATCACTGCTCCGTCGGGCCCGAGGATGACGAGCGGGGTCGCCGGCGGCGACAGGATCTGGTCGCCGAACGTCGCCGCGAGCGATCGCGACACCTCGGGCGACGCAACGACGAAGCGCCACCTGAAGCCCTCGCGCCCAGCGTACCCCGCAAGGTCCGCCTCACGCTCGTTCGGGTCCACGTCGAGGCTGATGTAGACGACATCGGGCGAGCCGACCTGCTCGAGCGCCGCCTGCGCTTCGCGTTGCTGGAGACGGCAGTTGACGCACCAGATCGCCATCGCTTCGATGGCCAAGACCTTCCCCCGCAAGTCGCTGATCCGGAATTCCTCGCCGTTTACGACGTCACGGAGCCCTAGAGTCCGCCACGCCTCGTTTGAGGGCCCAGCACCTTGAGTGGGCCCGCTGCCACCCGAGCAGGCTCCGACGAGGACGGCGAGCGCAGCGAGCGCCGGGGCCAGTGATCGCATATCGCCTAGGATGCCATCGCCCCGGCGGTGCCCACCGTGTGCTCGGATACAGGCGTCCGGGAGCCTTCGTGACCACCGGGCCGCGAACGAGTTGCATCGAAGCGGCGCGCTCGATTGTACCGATCGCGAGCGCGGCGACCTGCGGTCCCGAGCCGCGACCACAGGACGCCGAACGCGGCGCCGGGGCGGCGCGCGCTGGCCTAACGCGAGTCGCGAACCTTCACAAAGAGGTCCACGAGTGCCGGCTCGAGCCCGGTCCCCCGCATCGCGCGGAGCTCCTCGAGGCTCCGCTCGAGCGTCCACGCCGGCTTGTACGGGCGCTCGCTGCGCAGCGCATCGAAGACGTCGACGACCCTGACGATCCTCGCAGCCAGTGGAATCGCCTCTCTCCGCGGAGGCCATCCGGATAGCCCGACCCGTCCCAGTTCTCGTGATGCCAACGAGCGATCCGGCGGGCGAGGGCGAAGCCGTCGTCACCCATCAGCAGCTGCTCCCCCCACATCGGGTGCTGGCGGATGAGCGCCCATTCGGCCTCATCGAGCTTGCCCGGCTTGAGCAGGACCCGGTCCGGCACGCGCAGCTTGCCGACGTCGTGGAGCATCGCCGATCAAGCAATCTCCTGGACCTCGCGGTCGGCGATGCCCGCGGCCCGGGCGAGCTCCGCCGCCAGGTCGCGGACGTGCTCGATGTGGATTCCCGTCGTGCCGTCGCGGGCCTCGGCCGCTCGGGCGAGCATGCAGATCGCCTGGTGCCGCGACGCCGCCTCGGCGCCGCGCGCCCGCTCGGTCTCGACCACGAGACCCTCCGCGCGGGCGAGCTGCACATTCAGTGCGTCGCGTCGGTGGCGGGCGAGGGTCAGCAGATAGGCGGGCGCCGCTCCGAGCGCGACCAGGATCAGAATCCCGAAGGGGGTCTGGGGGTCGATCGGGTCGATGACAACGCCGGTCTCGATCCAATTCAGCGCTAGCGCCGACAGCGCACCGGCGAGGGCTCCAAGGCGAGCGCCATGGACGAGGCCGACCACCGGCACGACGACGGCGAACAGCCAGACGACCGTGGGCGTGAGCTCGAAGGTTGCCGCCGAGAAGGCCGTGATCGTCGCGATGGCGAGCGCGGCGCCGACGATCGCGAGCCGACCACGGGCGAGCAGGCTGGCGGCGAGGAGCGGCGCGCACGCCGCAACGAACGCGCCGGTCACGGCAAGGTGAGACGTTGACTGCGTCGCAGCGGCGACTCCAACCAGCCCGAGGAGCCCGGCACTCAAGAGGGCCAGGCTGGTCGCCGATTCCATCCCTCGGAGGCGGTCGACGAGATCGGCCGGAATCGCGAGGCCGGGCACCGCCCGGCTCCGAATCCTGGTCGCGGATGGGGTCACGTCGTCGAGGTCCGCCCGTACATATGCGCACCCTACGCGTCGTGGCACACGTCCCCATGGACCCGAGGTACCGAAGACCTATATGAGCCCTGCCGCCAGTAGCTCGTAGAGCGCGGTCGCGACGAGCAGTGCCCCGGCGGCGCGGAGCACCGCCCGGTGATGCCGGGCGAGCACCCGCGAGAGGGCCCGGCCACGCGCAGCCCCGATCGCGGCCAGGGCCACGAGCGGCAGGCCGAACCCGAGGCCGTAGACGACGAACGACCCCACCCGGGTCAGGCCGTCGGCGAGACCGACCGAAATGGCGAGCAGCGCGACGAGGAACGGGCCGGCGCACGGCAGCGCCACCGGCCCGACCAGCAAGCCGTAGACATAGGCCTGCGCCAACGGGTTCCGGACGACCGGCAGCCGCACGCCGGCGAGCCTGTCGAACGGGTTTCGACCGGCCAGGAGCGCCACTCCGAGGACGATGAGGACCGCCGTCGCACCAGGGATGGACCAGCGCAGGACGTCGCCAAACGGCAGCGCGAGGAGCGAGAGGAGGACGCCGATGGTGACCATCGTCGTGAGCAGGCCGGCGAGGACAGCCAGGCCGAGGAGCGCCGCCCCAAGTCGACGACGCTCCCCGGCGCCCGTACCCGCCAGGTAGGCGATGAAGCCTGGGTAGAGCGGCAGCAGGCAGGGGCTCGCCGCGCTCCCGAGGCCGAGGAGGAAGGTGGCGGCCAGTGTTTCCATCGTGACGAGGATGTCACCGGAAGCGCGACGGAGACGTGCCGTAGGTCACAGCTGACCATTCGGACCGCGGCTCCGTGGCGTTCATCACCGGCAGGCAGGCCAAAGGATCAACACGAACGGCCTCCGGATCGCCGCGGGGCGTCTGACCAAGACCTTGTAGGTGAGTGCCAGGCCGGCGTCGGTCGGCAGGAATCACGTCGTTTGTGAAGCCCGTTACGGTATAGGCCCATCGCGAGGGATAGTCTCGGCCGAGCGGCGCGCATAAAGAGGAGATCGACTGATGACAACCCTTGCTGGCACGGAGCGCCGGATTGACGTCGGCGCCTGGCTGCGCTACGGGATCCTGGGCGGGATCATCGCCGGGATCACGATCGCCATGTTCGATATGATCATGGCCCTCGTGCTCGACGGGGCCGATGCGTTCTTCATGCCGCTGCGGATGATCGGCGGGGTCGGGCTCGGCAAGCAGGCGCTCGACCCAGGGACGTCATTGCTGACAGCCGGTGGCGTCGGGCTCGTCATCCACATGATCCTCTCGATGATGTACGGCGTCGTCGTGGCGGCCGTGCTCTCGCTCATCCCGCAACTCTCGGCAAGCCGAGCGGCGGTCCTGATCAGCGCGAGCGTTGCCGGCTTCGCTCTATGGATCGTCAACTTCTACGTCTTGGCGCCGGCCTTTGGCTGGACGTGGTTCCCGAACAACACCAATGCTGCGGTCCAGTTCGTGGCTCACACCTTCTTCTTCGGCTCGGTGCTCGGCCTCGTCCTCGACCGCACGTATTTCCAGCCGGCGCGGCGGTGAGCCGAGGCAACGGCGCGGGGTCGAGGGGATGACACCGGAAGGGCGACGGAATCGTGCGATGGGGCACGGCTCGGTGTGATCCCGGACACGGCGGCGCCGGACCGCGAGCGCGAGGGTTCGCCAGTGCGTCAGATCGCCAGACCTGTCGATGATCGGGACCGCGGCTACGTCGCGTCCATCACGGCCGGCAGGCAGGCGAAAGACGCGTACTTCCGGACAGCGGCCGACGGCCCACTTGGAGGACCCCTCGCCGAGCCGCGCGCCCTGAGCTATTTCGCGGTGGACGAGCAATATCGTGTGGTGGTACCGCGATTCCGTCGCCCGCCCGCGAACGACCGGCCGATCGCCCTCGAGACGTCGGACGGGCAGCGGCGGATGGCGCGACGCGTTGCGTTCCTCGACTTCGATCTCCACGGCCAGCGGCTGGCCCTGACCGGCTTCAGCATCGGGCCGACCCGGCCGGGTTCACTGTTCGTGCCCTTCGCGGATGCGACAATCGGCACCGAGACCTACGGGAGCGGTCGGTACCTCGACCTCGCGATTGAGCCGAACGGCTCGGTCGTCCTGGACTTCAATCTCGCGTACCACCCCTACTGCGCCTACTCGGGGACCTACTCCTGCCCCCTGACGCCAGCGGAGAACCGACTCTCGGTGCCGATTCTCGCCGGCGAGCGGCTGCCGCGATGACGGTGCCAGATCGCGCTGCAATACCAGTGACCGCCCCGAGTCGCCCAGCCG
>JBBSGX010000186.1:0-5149 GCA_038253685.1 Candidatus Limnocylindrales bacterium | reverse complement strand
GGTCCAGCGTGTCGGGCAGCTGGCGGGTCTGGCGCGGAAGGTCGAGTAGCCCGCCGATGTCCCGTTCGATGAGCTCCTCGGCAAAGCAGAAGCGATAGAACGCGCGGATGGACGCGGCCTTGCGCCGATGCGAAGCCGGCCTGAGTGGGCGCGGCGGACGGCCGAGACCGGCGAGATAGCCCGTGGCCGCGGCCGGCTCCGTGGCCCATGCCTCGATCGACGGCGCACGGTGAGCGAACTGACGCAGGTCGCTGTCGTAGGCGCGGATGGTGGCCGAGGACAGGCCGCGCTCCACGCGCAGGTAGTCGAGGTAGGCATCGAGGGCGTTTGAGAGCTCGCGTGGAACCATGGGGCTGCCGTCGCTGTCCGCGGCCGCCGTGTCGGCCGAAGCGGCGTCCAGCCTCACGCGCTTCCGACCGACTCGGTCCGTGACGAGCCTGCCCGCTCCAGCAGCGTTCTTGCCGCAGCCTCCGTGCCGGCGTCGCCCGGGCGTCCCCCGAGCATGGCCGAGAGCTCCCCGACTCGCTCCTCCGTGGTCAGCTCACGCACCTCGGTCACGGTCCGGCCGTCGCGCACCCCCTTTGCGATGTGGAGATGGGCGTCGGCATGCGCCGCGATCTGCGGCAGATGCGTCACGCACAGCACCTGGTGCGCGCGTCCCAGGCGCCAGAGCCGCGTGCCGACGGGATCCGCCGAGCGGCCGCCGATGCCCGCGTCGACCTCGTCGAAGACCAGCGTCGGCGTCGTGTCCGCCTCCGCGAGCACGCCCTTCAGAGCGAGCGCGACCCTCGAGAGCTCTCCGCCCGAGGCGATGCGCGCCAAGGGCCGCGGCGGCTCGCCGGGATTCGGCGCCAGCACGAAGGTGACGCTGTCGGCGCCGGTCGCGTCCAGCTCAGACGCGGTGATCTCGATCCGGAATGCCGCATCGGGAAAGCCCAGGTCGCGCAGGCCGGCGGTGACCGCGGGCCCGAGCCGCTCGGCGGAGGCGTGCCGCGCGTCGGAGAGCGCCGTCGCTGCCGTGGTGGCCTCGTCCAACAGCTGTGCCGCCACCGTGGCCCGCCTCCCGTGCTCCGCCTCGAGTCCGCGCAGCCGATCGCCTTCGGCCCGACTCCGCTCGCCGTGCGCCAGCACGGCCTCCTCGTCGCCGCCGTATTTGCGCAGCAGGCCGTACAGCGCCCCGAGTCGCTCCTCCAGCTCAGCTGCCGCGGCAATGTCGGCTTCCGATTCATCGACGCCCTGGCGAAGCTCTGCCGCCACGTCCTGCACCTCTGCCTCAAGGCCCGCGAGCCGGGTTTCCAGGCCAGACAGCCGGGAATCGAGCCGGGCGAGCTCGGCGGCGTCGCGGGCGGCCACCGCCAGCTGGTCGCGTGCCCCGCTTCCCTCGCCTACCAGACGCTCGTGGATCTGCGCGGAGAGCCTGACCAGCCGTTCCGCATTGCTCGCTGCCGCAAGTCGCGCCCGCAAAGCCTCCACCTCGCCGGGGCGCGGCGCAACTGCCTCGATCTCCGCGGCGGCATGCTCGGCCAGCTCCAGGCGGCGCGCCAGCTCCCCCGGATCGAGCTCGAGTTCCCGCAGCGCGGCGTCGTTCTCGCGCCACGCGGCCACCGCGCCCGAGACTGCCTCACGGAGCGGCCCATGAGCGCCGTAGGCGTCAAGGAGCTCACGCTGGGTGCCGCCCGAGAGCAGCCGTTGCTGTTCGTGCTGGCCGTGGATCTCGACGAGCGGGGCCACCACCGCCGCAAGCCGGGCCACGGTCACCGTCTCATCGTCAATGCGTGCGATGGTGCGGCCGCCTGCGTTGAGCTCCCGGACGCAGATCATCGGCTCGGGATCGCGATCGAAGAGGGCCTCCACGCGTGCCATGTCGGCACCGGCCCGGACGAGCGTCGCGTCGGAACGGCCTCCGAGCACCAGTGACAGGGCGTCGATCAGCAGTGACTTGCCCGCGCCGGTCTCGCCCGTGATGACCGTGAAGCCCGGCCGCAGCGGCACGCGCACACGCTCGATGAGCGCCAGATCCGTGACGGCCAGCTCCAGCAGGCCCATCGGTCAGGAAGGCAGCAGCTCGGCCTTGTGCCGCAGCAGCTCCCAGAACGGCATGGAGCCATGCGGCTCGACGAAGTGGATCGGGCGCTCGCGGGCGCGTACCCGCACCACGTCACCGATGGCCAACGGAACGTCCTCGCGACCGTCGATGCTGACGAGGCAATCGACCGCGTCGACCACGCGGACCGTCACGGTATGGCGCGCCCCGACCACGATGGAGCGAATGGCCGACAGGTAGGCGGCGATCGGCGTGACCACGAGGTTGCGGGCCGTTGGGTCGAGGATCGGGCCGCCGGCGCTGAAGGAATAGCCGGTGGAGCCCGTCGGGCTGGCGACCACGATGCCGTCCGCGATGTAGGTGGCGACATGCGAGCCGTCCACCTGTAGCTCCAGCCGCACGACGCGGGCCTGAGACCCGCGCACGATCGCCGCCTCGTTGAGCGCCACGTGCACCGAGCCGCCCTTCTCCCTGCCCGACGGAAGCAGGCGTGCCTCGAGCACCATGCGTGGCTCCAGCGTGAACTCCTTCCGCGACAGCTGGTCGAGCACGCTTTCCAGGCCGTCGGACTCCGCCTTGGACAGGAAGCCGACCTTGCCGGCATTGATGCCGAGGATGGGGATGTCCGCAACAGCCACGGCCCGCGCGGCCCGCAGGAACGTGCCGTCTCCACCGAGCACCACCAGCGCATCGCTCGTGCCGAGCTTCTCCACGAGCGTGTCGTAGTCGCTGGCCGCAGCGGCCCAGGCATCGATGCCCCGCGCCGCGCACCACGCGAGGGCACGCTCCCGGAGCGCCATGGCCGTGTCCATGGTGGGATTGAAGGCGAAGCCCAGCCGCTTCACGCCGTGCCCGGCACGCGCAGGTGCAGAAAGAACTCGTGGTTGCCGGCGGGACCCACCAGCGGCGACTCGACGGTGCCGACCCGCTCGAGACCGAGCGCCGTCGCGTACTCGCGAACGCGCTGCACCGCCGATTGCCTTGCCACGGGATCGCGAACGACGCCTTTCGGCACTTCCCGCGGCGACAGCTCGAATTGCGGTTTGACCAGAGTGACAACGTCGCCGCCGAACTCCACCGCGAAGGCCACTCCGCGCAGGATGCGCGTCAGGGAGATGAATGAGACGTCGATCACTGCCAGGGAGACAGGCTCGGGGAGGCGCAGCGGGTCCTCCGCCTCGGGATCCAGCCGGCCGGCATGGGTGCGCTCCATGACCACGACCCGGGGGTCGCCGCGCAGCGTCTCGGCCAACTGTCCGCGGCCCACGTCGAGAGCATAGACGCGGGCTGCGCCGCGCCGCAACAGACAGTCCGTGAAGCCGCCGGTGGAGGCTCCCACGTCGAGACAGACGCGGTCGAGCGGGTCGATGCCGAAGGCGTCCAGCGCACCGGCCAGTTTCTCCCCACCGCGTGACACGAACGGCGTCGCCTCGGTGACCTCCAGAGGCGTCTCCACATCGACCAGGTCGCCGGGCTTTCGATCCAGTCGGGCTCCATCGCCTGATCCGACCCGGACCTTGCCGCCGAGCAGCAACGCATGGGCGCGGGTACGGCTCGGTGCCAGACCG
This sequence comes from Candidatus Limnocylindrales bacterium, assembly GCA_038253685.1. Taxonomy (GTDB): domain Bacteria; phylum Chloroflexota; class Limnocylindria; order Limnocylindrales; family CSP1-4; genus JAFMJV01. The sequence goes on along the minus strand of JBBSGX010000186.1, from coordinate 1,537 downwards.
CGGTCGACCAGCAACTGGTCCAGGCGGATCCGATCGGGATGAGGAGAGTTCAGGCCGAGCGAGCCTTCAGCTGCGCTGCGCTGCGCTGCACGAGACCCAGCTCCTCGATCGCCTCACGCACCTGCGTCTCGATGCCGGCTGCATCGATGCGGATCAGGCGCCGGAGGTCGGTCACCGAGCCATGGTCCACGAACCGTTCGGCAGGGATCCCGATGCGCTTCACCGGGATCTCGCGCAGTGCGGCGTCGCTCATTCCTGCCTCGGCCAGCGTTTCCAGCACGGCCGACCCGAACCCGCCGGTCACGACACTCTCCTCAAGCGTGACCACGAGCCGCTTGCCACGGGCCTGCTCCAGCAGCAGCTCCCGGTCGAGCGGCTTCACGTAGCGTGCGTTGAGGACGCCGACCGACCAGCCCTGGGCTGCCAGCGCCTCAGCGACCTCGACGCCTCGCATGACGATCGGGCCGAACCCGGCAATCAGGATGTCGCGGCCTTCGCGCAGCACCTCTCCCTGGCCGATCGGGATGAGCGTCGGCTCGACGGCGGCCAGGTCAAGCCCGGCATCGCGCGGGTAGTGCAGGGCGAACGGGTGGTCCTGGCTGAAGGCCGTGCGGAGCAATCGACGGAGCTCCTGCTCGTCCTTCGGAGAGGCGATCACGAGGTTGGGCAGCTGCCGCTGTGCCGACACCGTGAACATGCCCTGGTGGCTGGTGCCGTCCTCGCCGACCAGCCCGGCCCGGTCCACCCCGAGGACGACCGGCATGTCGTTCTGGCAGACGTCGTGGACGGTCTGATCGAAGGCGCGCTGGAGGAACGTGGAGTAGATCGCCACGAACGGGCGCCGGCCGCCCATCGCGAGCCCGGTGGCCATTGTCACGGCGTGCTGCTCGGCGATGCCGACGTCGTACATCCGCCTCGGGAACTCGGCCTGGAACTTGCTGAGGCCCGTGCCCGTTGGCATGCCTGCCGTGATCGCCACGACCCGCTTGTCCGCGCGGCCGATGGCGATGAGCTCCTGGGCCAGGACCGCGGTGTAGTTGGGCGGCTTCTCCTTCGACGCCACGCGCTGCGAGGCGGACAGTGCCGCGTCACCTTCGGACTGCGCCGGCCCGGTGAGGCCATTCGAATGGGCGGCCACCAACGGGCTCACCGCGTTTCCGTCGCCCTCGTCGCCGCCGTCGAGCAGGGTCATCGGGGGGAGCGCCGCGCCGTGAAAACTGACCATGTCCGCCTCGGCCGGACGGTAGCCGCGGCCCTTGCGGGTGCGGACGTGGACGATCATCGGCCCGTCGAGGTCGCGCAGCGCGCGTGCCAGCGTCCCTTCCAGCGCCCGGAGGCTGTGGCCGGGCACGGGTCCGACGTAGGTGATGCCGAGATCCTCGAAGAGCTGCCCGGGCTGGGCGAAGCTGACGACCGACTTGCGCAAGCGCCGCGACAACTCGAGTGCGGTCGGCCCGATGATAGGGAGGCGCTGGATCGCGTCGTCGTAGGCGCGTTTCGAGCCACGCCACGTGCGCGACAGCTTGATGCGCGAGAG
>JBBSGX010000185.1:0-5161 GCA_038253685.1 Candidatus Limnocylindrales bacterium | reverse complement strand
TACGCGGCGGGAACCGTCGCGCGGCGCGGCCGCGAGACCGGGGCACTCTCCGCGGCCTCGTCGCGCGCCGCCGGCAGGTAGAGCTCTTCGATGTACTGCTCCAGCATGCGCGTCGCCGAGAAGCGCCAGATGCAGCTCGAGATCGAGTTCCGCATGTATCCCAGCCACGCGCGCGGCAGACCCTCGCGATCGCGCTCGTAGTACGTGGGCACGATCTCCGTCTCGAGCAGGCGGTAGAGGTCCTGTGCGTCGGCCCAGTCCTGTGCGCCCTCGTCCACGTTCGTCTCGCGGCCGCCGATCGCCCAGCCGTTGCTGCCGGTGAACCCTTCGTCCCACCAGCCGTCCAGCACGGAGCAATTGACGACCCCGTTCATGGCGGCCTTCATGCCGCTGGTGCCGGACGCCTCGAGCGGACGGCGGGGGTTGTTGAGCCACACGTCCACGCCCTGGACCAGGTAGCGCCCGACGCGGATGTCGTAGTCCTCGAGGATGAACACGCGGCCCTTGAGCCGATGCGATCGGCTGCGGCTGAAGATGTCCTGGATCACGCGCTGGCCCGGCCGGTCGGCGGGATGCGCCTTGCCGGCAAAGACGATCTGGACGGGCCGGTCGACGTCCCAGATGAGACGCGCCAGCCGGTCCTCGTCTGTGAAGAGCAGGGACGCCCGCTTGTAGGTGGCGAAGCGGCGCGCAAAGCCGATGGTCAGGATCGTCGGGTCGAATGCCGCTTCGATGCGGGCCAGCTCCTCGGGTGCCTCGCCGTGCCGCGCGAGTTGCGATCGGAGCCGGCCGCGCGCGAAGTAGGCGAGCTCCAGCTTCTGCTGCAGGTGCGCGTCCCACATCCGCCGGTCGGGAATCCGCTTGAGACGCTCCCAGAAGCGGTCCGCGGGTCGGTCGTCGTCGAGGCGGTCGAGGTCGGCGCCGAGGTCCTCGTACAGGTCCCGGAACGGACCGCCCAGCCAAGTTGGGGCGTGCACCCCGTTCGTGATGGCCCGGATAGGGTGCCTCGGCACATCCTGCCAGGTGGCGTTGGCGGTCTCGGCGTGGAGCCTGCTGACTGCATTGGCGTCGTTGGAGAGGCGAAGCGAAAACGCGGTCATGTCGAACTGCTGGGGATCGTTGTCCACGCCGCGGCCGATCTCCAGCACGCGGTCCAGGTCGAGGCTCTCCGTGAGCGGCCCGACGACCCGCCGCACAAGATCCACGTCGAAGCGCTCGTTGCCCGCGGACACGGGCGTGTGAATGGTGAAGACCGTGCCCGAGCGGACCCGGTCCAGCGCCTGATCCATCGACACGCCACTCGCGACGAGCTCGCGCGTCTGCTCGACGAGCATGAACGCGGAGTGGCCCTCGTTGAGGTGCCAGGCCGCAGGCTGCACGCCGAGTGCGCGCAGCGCCCTGACCCCACCAACGCCCAGCACCAGTTCCTGGTGCAGCCGCATCTCCCGTCCGCGTACGTAGAGGATGTGGGTGATCGGCCGGTCCTCGTCCGCGTTCTCGAAGATATCAGTGTCGAGCAGCAGCAACGGTACGCGGCCGACCTGGACGAGCCAAACGCCGACGTGCACCGTGCGGCCGGGAAGCTCCACGGGCACTGTGAGCGGCTCACCGTCCGCGTCGGCCACCCGCTGCAGCGGCAGCCGCAATGGATCGAGGTCAGGGTAGGCGTGCTCCTGGTGACCGTCCGCGTCGATCGTCTGGCGGAAGTAGCCGCGGCGATAGAACAGACCGACGGCGACGAACGGCAGCGCCATGTCCGAGGCCGCCTTGCAGTGGTCGCCGGCCAGCACGCCCAGGCCGCCGGAGTAGATGCCGAGAGACTCGTGCAGGCCGAACTCGGCGCAGAAGTAGGCGATGGGCCCGTTGAGGTCCTTCGCGTGATGGCGCGCAAACCAGTGCGACTGGCCGTTGGCCATGTACTCGTCGAACTCGTCCAGGAGCGTGCGGTACTGGACCATGTAGTCCGGGTCGTCGAGGATGGTCGACCAGTTGCGCTGCAACTGGAGCACGGGCACCGGGTTGCGGTACCGCCGCCAGGCTGCCCGATCGATGCGGCTGAAGAGGACGCGCACGAGCGGATGCCATGACCAGTAGGTGTTGTAGGCCATCCGCTGGAGCCCGGCCAACTGGGCGGGCAGGCGCAGCGTTTCCGGCGGCAACGTGGGAATGCTCAGGGGCGCAGGCACGATTGTTCCCCGATGCTACACGACGCGTGACCTGGTGGGTAACGCGCTTTAGTCGACTCTTCTGGGATCGATTGCACGATAGCAGCGCCGCGCCCCGATGGTGGGGCCGAAGGCACCACGGCCCTGACGCCGGGCAGCTCCGGTTGGTGCCGCACGCTCGCCCGCCCGGCTACCATCGACGGGTGCGCATCGCGATGATCGCTTCCGAGTGCGAGCCCTTCGTCAAGACGGGCGGGCTGGCCGACGTCGTGGACGCGCTGTCTCGCGCGCTCGGGCGGAACGGCCACGAGGTCGACGTCTACCTGCCCTGGTATCGCGGTCTTCGTCCCCCGGCGGATCTGCGACCGACCAAGCTGACGGTTCCGGTCGGGCGCGACCCCGGGACACCCGAGGCTGCCGGCGCATCCCGCCCACGAACCCAGGTCACGGTCTGGTCTGGCGCGGCGGACGGCTATCGCCTGCGGCTCGTCGAAGACCCCCCGAGCTTCGACCGAAGCGGCCTGTACGGCGACGAATCGGGCGACTACCCGGACAACGCTGCCCGCTTCACGCTGCTGGGGCGCGCGGCCTTGGAGCAGATGCGGACGGAGGCGCGACCGCCCGACGTGCTGCATGGCCACGATTGGCAGGCGGACCCCGCCATTCTCTCGCTGCGCACGCGCTACGCGCCGGATCCGCTCTTCGCCCGTACCGCGACCATGCTGACGTGCCACAACCTTGCCTACCACGGCTGGGTGCCACGGGAACGCGCCTGGCAGCTGGACCTGCCGCCCGAGGTCGGGGATGCGCACGGCGTCGACCTGCTGCGCGAGGCAGCGATGATCACCGAGCTCGTCAGCACGGTCAGTCCGCGCTACGCGGAGGAGTCGCGGACCCCGGAATACGGGGCGGGCATGGACGACGTCCTGCGGCGGCGCGGCGACACGTACATCGGCATCCTCAACGGGATCGACACGGCGCTCTGGGACCCGGCCACCGATCCGGCGCTTGCCGCGCGCTACTCCGCGGCGGACCCGTCCGGCAAGCGACGCTGCCGCGCCGACCTGTGCGCGCGACTCGGGCTCGATCCGGGCGGCCCGATCTTCGGGCTGGTTGGGCGGCTCGACCCACAGAAGGGCTTCGACCTGGTGACGGCCGGAGCTCCACGCATGCTCGAAGCGGGAGCGCGCATCGCGGTCCTCGGTACCGGAGATCACTCCCTGGTCGCGGGCCTCCAGGCGCTTGCCGTCAACTGGCCGGATCGGCTCGTGGTGCTGGATCGTTTCGATCGCGACGAGGCTCGCCGGATCTACGCCGGCGCGGACCTGTTCCTGATGCCGTCGCGCTTCGAGCCGTCGGGGCAGGGACAGCTGATTGCGCTTCGCTACGGGACCATCCCGGTCGTGCGAAGTACGGGCGGACTGGCCGACACGATCCGCGACGCCGACCAGGACCCCGCGACGGGCAACGGCTTTGCCTTCGGGCCGGCACTGCCGGAGGCACTGCTCGACGCGGCGGCCCGAGCGATGGCTGCCGTGCGTGACCCGGCCCGCCATGCTGCGATCCAGGCGCGCGGCATGACCGAGGATGTCTCCTGGGCGCTACCAGCCGGGCAATACGAGCGCGCCTACCGGGGGGCGATGGACCTGCGCAAGGGCGTATGAGGGCGGCGGCAGGACCCCGACGGCTCGCGCGCATCACCCCGGTCCTCCTGGCAATGGTCATGGTCGCCGCCTGCACGAGCGCGTCGCCCACGCTGACGCCGGGCACCGGTGGCTCCGGATCGGCGTCGTCGCCTGCATCCACCTCCACCCTGCCGCCGGGGGGAACGCCCGGTAGTCCAACGGCGAGCGCCGGGACGGAACCGTCGCCTCCGGGAGGGACGCGTCCTCGCGGCGAAGGCGCGCTTCGGGCTGCTTGGCGGGGAAGGGGAACCGGCGCACACCTGTTGACGCTCCGCCCGCCCCCCGACGAGAGGCTCAGCCCAGGATCAGGATCGCGTCCAGATCGGCAGTGCCACTCTTCACCTTGATGGTGAGGGTGTGGATCTTCGGGACCATGGCTCCCGAGGCGAAGACGATGCGCTTCGTTCCGTGCGTCGCAGCGTGCAGGTCAACGGTGATGCCCGGGCCGTGGCCATCCACGATGACGGTCGACGTGCCCTTGCCGGGACCAACCGGTGCCACCCACGCCACTCCCCTCCCGTAGAACGTGACACCCGCAAAGGCGCCGATCGTGTGGGAGGAGCGAAGGCTTCCGCCCGACGCAGACGGGCGAAGGACGGTGGTCCAGCCTGAGCTCGAATAGGTGATTGAGTGCTTGTTGGATTCGCGGATGCCTACGCGCCGGCTGATCGTCGTCCAGTCGCCCACAGTGCCAGCGTTGTCCATGGCCCGAACACGGAAGCCGTAGTCGGTCTTGAGCTCCATGAGCCGATCCGCCGACTCTGACGTCGGCGTCGCGAGGCTCACGGGCTTCCACGGGTCGGTTCCGATGCGTCGCTGGAGCTCGTAGCCCGTGATCGTGCCGCCCGTGTCGTTCCCGTGCCAGGTCAGGTGGACCGCGACACTGCCGCCAAGCGACGTGCCCGGGACCATTGTGGCTGCCAGGTCCCCGACGCTCGGCTCGTGGCGGTCGACATGGATCGTCACGGTGGCGTGGTCGTCGTCGCCTGGCCCGGGCGCGCTCGAAGCCGTGATCGTCACGGGGTAGTCGCCATCGGGGACGCTGCTCGAAACGGTGAGTTTGATGGTCGTCGAGAGCCCTGCATCGTTGATGCCCATGAGGTCCTGCGCAGCAGGCACCGGGGTGATGTCCATCGGCCCGGACGCGGTGATGTGCACGGTGCCGGGGAACAGGCCAGGTCGAATCAGTTCAACCTGGACGGTGCGCTCGGTCGGGTCCGAGCTGGCAGGCACGATCACCCGCGAGGGGAAGGCAGCGACGGCGATTCGCGGCGTCGCGGACAGCCCGGCCACATTCAACAGGCGGTCCGG
>JBBSGX010000184.1:0-5165 GCA_038253685.1 Candidatus Limnocylindrales bacterium | reverse complement strand
GCCGTCGCGTTGCCATTCCACGTTCGGAGGGTAGCGCGACCCGCCGCGGCCCATCGAACCGCCGTGGAACCCTGAGTCGCACCGCCCCGGTTCGGAGGGAGGCATGCCCTCAGCCGATGACGAACCAGCTGAACTTCACGTCGGCCGTGCTTGGCGCCGTGAGGTGGACGGTGAACGTGCCGGCCGCCGTGTTCTTGGAGACCCGCTGCACGACCGTCGATCCACCGGGGTCGCCGTGCAGGGTGACGAGGATCCGGCTGAAGTCGCCGACGGGCACGCCGGGGTCGATCGCCACGCTGCTGTTCCGAGCGGTGCAGTGCTCCGGCCAAAGACTCCGTAGCTGAGGCCTGCATCGTTGGTGCTCCAGCCCTCGACGCCAACGTGCAGTGTGCCGACGGCCGGCGCACCCGGGCCGGACGAGCCGTAGACGCCGGTGCGATCCTTGCTGATCGCCCGAACGCCGGCATCCTGGCCCGTTGCGTAGAGGCCGTAATTGCCGGTCGCGGCAACGAGCAGCAGGTTCCGGGGCAGGTTCGCGGCCTGGATGCCGGGTCCGTTCACGCTCGCCGCGGCTACCAGGACATTCCGCCGCGACGGTGACGATTCCCTTTGAGCGTTCATGCTCACCTCCCGCCAAAAATGGTACGAGCGTCGTCCACCGTCTTCGGCACCGGGGCCGGGTCATGCGCTCCCGGCTGCGAGAATGGGGCGCATGAGCCAGATCGACGTCTCCCGGTCGATTCCGGTCGTCACCGACGCCGACTTCGACGCCTGGCTGAAGGCGCATGGGGAAGGCGCTCGCGAGGTCGTCGTTGCCATCTACAACAAGACATCGGGCAGGCAGACCGTCGGGCTTCTGGCATTACAGGAGACGGCGCTCTCTCACGGCTGGGTCGACACGCAGACGAAGCGGATCGACGAGGAGCGCTACGCGATCCGCTTTGTCCCGCGCCGTCCCGGCTCGACATGGGGTGTGAAGAACCGGCGGATGGCCCGCCGGATGTGCGACGAGGGGCGAATGACGAATGCAGGCCTGGCGACCCTGCCGGCTGACGTCTGACTCGCCCTGCGCACTGCCGCGACCGGCAAGCTGACACGTCTCGACGGCGACCCGCGGTACCATCGGAAGTATGCCCGGTGATGCCGCGCCGCTCATCCATGCCCGCCAGCTGACCAAGCGCTTCGGCGAATTCTTGGCCGTCGACGGCATCGAGTTCGACGTGGCGAGCGGCGAATCGTTCGGCTTCCTTGGTCCGAACGGGGCCGGCAAGACCTCGACCATGCGCATGATCGGCTGCGTGTCGCCCGTGACGTCGGGCACCCTGACCGTGCTGGGCAAGGACCCCGCGACCCAGGGTGCGGCGATCCGTGCGCGGCTCGGCGTCGTGCCGCAGGAAGACAGCCTGGACATGGAGCTGACCGTCGAGGAGAACCTCATCATCTACGGCCGCTACTTCGACCTGTCGTACAGCGAGGCGCGCAGTCGCGCGAAGGAGCTTCTCGACTTCGTGCAGCTCTCGGAGCGCGCCAGGGACGAGGTGGAACCGCTGTCAGGTGGGATGAAGCGGCGCCTGACGATCGCGCGCGGTCTCATCAACGAGCCCGACCTGATGCTGCTCGACGAACCGACGACGGGCCTCGACCCTCAGGCCCGGCACCTCCTCTGGGACCGCCTTTACCGGCTCAAGCAGCAGGGCGTCACCCTCGTCCTGACGACGCACTACATGGACGAGGCCGAGCAGCTCTGTGACCGGCTGGTGGTCATGGACAAGGCCAAGATCGTGGCGCAGGGGTCGCCGCGCCAGCTGATCGACCAGTACGCAACCAAGGAGGTGCTCGAGCTTCGCTTCCCGCCCGGCGTGCAGGCCTCCATGGACGGAAAGCTCGATGGCCTGGCGGAGCGGATCGAGAAATTGCCCGACCGACTGCTCTTGTACACGGCGGACGGGGATGCCGCCGCCGTGGCCGTCCACGAGCGAGGCCTTCGGCCGGAGCAGGTGCTCGTCCGCCGCAGCACGCTCGAGGACGTCTTTCTGCGGCTGACGGGACGCGGGCTGATCGAATGACGATGACCGCACTGGCTCCTGCGGTCCACGTCCTCGAACGCAGCATCCTGGTCTACCGGCGCACGTGGCGGGGAACGCTCTTCACCACCTTCCTGGCTCCGGTGCTGTTCCTCGGCGCCATGGGCTTCGGGCTGGGCACCTTCGTCGACAAGGGCAACCCGGAGAGCCTGGGCGGCGTGGCCTACCTGGTCTTCCTCGCCCCGGGGATGCTGGCGTCGCAAGCGATGCAGACGGCGGCCGGAGAGTCGATGTATCCGGTCCTGTCCTCGATTGTGTGGATGAAGACCTACACGGCGATGGTGGCGACCCCCATCGGGACCAATCACATCGTCCTGGGGCACCTGATGTGGCTGACCATCCGGCTGGTGTTCGTCGCCTCTGTTTTCGTGCTGGCGATGGTCGCGTTCGGTGCCACGGACGTGCTGCGCGGCATCGCCATGATCCCGGTCGCGGTGCTGACCGGACTCGCCTTCGCCACACCGATCACCGCCTACACGGCCACGCGCCGGACGGACAACGCGTTCCCGGCCATCACGCGCTTCATCGTCACTCCGCTCTTCATCTTCAGCGGCACGTTCTTCCCGGTGAGCCAGCTGCCGGCGATCGTGCAGCCACTCGCGTACCTGACGCCGCTCTGGCATGGGGTGAGCCTGGCCCGCGCGATCGCGATCGGCAAGGTGGACTTCGGTCTCGCCGCCATCAACCTGGCAGTGCTGATCGGGTTCACGCTCGTCGGGATCGCGTTCGCGATGCGCACGTTCCGCCGCAGGCTGGTGCAGTAGCGGTGACGACCTTGATCCGCACCTTGCCCGTGCCGTTCGGTGGGCGCCGCGCGAACCGCGTCATCGAGCGCAACGTCCTCGTCTACCGGCGCGGCTGGCTGGTGATCGTGTCGGGCTTCTTCGAGCCGCTGTTCTTCCTGCTTGGCATCGGGTTCGGGCTCGGGACGCTGATCGGAGATATCGATGGCGTGCCCTACGCGGTCTTCGTGGCGCCGGGCCTGTTGGCCGTGTCGGCCATGAACGGGGCGATCTACGACTCGACATTCAACATGTTCTACAAGCTGAAGTACGCGAAGACCTACGACGCCATGCTCTCCACGCCGCTGGGCGTCGGGGACGTCGCGCTCGGTGAGGTGATCTGGGCCCTGACACGCGGCGCGATCTACGCGCTCGGGTTCATGTTCGTGATGCTGCTGCTGGGGCTGGTGCGCTCGCCGTGGGCGCTGGCGGCGGTGCCGGCGTCGCTGTTGATCGGGTTCGCTGCGGCGGGCGTTGGTACGGCCGCCACGACGTTCGTGCGCAAGTGGCAGGACTTCGACCTGGTATTCGTGATCACGCTGCCGCTCTTCCTGTTCAGCGCCACGTTCTTCCCGATCAGCACGTACTCCGGGCCGCTGCGCACGATCGTCGAGCTGACGCCGCTGTACCGCGGCGTGCACCTGCTGCGCGGCCTGGCCACGGCCCAGATCGAGCCGATGCTGCTCGTCGACGTGGTCTACCTGATCGTGCTCGGGGCGATCGGCGTCACGATCACCTCGCGACGGCTCGGGAAGCTCCTGCTGAAGTAGCCCGCCCGGATGGTGCGATGCTTGCATCCCGCCCACCTTCTCGTCGCAGGAGATCATCGTGCTGACCGAGCGCCACGTCTATCCCGTCCTGCCCGTCGCGGACCTGGATCGAGCCCGACGCTTCTACGAGGAAACCCTCGGCTACTCGCCCGAGCTGGTCACACCCGAGGGCATCCAGTACCCCTCGGGCGACGGCTCGTTCCCTTCCTGATCTATCCGACGTCGTCGGCCGGGACCGCACAGAACACCGCGATGGGCTTCAGCGTGGACGACATCGATGCTGAGGTGGCTGACCTGCGCTCACACGGTATCGAGTTCCTCGAGTACGACTACCCGGGATTCAGCACCGTCAATGGGTGGCAACGACGCCGGCCGGACGGGCCGCGTGGTTCAAGGAGACCGAGGGCAACACCCTCGGCTTATTCGAGAGTGCCGCCAGGGCCTGATCGATCAGGCCACTCGTGACCGGGGCTGGCTTGGCGACTTTGCGCGACGGGCCGCCAGCCTGAACGCCTGGCTCCAGGATCTGCTCTCGCCCGTCCATTCGACCGTCGAAGCGCCGGCGAAGGCGAGGTAGGCGCGCAGCGAGTCGCGCATGGCGTCGACGAAACCGTCTGCACGGCGCGGGTCGAAGCCTGGCTGCCACCAGGCGCCGAGGATGCGGACGGTCCCAGTTGCACGGTCGATGCGCGGCTCGATCCGGCCGACGAAGCGGTCCCCGAACAGCAGCGGCAGCACGTAATAACCCCAGCGGCGCTTGGCCTCGGGGACGTAGACCTCCCAGACGTAGTCGAAGTCGAAGAGCTGGCGCAGCAGGTCGCGGTCCCAGACGAGCGGATCAAGCGGCGCCAGGAACGAAACGCTCGGCGTGCCGGGTAGCGCGGACGCCCGCTCGGCGGCGTCCAGCATTGCCGCGTCCTCGGCCACGATGTAGCGGGTTCCGCGCACACCCTCGACCTCGACGGGGAGGATGGCGCCTGACTCGATGAGGTCGGCCCATAGCTCCTCGCGGACCGGCATGTCCGGGTCGGCCGTGGCAACCCGTCGCGCCTTGCCCAGGCCCAGCCACAGCTCGGCCTGGCCGGAGGTGCCGAGCAATCCGCCGCCGCGGTAGCGCGACAGCAGCTTGTGGCGCCGCTGGTCCCGCAGGCCGATCCGGCGGGAAAGCAACTCCACGGGGAAGAGGCGCTCGACAAGGTCGTAGTAACGCCGGTTGCCGTCGCGCTTGGCGAGGCCGAGGACGCCGGCCTCAGCCAGCGCCTCGAGCACCGCGCGGACTTCGCCCGTCGGGCCCCAATACCAGTCGACGGCGGCCCTGCGCTCGAAGGCGAGGCTGGTCAGCGGCCCTTCCGCGCGGATGCGATCGAGCACGTGGGTAACCGTTTCCGCGTACTTCTCGAACGCGCCGACACGGTGGTCGATCGCGTGGAGGTCCCAGGTCACACGGAACCACGGAAGCTCCGCCGTGGGGACCAGGCTCAGGCCCTTGTTGTAGGTCTCATAGAGGGCTCGCTGGTCGTAGAGGAGGG
>JBBSGX010000183.1:0-5185 GCA_038253685.1 Candidatus Limnocylindrales bacterium | reverse complement strand
GTGCGTTGGCCCGAGGAACGAGCTCCGCGACGAAGTTCCAGGGACCTCATCGCGGAGGCGATCGTTCTCCTGCTCACGCGCCGGCTGACGCCGAACGGCGTCGCGGACGTCTGGTCGGCCGTGGCCGCCTCGGGGCCATCACGTCCGGACCGGCGAGGAAGACACGCGGAACGCGGCCGCGGGTAGCCCGACCGATTCAGGAGCCTCGGTACGGATCGGCTGTGGCCGCTGCCATCGATCCCCAGGAAAGCCGGGCTCCGCCGATTTCGCGAGAGCGCGCCATTCAGGCCTTGGCGAGGACGCCCGCGCGAGGGCCCTCCATCGCATCCCCGGGTCTCCGCGAGTGCTCGCCGTGCGCCCGCGGTGTATCCAGGAGGATCGATGCGATTCGCTCACCAGCATGGCCGTCCCAGAGGGCGGGTGCCTCCGCGGCGGGTGTCACCCTGCCACCGAGCACGTCGTCGACGGCGGCGCCGAGATCCTCCGGCCGGACGAGACGGTTCGTGCCGTGCGTGATGGTGATCGGCCGTTCGGTGTTCGGCCTCAGCGTCAGGCAGGGCACGCCGAGCACCGTGGTCTCCTCCTGGATGCCGCCGGAGTCGGTCAGCACGACGCGGGCACCGCGGACGAGCGAAAGGAAGTCGACGTAGCCGAGTGGCTCGACGACGCTCAACGCGGGCACGCTCGCGAGCCCGGCGCGCTCGAGCATCTCACGGCCACGCGGGTGGAGCGGCAGCACCACGGGGAGGCGCGCGGCGACGTCCCGCAGCGCGGCGACCAGGCGCGAGGCGGCCTCAGGGCTGTCGACGTTTGATGGCCGGTGCAGCGTCGCGACGGCGTAGTCCGTTTCGAGCCCGAACCGCGTGCGGACGGGTTCCGGGACGAAGCGGTCAAGGTGGGCGAGCAGGGTGTCGATCATCGGGTTGCCGACGAACCAGGCTCGCTCCGCGGGGATGCCTTCGCGCGCAAGGTTCTCGAGGCCTTCCGGGCTCGTCACGAACAGCTGATCCGAGAGAGTGTCCGTCACACGCCGGTTGATCTCCTCGGGCATCGTGTCGTCGAAGCTCCGCAGCCCGGCTTCAACATGCGAGACCGGGATCCCCACCTTGACGCAGACGAGCGCCGCCGCGAGCGTTGAGTTGACGTCTCCGTAGACCACAACGCGCTGCGGGGGATGCTCCAGGAACTCACGCTCGAGCGCGACGAGCAGCGCCGCCGTCTGCCCGGCATGGCTGCCCGACCCGACGCCCAGGCTGACGTCCGGGGTGGGCAGCGCGAGATCGCGGAAGAAGACATCCGAGAGGAGCGGGTCGTAGTGCTGGCCGGTGTGAACCAGCCACTGCGACGCGCGTGATTCGGCGAGCGCCCCGATCACCGGCGCCGCCTTGACGAAGTTCGGCCGCGCACCGACGACGTGGACCAGCGCGTGCTCCGGGAATGTGCGCGACATGCGATCGAGTATGGAGCGCTCACCGCTTGATCGCCTGCACCATCTCGTCGCAGTCGCCCGAGTGCCATGGCACGGCCAGGGCCGGCACGATGTCAACTCTTCGGTCGATGCCGGGAGATCGGCTCAGGGGTGATATCGTCCGGCGCTGTGACACGCGTCGGCATCATCGGACTCGGCTACGTGGGCCTGCCCCTGGCCACGGCGTTTGCCGAGGCGGGCCTCGACGTGGTCGGCGTCGACATCGACGACCGCAAGATCCGCGCCATCGCCGACGGCCTGTCCTACATCGAGGACGTGGATTCGGCGGTGCTTGCCGGGTATGTCTCCTCGGGCCGCCTCTGCGCCACGTCGGATGCGACCGCACTGCGCGATTGCGTGGCGATCCTGATCTGCCTCCCCACTCCCCTCGACGAGCACCGCAACCCGGATCTTCGCGCCGTCCTTTCGGGTGCGCGCATGGCTGCCGCGAACCTGGGGCCGGGTACGCTCGTGGTGCTGGAATCCACGACCTATCCCGGTACGACCCGCGAAGAGATCAAACCGATCCTCGAAGCGACGGGCAGGACGGTCGGTGAGGACGTCTTCCTGGCCTTCAGCCCCGAGCGCGTGGATCCCGGCAACCCGCATTTCAGGATCCGCAACACGCCCAAGGTGGTGGGCGGCATCACCCCGGAGTGCACCCGGCTGGCCGCCGCGCTCTACCAGCGCATCTGCGAGCAGGTCTACGTCGTCTCGACGCCCGAGAGCGCGGAGATGTCCAAGATCCTCGAGAACACGTTCCGGGCCGTGAACATCGCGCTCGTCAATGAGATGGCAATCCTGGCCGACCGCATGGACATCGATATCTGGGAGGCCATCGGCGCCGCCGCCACGAAGCCGTTCGGATTCATGCCGTTCTGGCCCGGACCCGGCCTGGGAGGCCACTGCATCCCGGTGGACCCCTTCTACCTGTCGTGGCGTGCCAAGGCCTACGACCTCACCACGGAGTTCGTGGAGCTGGCGGGTCGCGTCAACCTCGGCATGCCCTACTACGCGGTCTCGCGGGTCATCCGGGCGCTCAACGGTGATGGTCGCGCGGCCCGCGGCAGCCAGATTCTGCTGCTCGGCATGGCTTACAAGCCAAACGTGAGCGACCTGCGGGAGAGCCCGTCACTGAAGCTGCTCGAGCTGTTGCGCGCAGAGGGTGCCGACGTGGCCTACCACGACCCGCACATCGACGACCTGCCGGAGCAGGGGCTCGTATCCGTCGATCTGACGCCGGAGCGACTGGCCGCCTCCGATTGCGTGGTGATCGCCACGCACCATGCAGCGGTCGACATGGAGCTCGTGGTCCAGCATGCGCGACGCATCGTGGACCTCCGCAACGCCGTGCGCCAGAACCTCGCCGGCGGCCCAAGCGGACCGATCCCCGCCAACGTCGACGTCCTCTAGCCTCGCTCGGAGCGTGGCGCGCCGCAACACGGTCTGGATCGACCTCACCAACTCGCCGCACGTCCTGTTCTTCCGCCCGATCCTGCGACGGCTCGACGAGGCGGGCACCGAGACCCTCGTGACGGCGCGCGACTATGCGCAGACGCTCGGATTGCTGGAGCTGTACGGGATCCCGCATACCGTGGTCGGCCGGCACGGCGGAGCACGCCTGGCCGGGAAGACGACGGGGTTCGCACGGCGTTCGGTGGCCCTTGCACGGTTCGGCCGTTCGAAGCGTGGCATCCGCCAGGCGGTCAGCCACGGCTCGAATGATCTGTCGGTGGCCGCAACGTTGCTGCGGCTGCACAACACCGTGCTGCACGATTACGAAGGCGCCACCGCGATGCACCGGATCAACTTCCGCCTCGCCGCCAAGGTCATGGTCCCGGAAGTCATCCCGTTCAGTGCCCTGCACGCCCTGGGACTCGACGAGCGCCGCTACCGCCCCTACGCGGGGATCAAGGAGCAGGTTTCGCTCGCCGACTTCGATCCGGACCTGACCGTGCCTGCGCAGCTGGGACTGGACGAGGCGCGCCCGATCGCGGTGCTTCGGCCGCCCGCCACCATGAGCCTCTACCACCGCGGCCTCGAGAATCGCCTCTTCGATGACGTGCTCGAGCACCTCCAGGCGACGGATGCACAGGTGGTGCTCCTGCCGCGCACTCCGGCACAGGCAGCCGAGTTCTCCGGCGCGAAGGCGGTCACCGTGCCGGCTAAGCCGGTGGACGGCCCGTCCCTCATCTCTGCCGCCGACCTGGTGGTATCCGCCGGTGGCACGATGAACCGGGAGGCAGCGCTCCTCGGCACGCCCACCTGGACGACCTTCGCGGGCGAGATGGGTGCCGTGGACCGGATGCTTATCGACTCGGGTCGGATGCGGCTGCTCGAGCGGCCCGAGCAGCTGGCGGTGGAGAAGCGGCGGCCGTCATCGCCACACTACGAGGCGCTGGCGGACGCCGTGACCGAAGAAATCCTCAGGATGTGACGCGCAACCCCCCGTACAGATCGAGCAGCGCGGCCGCCTGCCGCTCCCAGGCATAAGGCCCACGGGCCGCAGCGAGACAGGCTTCGCGGTATGCGGCGCGCCGCTCCGGAGAGGCGTCGAGAATCGTGCGAATGGCCCGCGCGATATCCGCCGGGTCCTCCGGGTCGCAGAGTTCGCCGCAGCCGGTGTCCCGCAGGATCGGGGCCATGCCGGGAAGGTCGCTCGCGACCACGGGCACGCCGGCGCCCATCGCATCGAAAAGCTTGGTCGGCGTATTGAGCTGGTGGTTGAGCGTGTCGCCCTGCACCGGCATCGCTGAGATGTCGGCGCAGGCGGTCCAGCCCAGGATCTCGTCCGGAGAGATGCCGGGCAGGAAGTGGATCCGGTCGGCGTGCGGAAGAGCCGTCGCAGCGGACCGGTACCGCTCGTAGTCGACGCCGAAGCCGGCGATGACCAGGACGGCCCCTTCCACCTCGCCGATGGCGGCGCAGAGTTGCTCGATACCGCGCCCGGCCATCACGAGCCCCAGGTACATCACGACCGGGGTGCCGGGCCGCAGTCCAAGGCGATCGTGGAAGCGGCGCTCCGGCGGATCGGGTGGCGTGAAGTCGGGCGGACCGTTCATGACGATGGTCGGTGCGCGGCCGAAGCTGCGCTCGAGGACGTCCGCGTACGGTCGGCTCACCGAGATGAGGGCATCGACCGATCGTGCCCACTCGCGTTCACGACGCTCCAGCAGGCGGCGCCACCGACCCGGCAACCGAGCGAACCGTGCGCTCTGGACGTCGAGGTCACGCGAGTCATAGATGGCTGCGCCGCCTGCGCGACGGCGCAGCTCGAGCGCCACGGGAAGGGCGACGAGGCCCTCTGCCTGCCACGCATCGCGGGGGCCGACGGCCATCTCGATGTCCCGCGCCCAGAGCCGCGTCAGCCGCAGATAGCGTGCGGCCTGCACCGCACGGCCAACGCTGGCAGCCGCCGTCTGCCGGAGCTTCGACGTGCGGCCGGCGAGGGTTGCCTGTCGAGGGCCGGCGTCCTCGCCGGGCGGCAGGCGTGGAGATGGAAGTCGCGCGAAGGGGTTCGGCTGTGCGACCCGGACGACGCGAAAGCCTTTTGACGTTTCGCGCTCCGGCAACCCCTCCTGCGCCCTCGCGATGACCGTGACGTCATAGCCGGCCGCACCCAGGGTGCGTGCCATCTTCCAGGCCCGGGAGTCGGTCAGGAAGGGGTTGTTGAGGAGCAGCGCGACCGAGTGGACGGCGGGGCCGCGTCGCGGCTGC
>JBBSGX010000182.1:0-5197 GCA_038253685.1 Candidatus Limnocylindrales bacterium | reverse complement strand
CCCGCCGCGAGCAACGTCTCGACGGCGTCGTCCGTCAGAGCGGCGATGACGCCATCGACCTCATCGGCGGCGGCAAGCGCCATGCGCGCCGCGCCCTGCGGCGGGATGAGCGACCAGCCCGGGACTGACGCGTCGTTGACGAGGTCGGCCAGGCCCAGGTCAACCAACACCGGCGTAGGTATCTGCGATCGAAGAGCGTGCTCCCAGCGCTCCTTGACGAACCGGTCCCAGGAGGCCATGTGGGCGAGCAGAACGCCGCTCGTCCACGGGCCATCGGTCGTCCCCGTCAGCTGGTCATCAGCCAGCTCGTCGATCACCTTTTGCAGCCGAAGCCGGGATCGGGCGTTGCGCTCGATGTGGTCCATGGGCCTTTTCTCTGGCTCGCCAGACGCGTTCGGAGAGCCCTCCTCTATCGCTCGCCTGGGCCGACGACGCTCTGGCCAACCTCGATCAGGTGGCCATCGGGATCGCGAAGGTACGCGCGGATCTCGCGCCCGCGATCCTTCGGCTCGGTCAGGAACTGGACACCTTTTGCCGTCCATTCCTTGTAAGTCTTGGCGATGTCAGCGACCCGGATGTTGAGGAACGCGCTCGTGCGGTTGGGGTCGGACGGCGTCGTCAGCGTGACCGTGGGCTTGTCGTCGGTCGGGCCGCCGCCCTCATTGAGGATGAGCCACGAATTCGCGACCTTCATCATGACCGGGTCGCGTTCAATGAGAACCTGGCCGTCCAGGAGCGACCGGTAGAACTCGCGCGATCGATCCTGGTCAGAGACGACCAGGAAGTGGGTGATGACGAAACCTTCTGTGGGGGCCGGAAAGTCCGATGGGTTCATCGCGAGGCCTCGTTCCTGTGTTGTTACGGATCACGGGCGATGCTCGCCCTCCGACAGCATCTAACGCACCTTCAGAAAATAACGCATCTTCAAGAAGGGAACAGCTCGCCGTCGATCCTGCGCCGCCTGACTGCTTCGCCGGCCGCGTCGTTATTCGCCGGTCGGGCCCCAGGTGAGACTTCGACACGAAGGTGGGTCGCGACCGTCGACCGCCAGACGTCGACTAGACAGGACAGGGTGAACGTGTCGACCTTCACAAGCGTGGATCCGGCTAGTGCCGGGACCCTTGCCGCCGGGATCAACCGATCCCCTCGCGAATACCCAATGGGCGGCGAGCCGCCGCGATCCGGCCGGGGGTGAGAAGCGCGACGGCCGACCCGAGGCCCACGACCGCCGCGCCGACCCACACGGCGGGTACGAGGCCGTCGACGTAGGCCTGAGGCGACGTGTACGCGCCGTTGGCCGAGAAGACCGAGGCAAGCACAGCGACTCCGAACACGCCGCCGATCTCGCGGATCGCGTTGTTCGCGCCCGATGCCTTGCCTTCCCCCTCCGGCCGGACGGCGGACAGGACGACGTTGGCGATCGGGGCGAAGAACAGGCCCATCCCGATGCCGCTGACGACGAGGGCCGGGACGAGCGTCGCGTAGGCGACGGTCGGGCTGCTCACGGTGGCGATCCAGCCGAGGCCGACGGCCATCAAGGCGAGGCCCGGGACGAGGATCGGCCGCGCGCCGATCCGGCCGGATACGACGCCGGCGATCGGGGCGACGACCGCGGGCATCGCCGTCCACGGCAGGATTCGCAGACCGGCCTCGAATGGGTTGAGTCCCTGGACGACCTGGAAGAACTGCGACAGAAGGAAGATCGAGCCGAACATCCCGAACTACATGAGCAGTGACACGGCGTTGGCTGCGGCGAATCCGCGGTTCCGGAACATATCGAGGGGCAGCATCGGCGCGACCGTCCGGCGCTCCCAGACCGTGAAGACGGCGAGGAGGGCGATGCCCGTAGCGACGGCTGCGATGATCTGGGGATCCGTCCAGCCGCGCTCGTTGCCGTGGACACCCCAGACGAGGCCGAGCAGCCCGCCGCTCGCGAGACCGAGGCCGACGAGGTCGAGCCGACCGGCGGGGCCACGGGTTTCCTCGAGTCGGAGGTATGCCAGGGCGACCGCCACGACCCCGACGGGCACGTTGAGCCAGAAGATCCAGTGCCAGTTCACGCCCTGGGCGATGGCGCCGCCGACGAGGGGGCCTACAGCGATCGCCAGGCCGCCGATGCCGCCCCACGCCCCGAGGGCGAGGGCGCGCCGCTCCGGCGGCACCGCCGCCGACAGGATCGTCAGGGTCAATGGGGTCACGATCGCCCCACCCACGCCCTGGACGGCTCGAGCCACGATGAGGATGCCGCTCGACGGCGCGAGGGCCGCCGCCGCGGAGCCGGCCGTGAAGACCACGAGGCCCAGGACGAACAGTCGCCGGCGGCCGAACCGGTCGCCGAGTGCGGCTCCGGTGAGCAACAGGATGGCAAACGTCAACGTGTAGGCATTGACCATCCACTCGAGATCTTGGAGCGAGGACCCGAGGTCGCGCTTGATGACCGGCAACGCCGTCGTGACGACGAGATTGTCGAGTGCGACCATGAACAGGGCGACCGAGGTGATCGCGAACGTCCAGGCCGACGACATTCGAGTTGTGCGCATCCAGAAACTCCCTATCCGCCGGCAGTCGCCAAGAACAGATCCTTTGTCATTGAAGGGTTGTGGTCGACAATCAGCACACGTCCCTGGGCCTCGGCGCCTGCCCCGGGAAGGCCCGACCGTCGAGGTAGCGGGACATCCTGTCTTCCGAAGAGCGTCGAGTCATCCGGTTCGTCAAACGCGGACCCGGACTTGTCATGCCTGTGCCCTCCACCTCGAACTCGCAGTTCGGCCCGTCAGATGTCGACTGCAGCGATTAGGTACAGCGCGAAGGCGATGAGGTCCAGTGCGACGCGTAGCGCATGGAACCGCCACCACCGACGCCGCAGGGCGGTCCAATCCTGCCGCGAGATGCCAGAACCGGCGAGAACACGCCGGTTGATCGGCATGTTTCCCGAGAATGTCGTCGCCAACATCGCCAGAAGCGCGATGGCCCCGGCCCCGTACAGCCATGCTCGCTCGCCGGCCTGGGTCGCTGCAAGGACGCCCGCCAGGAGTGTCGCAATCATGAGGAACGGCATGGTGCGGCCATATGCCCTGGTGACGGCGCGTTCTGCGTGGACGGAGGGTTCGAGCTCGAGCGACGAAAGTGCCGGATGAACCGCGACGAGCGTGCCCGTCTCATTTCCAGCGAGTAGTCCGGCTAGAAACACTGCGATGAGTTGCGCCACCGGTATTTCAGGCATGTCGCCCTCCGACCTCATGTTCGGCGTCCGCGGGCCGCGGCCGCCTCTCGCTCGCGCTCGCACCACTCGAGAAGGCCGGTTGGGGCCCCCCGACGATTGACTCAGCAGTTCCGTCATCGGGCTCCTCGCCGATCTTCTCGAGCAGCCCCATCGTCCGGAGCTGGCGAGCCATCGCACCCCGGAGGACCAGCTTGTCGACGACGCACATCACGGCCCCAGCGGCACCGAGAGGACCCGCGTTCCCGGTGCGACGATCGAGGAGTACGAGGCGAGCGCGTCCTTGACAGTGATGGCTTCTGGGCCGCGGGAGCGGACCGTCAGCCTGTCCGCCGCCGGCGCAACCAACGCGCGCGGTGTGGCGATCGCCGCGAACGTGACGAGCAGGCGTCCCGCGGTCATGGCCATGGTCATGATCCCGACTCCAACGCGACGCTGATTCCGACCCGGCCACCCTGGTCGACGACCCTCGCGATCTCGGCGTCGCTGACCCGACCGCCCTCGCGGGCCATGCCGGCGAGGCGGGCATAGGACGGGATCGCATCGACGAGTCGGCGGATGACTGCCTTGGACTCGTCGTGATCCACCATCGTGGTGGCTTGACCTGCCAGCGTCCGCCCGCGCAGTTGCAGCCGCACCGGCGCCCCACCGACCAGGTTGCGCTGCCATCCAGAGTCCGTCGACAGCAGGATGCGGTCGCCGTCGCGCAGGTAGGCGATCGGGGTTGCGTATCGGCGACCGCTCCTGCGGCCGGTAAACTCGATGATGGCGTAGCGGCCGCTCATCAGGCCGTGCAGCGGGGACCGAAGGATCAGGTTCGGGAACGCATTGCCGACGCGGGCGAGGCTGACCATCTGGAGTCCCGCTGCTAGTGTTATCGAGCGATAGCTTATCGGTAGATAGACAAACCTGTCAAGGTGGGAAGCGCGTGGTTCGTTCCAGGAATGCCAAGGGTCAAGGAGCACGTCTGCAGTCGGAGATCCTCGACGCGGGGATGCGCGTCCTCGCCGAGGCCGCCGACGCTGGCCACATCACCATCCGGGCCGTGGCGGCAGCCGCCGGGGTGACGCCACCGGCGATCTACCTGTACTTCCCGGACCGCGCGGCTCTCCTGCGCGCCCTCGTTCAGCGCGGCTTCCGGATGTTCGACGACTTTCTGGATGAGGCTGCCATCGGTTCCGCGGATCCGCAGGACGCATTGCGACGCCGGAGTCACTCCTACGTGGCGTTCGCGGAGGCCCACCCCGGTGAGTACCGGGTCGTGTTCAGCGCCGCCGGCCTGGGGCCCGAGGAGCTGAAGGTCCCGGTGGGGGAGCAGCACCCCGGATACCCATCTTTCGAGGCACTCGTGGCGGCCGTGGCGCCCTGCACGCCCGCGGATGCCGATCCCGTGTCCACCGCCGTCCAGCTGTGGAGCTTCCTGCACGGCCTGGCGGACCTGCGGCTCACCAAGCCCGAACTGCCATGGCCAGCCGCGGACGGGCTGGTCGATGCCACACTGGTGGGTCTCGGGCTGTGGAGGGGTGCCGGCTAATGGGGCCGACCACGATTGGTAAGGCCCCCAGACACCAGGAATCGGCGACGGCACCTGAAGGAGCGCGAGGTCATCGGGCATATGGAGATGCGGACGATCAGGTCTTGGCCTCCTGACCCTGCGTCGTGGCGCCGAGCGACGGGTCAAACACACCGGCTGCGCCCGGCGCGCCGACGAGCAGGGCGACCCCTGCGCTCGGCCCGGCCGCGGAGGGTCATGGCGCGCACGTCGAGATCAGGGCCCAGCCAGCAGGCTCGGTCGGCTTCGTGCCGATCGCGATGCTCTGGCGGGCCGAGAACGCGTTCGCCCAGCTGGGTCGCTGGCGGCGCCTGGCGCGTTGCTTCGAGGGCACCACGGCGAGCGCCCGGGCGTGGCTCGAGGTCGCCTGCATGGGCTATCTGTTCAGCCGACACTAGCCCGTGACGAGGGCCCGGGCAGATCAT
>JBBSGX010000181.1:0-5209 GCA_038253685.1 Candidatus Limnocylindrales bacterium | reverse complement strand
CTCGCCTATCGCTCGAACGCCTATCGGGCGGTCCTCGGCGAGCGCCGCCACAGCCGGACGCGGCCATATCGGCCCCAGACCAACGGCAAGGCCGAGCGCTTCATCGGCACCTTGCTCCGCGAATGGGCGTACGCCCGTTCATACGGCTCGAACGCTGAGCGACTGGCCGCTCTGCCGGAGTTCGTCGACTTCTACAATCGACGCCGCCCGCACACCGCGCTCGGCGGCCTCTCACCCTCGGTCGTTGTCAACAACGTCCGTGGTGACCACAACTAGGCCTCAACGCCTCGGGCACCTGGCCCGCGGTTGCGGGCTGGTCCGGCGGCAACAACACCGGCCTGCTTGGCTACAGCGGCCAGAACAGTCCGCCGGCTGGCCGGTCAAGGCGGGCGTCTTCGGCTACGCGGAGCCGGGCCTCGTGGTGTCCAATCTCCGATCAGTGCGTCCAGGGCGACTGGACCATCGCCGTCATGTGCGCGGCACGCAGGATCGGCACGGTTGCAAGCTGACGGCCAGCCTTGGCCAGGAGATCGGTGAACGCCTCGGCGTCGAGGGCTTCAGCAAAGTAGTAGCCCTGACCCAGGTCGCATCCCAGCTTCCGAAGGAGCTCAAGCTGGTCGCGTCGCTCGATGCCCTCGGCGACGATCCGGAGCTTCAGCGAATGACCAAGAGCGATGATGGCCTCAGCAAATGCGGCATCCTGCCGATCCGGACCTGCCGCATCCACGAACGGCTTCGCCATCTTCAGTATGTCCATCGGGAAGCGACGGAGGTAGCTCAGCGATGAGTATCCGGTCCCGAAGTCATCGATCGCCAGCTGTACGCCCAGGTCCTTCAGCGCGTTCAGCTTGGCGATCGTCGCCTCCGTGTCCTGCATCATTACGGTTTCGGTGATCTCAAGGACCAACAGGTCCGGCTCGAGTCCGGTCCGTTCGAGGATGTCGGCGACCTGCTCGATAAAGCGCGGCTGCTGCACCTGGCGAGCCGAGAGGTTGACGGCGAGTCGAATACGGTTCTGAGGTGCGCTCGCGTGCCAGGCCGCGGCCTGCCGGCAAGCCGTCTCCAGCACCCACCGACCGATTGGCAGGATGAGTCCGGTGTCTTCGGCCAGCGGCACGAAGTCCGCGGGACCCATCATTGTGCCGTCCGGGCGTTGCCAGCGCAGGAGGGCCTCAACCCCGGTGATCCTTCCGGACTCCAGCGCGACGATCGGTTGGTATCGAACAAGGAACTCCCTGCGCGCGAGTGCGCGTTGAAGCTGCCCGGTGAGTGCATGCCGCGCCACGACGGCTGCGTGCATCGCCGGCTCGAATACGGCCACCCGTCCCTTCCCCTCGGACTTGGCCGTGTACATCGCGACGTCTGCGTTGCGGAGCAGCTCATGGGCCGTCTCGGACGGCGATCCATGCGAGGCGATCCCGACGCTCGCGGGCGCCACCACCTCAGTCCCGGCAATCTGGACCGGGACGTGCAGCGATGCCACGATCCGATCGCCCACCCTGAGTGCGTCCTCGATCGAGGCATCCTCCAAAAGGATCGCGAACTCATCTCCTCCCAACCGGGCGGGGACGTCGGATGGCCGCAGGCATGACCGGAGCCGTTCCGCGACTGCGATCAACAGGGTGTCTCCCGCGGTGTGCCCCAGGCTGTCATTCACCGTCTTGAAGTCGTCGAGGTCCACGAAGAGGACCGAGGGCCCGGCCGAGGGGTGCGCAGCGGACCGGGACAGGGCGGCCGTTACCGCTTCGAGGAACAGGCTGCGGTTGGGAAGGTCCGTAAGCGGGTCATGGAAGGCCTGGTAACTGAGCTGCTCCTTCAGCTTGGTGAGCTGTGTCAGCGACTCACCCAGGCGGCCGTTCTCCAGCGCAACGCCTGCGTGGCTGGCGAGCGTCCGGAGCAAGCGCAGGTCATCCTCGTCGAACGTGCCCACATCTCCCAGCCGGTTGGCTACCATCAGCATTCCCAGGACAGTTTTGTCTCCTCGCAGCGGAGCAACGACAGCGTCTCTCCGTATCGCAGGGGCGACGATCCCCGCCGTGGCCGCCTCCACCGTTGACCGCGTGATCAGGAACGCCTCGCCTTGTCCCGCGGAACGCGCCCACACGTTGCCGAGCAGCGCGGGATCGACCAGTTCCATCACGACGGCCTCATCGTCTTGACCGAGCGTGGTCCGCAACGCCAGGCCCTGCTCACTCGGCGCCAGGAGGGTGAGTTCGGCAGCTTCAGCCTTGAACATTTGCCGGGTGTGCCGCAGCAATTCGACGATGCCGCGGTCGAGATCGGGTGTTCTCTGGAGGATGCTGGTGGACTCGTAGAGGAACTCGAGGCTCTCGTGCTTCTCGCGCTCTGAGTTATAGGCCCGGTATGCGGCATATAGGGCGAGTGCGGGAACCGCCAGGAGCCAGAGTGAGGCCGGGTCATGCCAAAGGAAGGTCACAGCGGTCAGCACCACCACGGTGTTCGTCGTGCCCACGGCGAGGCCGAGCCTGAATACCTGCGCGAGCTTGCGGAATTCGACACGGCCCTCGGAAAGCGCAATCGCGCTCGCGATCATCGCAATGCCGACGACGTTCATGACCAGCGTCGCGGAGAGTGTCGCGAGCCACTCCACGTGCGTGATGCTGGTGCCGTCACCCCGGATCGCATGGAACACGGCAATGCCGATGACGGCCCCGAGCGCGAACTGGCTGATATTGAACACGAGCTTGACCGGGGTCTGGCGACGGTGAAGTACGAGCGCCGCGCATGCTCCAATAACGTTCGCGATGACGAATTCGGCGGGCGTCGCAAAGAACAGGCCGAGCACGAATGGGACTTCGCTGAGGGAGAAGGTGTGGACCTCACGCCTGAACTGGACATGTACGACCAGGATTTCGGCGACGCAGAACAGGGCCGCCAGCACGTACCACGGAACAAGCGGGGTCCCGGCCGCGGGCTGGACGTGGGTCAGCGCCGCTACGAAGATCGTCACCGCGAGCGCTGCGATCACGCCGCTCAGGATCCATACACGCGCCGCACCGCTGAGTCGACGGATGCGTGCGGCCGCGCCAGCTGGCCGGAGCCTCGAGGCGATTGCCACGTTCACAGCCCGGCCACTACTTCTTGCCCCAGGAGACGCCAGACCAGGCGCTCGCATTCCAGCTGCTTCCGGACCACGAGTTCGCGCTCCAGCTGTTTCCGGACCACGAGTTGCCGGACCACGAGTTATCGCTCCAGCTGTTACCGGACCACGAGTTGCCGGACCACGAGTTCCCGGTCCACTCGATTCCGGACCAGGAGTTGCCGGACCACGAGTTCCCGGTCCACTCGCTGCCATTCCAGGTGCCGCCAACCCAGCTCGTCCGCGACGAGCACCGTGCTGCCCAGACCGAGGAGTCGAACGCCGCGCCGAAGATGTCCATCTCACCCTGGAGTTGCACGCCATCGGTGTCGGCCACGTGAAGGGACCCGCGGGCCGCTTCAATGGAACCTTGGCCGGTGGCCGTGGGCCACGACTGCGTGTAGCCGGTGTCAGTCGGAGCGCTGAAGGCTGCCGAAAGGTGCACGAGACCATGTCCCTGCGCCACCACGTTGGCATTGGGCAGGGGTGCTGCATTCGAAAGGAGCAGTTGCTTCAGCTCGTCGGGGGAGATCTTGGGGCGCTGCTGGATCAGCAGTGCAGCCGCCCCGGAAACGACGGCCGCCGCCTGTGAGGTCCCGCTTCCCTTGAAGAACCGATCGTAGAGGCGGCCCTCCGGATGCGTCAGGTCGAGCTGAGAACCCAGGACGCGGAGGCTCACCACCGACTCGCCGGGAGCGACTACGTCAGGATTCCTCTTGCTGTCGCCCGTGCTCGAATAGGCCGGGATGACGTCGTCGCTGAGCCGATTCGTTCCCTGGGAACTGTCTGCGCCGACGGCAATGACGAATGGGTCGTACGCCGGATCGTTCAGCTTGGACGAGCCGAAGCCCGCATTGCCGGCTGCCACGACGACAACGATGCCGGATTGCCATGCCTGCTCGACGGCAAACGCGAGTGGGTCCAGGAGGCGGCTCTGCACGCCATCGGTCCCGAAGGACAGGTTGATGATGCGGATATCGAGGTCGTTGTCCCTGCGATGCTTCACGACCCAATCGATGGCGGCGATGACCTGCGAGACGTCCGTCGCCCCCATCGCGTTGGCCACCTTGACGTTGACGATCCGGGCGTCAGGGGCGATCCCGATGAAGTCACTCGAGTTCTGACTGAGTGATCCCGTGATCCCGCCATCCCTACCGGCGATGATGCCCGCCATATGGGTCCCGTGGCCGTAGGTGTCGAGATAGCGAAGGCCCGGAGCCTGGCTCTCGAACGACAGATCCGGACCGTTCACGATCTTTCCGGGCCCGTCCAGTCCGTGGACCGGGCTCACGCCAGTGTCGATGAGCGCAACGTCAACCCCTTTGCCCGTGAACCCGTTCGACCAGTACGTGCGGGCGCCGATCTCCCATGCAACGTTGTACAGGGAGCCAGACAGCGTCGCGCCGTCGTACCCGTTCGCGGTCGAAAGCGGGGTGAGCGCAGCATCCGGCGTTACCGATACGTCCGCGGTCGACGCCATGCCGGGCAGTGCCGATACGGGAACTCGGGCGACGAAACCATGAATGATGTCAAGTCTCTGCTCGATTCGACCACCGGCGTCCACAACGGCGCGCTCGGCGGCTGTTCCGTGCGCCGATCCGCGAACGATGATCGAGATGAAGTCGGCAGGCCCGTGCGCGCCCAGGGCGCCGGGAGCGAGGGCCGACAGGACAAGCGCGACCGCCACGGTGGAGGTGGCGATCCTGATCCTGGTCCCTCTGCGCTGCCCCGGGCGGCCCTCGGTCCGCCAGCAGGGCCCGAGGAACTGCGCCATCCTCGCTGCGCGATTCGATAGAGTCAGAACGAGCAGTCGGCGCGCGTCCGTCGAGCTTGCTGCTTGGGCCACCACGATGCTCCTCCCGCACGTCGGTTGCTCCTGGCAGCTGGGCAGTCTCCTGGTGCAGAGACCCCTGGCTTTGCGTCCCCGTCTCGCGGCGGGTTTGCCCTTTTCAGGTCCTTTACGTCAGCGGCACGGCTGACACCGATGGACGTTAGGTTTGCTGGTGCGTCAGCGCAACGGGACTTAAGTACTGGCATCGACCCCAATCCATCGGCCAGAAGTACCAGTCCCGGCGAATCGTCCGTTAGAGACCTGGGCATTGAACCCGT
>JBBSGX010000180.1:0-5234 GCA_038253685.1 Candidatus Limnocylindrales bacterium | reverse complement strand
TGGAGGCACCTGCGCCGCCGACGCTCGCCCCACGAGTCCTTGCAGCCGCCGGGCTGGTCGACGCGTATACCGAGATCCGGGGCCCGATCGGGTCGCTGCTGGTTGCCTGGGGGCTGGACGGAATCACCGCGATCGAGCGCGCCGGCGACGAGAGCGGATTCATCCTCGAATACGAGACCCAGCATGGACGGCCGCTTCAGAGGGTCGAGCGGATGCCGGACCCCCTGATGCGCGCCGTCGACCGGCAGCTCGGGGGCGAGCACGTCCGCGACCTTCCGGTCGATCTCCGGGCATTGACCGAGTTCGAGCGGGCCGTGCTGCGCAAGACGATGGAAATCCCGCGCGGCGAGGTGCGTCCATACGCCTGGGTGGCGCGCGAGATCGGACGGCCACGGGCCGTCCGGGCGGTCGGATCGGCACTCGCTCACAACCCGATTCCGTTCGTGATCCCCTGCCACCGGGTGGTTCGCGCGGACGGTCACATCGGCGAATACGGCGCCGGAGGCCCGGAAGCGAAGCGCGAGGTGCTCGCCGTCGAGGGCGTCGACGCCTCCGAGCTCGAGCGCCTTGCAAGCCAGGGCGTCCGCTACTTCGGCAGCGATACGACGAAGATCTACTGCTACCCGTCCTGCCGCCACGCCCGGCGCACGAGCGAACGCCACCTGATGCAGTTCCATTCCGCAGAGGACGCGGCCTCAGCCGGCTACCGCGCCTGCCTGGTCTGCCGCCCGCTCGAGGCCTCGCCCTTCGCCGCCTGAGCCTTACCGCCGCTCCGCCAGCGCAGAAACGAGCTCGGTGCGCCAGGTGAAGGCGTCGTCGGGCAGGGGTGCGAAACGCTCCCGGACTTGCTCCAGAAGGCGGTCCGCGGTGGTGCGGTCCAGCCACGAGAACAGCGCCCGCTCGTCGTAGTGCTGCTTGAAGGCGAGGTATCCCTCGCGGGTCCAGCCGTACTCCAGCGGCTCGAGGCGGGCCGAGACGTTCGCGAAGCCGGCGCGGCGGAGCTCGTCGGCAGCCGAGCGCACACTGCGGAAGTCACCGGCCCGGGTCTCCTCCGGCTCTTCCTCGGGCTCATCGATCTCCAGGTCGTAGACGGCCTCATCGAACTCGATCGCCGGTTCGAAGTCGCCGTCGCGGTCGAGCCAGGTGACGAGGGCGATCACGCCGCCCGGCCGGAGGACCCGGTGCGCCTCGCGGAATGCCACGTTCCGGTCGGGCACGAGCTGATAGACGAAGGATGAAACGACGGCGTCCACCGAGCCGTCGTCAAGCGGCAGCCGTTCGGCCGGCGTGTGGAGCCAGCGCAGGTTCGAATCGTCGGATGGGCGGCCCGCCCGGGCCGCGCGGACGCGCGCCATGCCCAGCATCCCTGAGCTCGCGTCCGCTCCGATGATCTGCGCCCCCGGCCAGCGGGCCAGCGCCTCGATCGCGAGCACGCCGCTGCCCGTGCCGACGTCCAGGATGCGGGTCCCGCTGCCGCTGCGTGCCACGAACGGCTCCAGTCGGTCGAGCAGCCGTCGCGCGCTCGCGTCCAGGACGGGTGCCCAGTAGCGCTCGTAGTCCTCGGCGTTGCGGTCGTAACGGGATGCGATCGCGCTCATTCCCCGGATCGTGCCACGAACGCGGGTCAAGAGGCTGCGAAGGCCACCACCTTCAGGATGCGGCCGCTGAGGTCCACGGCATACAGCTCGCCGTCGTCGTCCTGGCCGAACGAGGAGACCGAGAATCCGGCCGATCCCACCGTCGCCTGCACCGCCGCCCCGTTGGCCAGTGCCACGACCGCGGCGAGTGCCCAGATCGTTCCGGTGCAGTAGTCGCTGAAGAGGTAGCCACCCACCAGCAGCGGAAACTTCGAGCCGCGATAGACGTAGCCGCCGGTCACCGAGCAGCCGCCGTCGTGGCCATACTCGGCGACCGGAAGCGTCAGGCCGCTCGGGTCGCAGCCTCCCTGGAAGCAGTGCCGGCCCTCCATGAGGTTCCAGCCGTAGTTGAGGCCGCCGGTGCCGGCGCGCTCGGAGTCGATCTCCTCCCAGGAGCTCTGGCCGACGTCGCCGATGAACAGGTCGCCCGTCTGCCGGTCAAAGGAGAAGCGCCAGGGGTTGCGCATGCCAAGGTCCCAGATCTCGGGCCGCGCCTTCGTTGCGTGGAGGAATGGGTTGTCCTTCGGCAGTCCGTAGGGCTTGCCACCATCCACGTCGATGCGCAGAAGCTTTCCGAGCAGCGCGTCACGGTTCTGGCCGTTGCCCTGCGGGTCCCCGCCGCTGCCGCCGTCCCCCATCCCGATCACGAGCATGCCCGTCGAGTCGAAGGCGACCATGCCGCCGTTGTGGTTGGCGAAGGGCTGGGGGATCGTCAGCAGGATCTGCTCGGAAGCGGGGTCGGCGGCGTCGCCCTTCGCCTGGAACTCACTGATGACGGTGGCACCGTCCGGGGCCTGCGTGTAGTCGACGAAGAGACGTCCGTTCGTGGCGAAGTCCGGATGCAGCGCCAGGCCCAGCAAGCCGCGCTCGCCCCCGGAGATGATGCGGTCCCTGATGTCCAGGAACGGCGTGGTCGCCACGCTCCCGTCGGTGCCGATGATGCGGATGCGTCCCGGCTGCTCCAGGGCGAACAGGCGTCCCGACTCGTCTGCGGTGCCCGTGGCATAGACCGGGCTGTCGAGGCCCTCGGCGAAGGGCTGGAGATCGATGCGGATGGCATGGGGGTCGAACAGGGCTGGCACGGTGGCGCTCGGGGCCGACGGCGGCGATGACGCAGTCGACGGAATTGACGGAGTGGGAGCGCCGGGCGTCAGCGTGCCAAGGGAGGGTGCTGGCGTGGGCGTCCGGCCGGCCGATGTGGCTGGGATCGGCGTCGCCGGCGTGGGCACCGGGGAGCCCGGCGGGTTGTTCGCGCATCCGGCAAGGACGAGCGCGATCAGCAGGGCCAAGGTACGGTTCATCGGTCTGGAGCATCCCCCAGGTGCGGTCAGGGCGCCAGCGACTCGGCGATCCGGATCGCCACCTCCTGAGAGACGGAAGCCTCCAGGCGATACGTCACGCTGCCCAGGTTCCAGAGGAGCGTATCCCCGGCCAACCGAACGCGCTGCTCATCCCAATTGCCGCTGGTCTGGGTGGGACTGACGAAGAAGTGCTCGGCACCGTGCAGCCAGTAGCCCGTCACGCCCTCGATCAGCACCGGCGTCACGCTGGTACCGGGGCCGATCACCTTCTGGAATTGATCAGGGTTGAGCGATCCCTCGAACTCGGTGAGGAGCGCCGCGACCCCGGTCGTGCCGGCAGGCAGCCCGGGTCGTGCGCCCCACACGAGGGTGACCGCATGGCCGATCTGGGTCTGCTGGAGATACGCCTGGTCCGGCGGGCCGAGCAGCGGATCCGCGGGCAGCTGGAGTGCGAAGAGAACCCCCTTCCGGGCCTCGTCGAGGGTAACCTGGGCGCCCAGGAACATGTCGCCGCCGACCACGGATGCGCGCGGCGATGACGCGGGCGACGACGAGGCACTCGGACGAGGTGTCGCCGCCGACGGGGCGGAGGTTGCGGCGGATGGGGTCGGCGACAGGCTCGGTAGCGTCGGCACGAAGGTGAAGCGGATTCCCGGGACTCCGAAGATAACCGCGGCCGCGATGGCCGCCAGCAGCACGATCGCGAGGATCGCGAGCGCCGTTGCCCGCCTGACCCGCAGCCACGGGAACCGGGATGCGGGCGCCGCGCCACGTGACCGCAACTCGGGGTACGTCAGAGCGTCGCGCTCGAGTCGCGCCTGCACGACGGCCGCGATATCCGGCGTCCGCGGGAACGACGCATCCGCGATCCGGGCCACGGCGCGCCCGAGCTCGTCGTCGGGAAGCCGGCGCAACTGCTGCATCGATCGCTCGTCCATCGTCAGCCCGCCACCGGGAATCGATCACGCAGACGCGCCATCGCACGCGAGAGCCGCGATTTCACGGTGCCACGCGGCACGTCAAGTGCCTCCGCCATCTCCGCTTCGGACAGGTCGAAGAAATAGCGGTAGGCGATCACGAGCCGGTCGTCCTCGTCCAGGCGTCCCAGGGCGGTCAGCAGGACCTCGCGCCGCTCTCCGGCGAGTGCCAGCTCCTCAGGCGTGGCGTCGGGGTCGGCCGGCTCGCGGGCAGCGGCCAATCCCCCGTCGAGCTCGACCGGCGCGTCGGCGGAGACCTCGAGCCGCCGGCCGATGGCGCGGCGCCGGTTGCGCGCCTCGTTCGCGGCGATGCGCAGGATCCAGGGCCGGAACGGCGCTCCCTCGCGGAACCGGGACAGGGCGCGGTACGCCTTGATGAAGGCTTCCTGCGTCACGTCCTCGGCGTCGGCCGCGGAGCGCGTGATGAGGTAGGCCGTGCGGAACACCACGTCCTGGTGACTCCGCACGAGCGCTGCATAGGCCTCGTGGTCGCCATGTCGCGCGCGCTCAATCAGCGCGCCATCCTCCGGTTGCGGCCCCGAGTGGGGCATCAGCCCCTCCTACACCGACCGAGCTGCGTCGGTTCCTGCCCTGAGCGGCCAGCCTCAGTCGTGAGAGTAGTCGACGCCGAGGGTCCCCAGCCGATGGAGCGAGCTATTGCCGCCGGAGTTGTTGACGTACAGGCGGATGGTCACCGTCTTCGCCTCCGCGACCGTGTCGATCTCCGGAAGGGAGAACGACGCCAGACGAGGGCTAGGACACCAGCGAGAACGGGGCATCCGTGTCGATGCCGAGCTTCCCCATGGCCTTCGCGACCGCCGCGCCCTCGAGCTGGCCGCATCGCCCAAGCTCGGTGAGGGCCGCGAAGGCGATGTTCTCCGCATCGACCTCGAAGAAGCGCCGCAGCGCCTCCCGGGTATCACTCCGCCCGAAGCCGTCCGTGCCGAGCGAGCGCCACGAGCCGCCGGGGATCCAGCGCGAGACCTGGTCGGGCACCGCCTTGACGAAGTCTGTGGCGGCGATGATCGGCCCCACCCCGGCCGCCTCCGCCAGCGCTTCAGTCACGACAGGAACGCGCGGCTGTTCGGTCGGGTGATGGCGATTCCAGTGCTCGACCTCGAGCGCGTCATTGCGCAGCAGCTGGTACGAGGGCGCGCTCCAGACGTCCGCCGCCACGCCGAATCGCTCGGCGAGGATGGCCTGTGCCTTCAGCACCTGCTGCATGATCGAGCCACTGCCGAGCAGCGTGGCCCGGAGCGGCCCGCGGCGGTCGACGCTCTTGACCTCGGGTGCACGGCGGAAGGGGTAGAGCCCGCGCA
>JBBSGX010000179.1:0-5245 GCA_038253685.1 Candidatus Limnocylindrales bacterium | reverse complement strand
CGAGGACGTCAAGAACATGCGACGTCCAACGCCTACGGGCACGTGCTCGAGCAGCGACAGCAGCAGGTGGCGCGGGGGATGGACGCCGTCCTCCGCGGGTGAACCGGAGGGCGCGAGTGCGATCCCAGCGGTCGCGCATCTCCGCCACTAGGCTTGACCGGCCCGTGATCGACCCTGCCGCACTGCGCCGCCGCTCGTCGACCGCTCGTCGGACCGGCTGGTCACCCTCTGGGCGATCGGGCTCGCCCTTGCCTTCCTCGTGGCGGCTGTCGTCGCGGCATCCCTGCCGCCGGCCGTCCGGCGCGGGATCTGGCTGCCGCTCCATCTCGCATTGGCGGGCGCTGCCACGACCGCGATCGCCGGAGTGATGCCCTTCTTCTCGGCCGCGTTCGCTGCCGCGCCGCCGATCGACGCGCGGC
Organism: Candidatus Limnocylindrales bacterium; assembly: GCA_038253685.1. Lineage (GTDB taxonomy): Bacteria > Chloroflexota > Limnocylindria > Limnocylindrales > CSP1-4 > JAFMJV01. The sequence goes on along the minus strand of JBBSGX010000179.1, from coordinate 4,826 downwards.
TCCGCATGACCGCGGTCGGGGCCGTCGCCCTCGGCGCCGTCGCCGTGTCCCTGGGCGTCATCGGGGACCAGGTCCCTGTCGCGATGGTCGGCGGCTTCGCGTTCGTGGCAGGGATCGTGCTGACCGGTGTCGCGACCGTCCGGCCCATCGGCCGAGGCCTGGGGCCGAGCCGCGGACTCGTATCGAAGGCATACTTCGTGGCCCTCGCCGAGGTCGCCGTCGGCGCGACCGTGGCCACCCTCTTCCTCGCCGGGTGGGCCCCACTGGTCGACCGGTGGGGTCAGCTCAGACCCGCCCATGCATGGTTGAACCTCGTCGGCTTCGTCTCGCTCGTCATCGGGACGACCCTGCTCCACTTCTTCCCGACGGTCGTCGGGCGCGCATCGCTCCACGGCCGAGCGCGCGGGTGACTGCCGTGGGCCTGGCGGCGGGAGCCCCGGTCGTCGCGTTGGGCTTCGCACTAAACTCCGATCCGGTCGCGCGGCTCGGTGCGGCTCTGACCATCGCTGGATCCGTCGCCCTGGCCGTCTACGCCTGGCGCACGTGGCAGACGAAAGCACGCTGGACGACCGACCCGGGCTGGCACCGCTTCGCCATCGGCGGTCTCGTCTCGGCGATCGCCTGGCTGGAGGTCGGCATGTGTGTCGCGGCCGGCCGCGTGCTGATGTTCGGGAGCGACCCCGCGGGCTGGTCGGTCGAAGCGGTCACCGGGCCGCTCGTGGTCGGGTGGATCGGGATGACCATCGTGGCCTCGGCAACGCATCTAGTGCCCGCAGTCGGCCCCGGCGACCAGGCCGCCCACCGGCGCCAGCGGCAGCTTCTGGGGCGCTTCCCGGTCCTCCGCCTGGCGGCCATCGATACCGGGACGGCCGCGTTGTCGCTGGGGCTCCCGTTCCGTTCTGATGCCGCGGTCGTCGTCGGTGTCGTTTTCGTGGCCCCCGGGCTCAGCGTCACCGCGGTGCTGTTGGCCACCGCGATCTGGGTCGGATCAGGTGGGACATGGGCGGGAACCTCCGGCAGCGGCGCCGCGGCGGCCGGGTGAGGCGACCGACGGCCATCGGGCTGATCGCCCGCGAGGACGTCAAGAACCTGCTCGGCCACAGTTGGATCACTCTCTCAAGTCCAACTCCTACCGGCACGTCCTGCAGCCCTCGGGAGCGCGTGCCTCTGTAACGAGGTTGTGAGCGCGAAACGCTCGTGCACGGCCCGCGGGGCGTTCACCGGTCGGGTATCGTGCGGCAGACGATCCGAACTGGGGTCGACCCAGGAGGCTGACGACGACTCGACCATCGTGTGGGCGCACCCGGCCGTCGCACCTCGGCGCGCTCGTCGCTGTCGTCGCGGTGGCTGCGATGGGCTGCTCGATCGGGACGCAGACGCCCTTCGCCCGCGCGGCGGCTGCCGCAGCCTCATCCCTTTCCGCGGCGGCGACCACCCTGCGGTTCGCCCATGACGGCCGGCTGACGTTCGAGTACGGCAAGACGACGTTCGAGATCCTCGAGGAGTCGCTGGACGGCATCGACAAGGACCTGCCACGCCTGGCTGGCTCGCCCGGCCAGAACGAGGTCGAGCACCTCCTCTTGCTCTACCGCACGGCTACTCCAGCGATGTCCGACCCGTGCCTCGACGAGTCGTGCGAGTGGCACGTGCAGCTCGATGCGCTCGATGCCGCATCGGACGCGTTCGACCGGGCAGCCGGGGGATGAAGCGGACGGAGTGGCTGGAGGCAGGGCTCGAGCCTGCGTTCGGAACCGTGCAGCAATGGATGACCGACCAGCTCGGTGCGCTCGGCGCCGATGAGGAGGCGTGCTACGCACTGTTCGTGCGGGAAAGACCGCTCCGGGTGCGGATCCTGGTCGCCGCCGACATCGGCCTCGTCGATTTCGTCTGGGACCGGCCGGAGCCGCCGCACGAACGGACGGTGACGAGCACCCATACCGCGTGGCGGGATGTCTCACCGCCGACCATCCAGGGCGAGACACGCCTCTCCCGGGCCCTGATCCACCTGCCGCCGACGTGGTCGCTTCGGCTGGAGCAGCCGGCGGTCGCGATCGTCGACGCCGTCGACCAGGGAGCGCTGCTCGCATTCTGGAAGACCTGCGCGGCCGCCTGCGGATCGCTGAAGAAGGTCAAGCCGTGAACGGGCGGGCGACATGAAGAAGCAGCTGCTGGGCGTAATGCTCGGCATCCTGACCGCCACCGGCGGGTTCATCGACGCCGGCGCGATCGCCACTGCGGGAGCCGCGGGTGCGAACTTCGGCCTCGGGCTGGTCTGGGCGATGCTGCTGGCGACCGGCGCCGTGATGCTGATGGTCGAGATGAGCGGCCGGCTGACGGCCGTGTCCGGCAAGACGTACGCCGAAGGGATCCGCGAGCGCTTCGGCTTTCGCTTCTACCTCGTGCCGCTGACGAGCGAGCTCGTCGCGAACGTGCTGCTGCTGGCTGCCGACCTCGGCGGGATGGCCATCGGGATGTCGCTGTTCTTCGGCGTCAGCTGGCACGTGATGCTGCCGGTCGCCGCGTTCGTACTGTTAGCGATGGTCTGGCGTGCGCCGTTCAGCCTGATCGAGAACGGCCCGTCGCTGCTGGGCCTCATCACGCTGCTGTTCTGGGTCGCCGTCATCAAGGGTCCGGCGCTGCCGGAGGATGTCCAGGCGACGCTTGCACGCCCGGCGTTCGCACCCGACCAGACCGCCGAGTACCTGTTCCTCGCCGCAGCCATCCTGGGCGCCGTCATCAGCCCGTACCTGCTGTACTTCTACTCCTCCGGGGCGACGGAGGAACAGTGGTCGCGGCGCTCGCTGGGACTGAACCGGGTCACAGCCGTGCTCGGCATGGCGTTCGGGAGCACGACGGCCATCGCTCTCATCATCGTCTCGGCGATGGTGTTGATGCCGAAGCACATCGCCGGCCTGACGCTCGCCGAGGTCGGGCTGGCGCTGTCAGAGCCGCTCGGCCGCGTCGGCGCCTCGATCTTCGCGAGTGCGCTGTTCGTGACCTGCCTCGGTGCCGCGCTGGAGGTGACGCTTTCGATGGGCTACAACGTCGCCCAGGGTTTCGGCTGGGAGTGGGGCGAAGACGAGGTCCCAGCACGCGCGCCACGGTTCAACGCGGTGATGCTCGCGTTCCCGCTCGTGGCGCTGGGGCTCAGCATCATCGGGCCAGATCCGCTCAGGCTGGCGCTGTATGGCTCGGCCTTCACGGCGCTCGTGCTGCCGATCTCGCTGGTGCCGTTCCTAGTGCTGATGAACGACCCTGCGTATCTCGGCGACCGGACGAACGGCAAGCTGGCCAACATCGGACTCGGGGCCGTGCTCATCATCGCTTTCGTGGTGGCGGTGGTCTCCATCCCACTCCTGATCCTGAGCGGCGGGTGAGCCGATGCGGCGGCGGCAGGTGAGCCGATGAGGCGGCGGGTGTTCTCCGCGGCGGCGACGGGAATCCATCGGCGTCACGCGGACGACCGGCTCATGACGATGCGGGACATGATCGATGCGCAGATCGAGAGCGCAGACGGACGCAAGCTCGGGCGGGTCGCCGATATCGAGACCCGGCGCGCCGCCGACGGGACGCTTCACGCCGCCGCGTTGCTCCTCGGCCCGGAGGCGCAGCTCGGCGCAGTGTCTGCCCGTCTCCGCGGGCTGCTGTCGCGGCTGCTCAAGGGCCGGTTCGACCACCGCATCGACGTCGCCGAGATCGAAGAGGTCGGGCCGACTGTCAAGCTCCGCCAACGCGCCGACGCCTACGGCCTGGACGGCGCCGACCGGTGGCTCATCGAACATGTCCTGCGCTTCATCCCGGGGAACGGCAAGGATGGCTGATCGGTCCGACGCCACGATCCGCGTCCACGACCTGGTCGGCACGCGCGTGGTGACCGCCGACGACCGCATGCTCGGCCGCGTGGTCGACCTCGAGATCGCGCACGATCACGGCTTTTCGATCGTCGCCCTCGAAGTCGGGCGGTTCGGGTTGCTGGACCGGATCGGCATCCTGCGCGTCCTAAGTCCGGGGCTCGCCCGCGACCGGCCGCCTCGGACAGTCCCATGGTCGTCGGTCGAGCGACTCCATGGTGGCGTCGTTCGGCTGCGCGCCGGCGCGCCGGAACCGACCGAGGTCGGTGCCGAGGAGACCGGACCCGCCTCTGAGGACAGTGCCACGGCGACCAGCGCCAGCCGCGAGAGCGAGCCGCGAGGAGGAAGGGATGACTGACGCAGCCGGCTCGGTTGCCGATGCGATCGCCGCGTTCCGCGCCGAGGCCGAGGCGATGGGTGTTAACGGCCAGGACGCGGACGAGCTCATCGAGAAGGGCCGCGAGGCGGCCGGCATCGGCGAGATGTCGCTCGCCGGTGCACTCCACGAGGAGCCGGCCGAGCTCGCGATGCACCTGGGACGGGTAGGCTGGCTGTGATTCCCGGACAGCTAGTGCCGCACGTCTTCCCGACGGTTTGGCCGAACGCGTTCAGGTTCCGCCAGCCATGGCCCCAACGAGATGCCCTCCTGGCTCCGCGACGCACACGGTCGGTTGGACGCGGCTGTGTTTATGGCCTACGGGTCGCCAATCGACATCAGGGATGACGATCTGCTCAGCTGCCTCCTGGCCCTCAACCTAGAGCGCGCGTCGACCAACGCGGTCCGGTAGCGCAGGGCTCCGGATGCGGTCAGTGCGCCGGCCACGTCCCCGTGTTTCGGTCGACGAACATGACCGAAGCCCCAATGCCATAACTGGCCGCCTAGCACGTGACGTGGAGGATCGCGTACACGTCCCTCGACTTGAGATCAGCGAGCAGGCGGCAGGCAGCGCGGGTCGGGAGAGCATCGATCACGAT
>JBBSGX010000178.1:0-5270 GCA_038253685.1 Candidatus Limnocylindrales bacterium | reverse complement strand
CAGCGGCCATGCCTCGGACGTTGGACTCCAGGCGCAGGGCAACCAGGTGGTGGTCACGTTCCGAAGACCGGCTGCGTACTTCGTGTCAGCCGCTGCGTCGCCCACCCTCGCGGTGGTGCCACCCGACTTCGCCGCCGTGGCCGCCGCGGCGACAGGACCAGACCTACCGAGCAACTTGGTGGTCTCCGGCGGATACGTGCCTTCCGATCAGACGGCCACGTCGATCCACCTGACAGGGAATCCGAACTACTGGGCCGGCGCACCGCCCATCGGCAGCATCCAGGTGATCACCGACTTCGAGGGTCACAGCCCGGTGGAGCTGTTCCAGTCGGGAACGCTCGACTACACGCCGATCGGGCCCGGCGACGCCTCCTGGATTCGATACGACAGCGACCTGGGCCCACAACTGCGCCGGTCTGCCAGCCTGTCGGTGGAGTACTACGGCTTCGACACGACGCGGCCACCGTTCGACGCGGCCGACGTCCGGCGCGCGTTCGCGATGGGCGTGGATTGGCGCCGCCTGGTGCGCCTCGACGATCCGACCGCGGACCCTGCCACGTCCCTTGTACCCGTCGGCATCGAGGGCCGCAGCTCGGGCGACTTCCTGCCGCCCCACGATGTCGCGGCGGCGAAAGCAGCGCTGACCCGCGCCGGATACCCGAACGGCAAGGGGTTCCCGACGCTGACGATCGTGACATCGGGAGGCGAGTTCGAGGAAGCCGTGGCGCAGCAGCTGAAGGACGCCCTCGGTATCGACGCCCACGTCGAGGTCATGGCATTCGACGAGTATTCGACGCGCCTCGAGCAGGATCCGCCGCAGATGTGGGCGCTCAGCTGGATTGCGGACTATCCGCATCCGCAGGACTTCCTGGGCCTGCTGCTGGAGACAGGGAGTGTCAGCAACTACGGTCGCTGGAGTGACCCGCAGTACGACGCCTCGCTGGACGCGGCGGCGGCCACGGAGGACCCAGTGGCCCAGGCGCAGCAGTACGCGACGGCGCAGCAGATTCTCATGGACCAGGTGCCGCTGATCCCGTTGCGCTACGGCGAGGACTGGGCACTCAGCCGCGGCGGGCTGCTCGGAGCGTCGGAGACGGGCGTCGGGTTCGTGCGGTTCGCGGGACTGGTGTGGGGCAATCGGTGAGAGGCGCCGCCGTGGCACGAGGTTCGCGGGTCCGCGGGACCGAGGGACGGGCGTGGCTGCTCGGCGTGCTGGTCGCCCTGGTTGCGATGGCGCCGGCTCCCTCGGTCGTGCCGATCGAGGTCACCTTCGATCCGCCGACGGCCGCCAGCCAGTTGAACGTCTCGCTCGACTTCGCGGAAACATTCCACACGTCGACGGCACCAGTTCGCGTCGAGCTTCTCTCGCACCTGCCGTCCGATACCGTCAGTGAGGTCCAGCTCGCGAAGTCGACGCATGCGAGCGGTGACAGCTATCAGGCCACCGTCTCGATCCCCGGTCACGTCACCCCGAACACGACCTTCGTCTACCGCTTCCGGGTGGTGGGGGGCGACAGCTCGATGGCAGTCGGGCCAGAAGCGTCGATCACTGTTACCGACGACCGCTTCACCTGGAAGACGCTCCAGGGGAAGATCGTGCGGCTGCATTGGTACAGCGGCAGCGACACGTTCGCCAAGCGGGCGCTCGACATCGGCGACAAGGCGATCGACGAGGCCTCCGCGCTTCTCGGCGTCACCGAGACCCAGCCGGTCGACTTCTTCATCTACGACTCGGAACCACCCTTCCGCGACGCGCTCGGGCCCGGGACCCGCGAAAACGTCGGCGGCCAGGCGATCGCGGCGATCCGGACGTTGTTCGGCCTGATCCGGCCGACCGAGATCGATTCGAGCTGGGTCGACACGCTGGTGACCCACGAGCTGACCCACATGGTCTTCAACACCGACGTCCAGAACCCATACCACCTGCCGCCACGCTGGCTCAACGAGGGCCTCGCGGTCTATCTCTCGCAGGGCTACGGCGGGGGTGACAAGGCAAAGGTGGCGAGCGCCGCTGCGAGCGGCGACCTGATGCCACTCGAAGCGATCGCGGGCCTCTTCCCGACGACGTTCGATCGCTTTTCGCTCGCGTATGCGGAGAGCGTCTCGGCCGTGGACGACATCATCCGGACGTACGGCAAGCCCGCGCTCGTGGCGCTCATCCGCAGCTACGCCACCGGCGTCACAGACGAGGAGGCCTTCAAGGCGGCGATCGGCAAGGGGGTCGCGGCGTTCGCGGATGAATGGCTGGCTGCGCAGGGAGGCACGCTTCCCAAGCCGTTCGGTCCGGAGTCGCCACCGCCGGGTCCCGTCCCGCCCGACTGGGCCGGCGCACCGGCGGCGAGCATCGCGCCCGGATCCAGCGGCGGGCACGAGGGGAGTGCGGCGCCGGGGTCGAGTGGGGCGCCGGGGTCGAGTGGGGCGATCTCCGGCGGCGCTGAGGGGCCCGTCGCAACGGACAGTCGGAATCCGACGACGATCGTCGGCGTTCGGACCGGGCCTGACCCTGCCGCGGTGCTGCTCATCGTAGGTGCGGTGATCGCGTTGATCGCGGCAATCGCGTTCGTGATACTGCGTGCCAGGAGCTCCGGCTCGCGGCGCACGCCGTCCGGCGGCTGGCCACCCGGCGGGTAGGCTCGGCAGTGCCTCTGGTACCCTGACGCGGCTCATGCGAGACCTTGCACGCCGTGCCCTCGACACCGCCACCCAGCAGGGTGCCGGCTACGCCGATGTCCGCGTCGTGCGCCGCCAGGACGACCAGGTCACGGTCAAGACCGGTCGTGTCGAAGGCGTCTCGTTCGGGGAGACCGAAGGCTTCGGCGTGCGCGTGCTGGTCGACGGCGCGTGGGGCTTCGCCAGCTCCAGCCGGCTCGACGCGCTCGAGGCCGATCGGATCGCCGCCCTCGCCGTTCGCATCGCCCGCGCCTCCGCAACCGCGCTGCGCGACGCCGTGCAGCTCGACGATCGACCGCCCGCGCATGGCCACTACGAGACACCCGTCGAGGAGGATCCCTTCAAGATCCCGATCGACGAGAAGATCGAGGATCTGCTGAAGGCAGACCGCCAGATGGCCGGCGTCAAGGGCATCGCCTTCACCGAAACGATGTACCACGGCCAGCGAGAGTGGAAGGAATTCGCCGCGAGTGACGGCTCCGAGACCGAGCAGGTGTTCACCCATGTCGGCTCCGCCATCGAGGCCAACGCCGTCGCCGGAGACGAGCTCCAGCGGCGTACCTATCCGGATCAGGGCGGTGGCTACCGCGCCGCCGGGTACGAATTCATCCGCGGGCTGCACCTCGCCGACCACGCCGGCGCCCTGGCCGAGCAAGCCGTCGAGCTTCTGACCGCTCCACAGTGCCCCCCGGGCCGCACCACGGTCATCCTCGACCCGTCGCAGCTGTACCTCCAGGTCCACGAGAGCTGCGGTCACCCGACGGAACTCGACCGCGTCTTCGGTACCGAGGCTTCGTATGCCGGCACCAGCTTCCTGACGACCGACAAGCTCGAGTCCGGATTCCGCTACGGCTCCGAGCTCGTCGACCTGGTAGCCGATGCGACGGCCCCCGGCGGCATGGGCACGTTCGGCTGGGACGACGAGGGCGTTGCTGCACAGTCGGTGCCGCTGGTCAAGGAGGGCGCCTTCACCGGCTACCTCTCCAGCCGCGAGACCGCGCCGCGCATCGGGCGGCGCAGCGGTGGCGCGATGCGCGCCGACTCGTGGAGCCGGATTCCGCTCATCCGGATGACCAACATCAACCTGCTGCCGAAGCCCGGCAAGAGCCTCAAGCAGATCGTCGAGGACACCGATGACGGGCTCTACCTGATGTCGAACCGATCATGGAGCATCGACGACCGGCGCCTGAACTTCCAGTTCGCGACCGAGGTCGCGCGGGAGATCAAGGGCGGCAAGCTCGGGCGGTTGCTCAAGAACCCCACCTACACCGGCATCACGTACGAGTTCTGGCGCTCCTGTGACGCGATCGGGGATGACAGCAGCTACGTGATGCTGGGCACGCCCAACTGCGGCAAGGGAGAGCCCGGACAGGTGGCCCATGTCGGGCACGCGGTGAGTGGCGCCCGCTTCCGGGACGTGCAGGTAGGGGTCGGCAAGTGGTGATCGAAACGAAGACCGTCGACAGCCTGGCGCTGGCCGAACGCGCGATCGAGCTGGCCCTGGCGACGGGTGCGACCCAGGCGGAAGCCGTGGTCATGCGCACGGACGAGGCGCTCACCCGCTTCGCCAACAGCCAGATCCACCAGAACGTGTCCGAGTCAAACACCGTGCTGAACCTGCGGTTCGTCGAGGGCAAGCGCATCGGCGTTGCCTCCACAAATCGCCTCGACGAGGAGTCGCTGAAGCGCCTCGCGGAGAAAGCGGCGTCCATCGCCCGCCTCCGGCCCGAGCGCCTGGACTTCGGCGGCCTGCCGGAGCCCGGTCCTATTCCGCACGTGGCCGGCGCCTGGGCGAGGCAGACCGCTGAGGCGACGCCGGAGCTGCGCGCAGAGCAGGCACGCGCCGTCATCGCGGCCGCGGATGACGCCGGCGTCACGGCATACGGGTCCTACAAGACGACCACCGAGGAGGTCGCCGTCGCCAACTCGCTCGGAATCCGCGTCTCCGAGGAACGCACGCTGGGGCACCTCATCGTCGTCACGATGGGGGCCGACCGGGAGGCCGGTTACGCGGAGGGTGCCGCCGTCGACCACACCACCATCGACGCCGGCCTGCTTGGCCGCGAGGCTGCCCAGAAGGCGCGTGCTGGCAGGGGAGCCGTGGCCATCGACCCCGGGGAGTACCCGGTCGTGCTCGAGGCGTACGCAGTCGTGGACCTGCTGGACATGCTCGGCTACCTCGGGTTCTCCGCCCTGGCCGTGCAGGAGGACCGTTCCTTCTTCGAGCCCGGCAAGAAGATCGGCAGCGAGCTCGTGACGATCCGGGACGACGCCACGGATCCGGCGGGCACGCCGGCTGCCTTCGACTACGAGGGCGTGGGCAAGCAGACGGTCACGCTCGTGGAGCGCGGTGTCTGCCGCGAGGTCGTGTACGACGCGGAGACGGCGGCAAAAGACGGACGCGGTTCAACGGGTCACGGGCTGCCGGCCCCCAACACCTACGGTCCCTTCCCGCTCAACCAGCTCATGGAAGCAGGCTCCGCGAGCCGCGAGGACCTGATCGGCGGGCTGGACCGTGGCCTGCTGGTGACGCGGTTCCACTACACGAACCCGGTCCACCCGAAGCTCGCGATGGTCACCGGCATGACACGCGACGGCGT
>JBBSGX010000177.1:0-5287 GCA_038253685.1 Candidatus Limnocylindrales bacterium | reverse complement strand
TCACCCGGAGAACGCGACCGCGCTCTTCGTCACCCCGCATGACGCGACGTCACTCTCGGCAGCCTGGACGGCGGACGATCGGGCGGTCCTGGCGGACGTCGAATCCATCGCCGCGTCGAACCCGACGTGGGACCTCGACGAGCGCCACCCGTACGCCAACCTGCGCTTCGTGTACCACGACGGAGCTGCGCCGGCGAGGGCTGATCGGGTCGTGCTGGACATCGAGATCGTGCGTCTCGCCACGCTGCCGACGAGCTTCTTCGGGCTGTTTCCCGCGACGCGCTCCGAGACGCAGCCGGTCGCCACGATCGGGCAGGCGATCCTGGTCAGGCGTCCGGCAACGGCGCTGGCCCTGGCGGCCGCCTCTGCCTGGCTCATCGAGAGCGTCAGCCTCGGGGACTGAGCCGGGGGCGTGGACCACGGGCACCACTTCATGCGCATGGCAATCGGGTAGAACTCTTGACAATGGGATTGTCAAGGAAGTAGGGTACGCGTGTGGCAGAACCTCTCCGCAACCGCGACGCCTCGGAACGCATGGATCCGACGCGCCCGGTCTACGTGATCAGCGTTGCCGCGGAGCTCGTGCGAGTCCATCCTCGCACCCTCCGTATCTACGAGGGTGAAGGCCTGATCTGCCCGGCTCGCACCCGGACCAACATCCGCCTGTACTCGGAGAACGACGTCCGGCGGGTCCTCTGGATCCGTCATCTGACCCAGAACCTCGGCGTGAACCTGGCCGGCATCCGCGTCCTGTTCGCACTCGAGGAACGGCTGGGCATGCGCATCCTCGAGCAGCTCTACAGCGAAAAACCCAAGGGCGACACCGAAAGCACCACATCCACCGAGCACGGCACTTTGCCGGCTCGCGAACCCGTCCAGCGGCCAGAAACCGCGTCCCAGGAGAACGTTTGATGGCAACCAGAACAACGACCCGCAAGCCAAAGGCCGCCGAGCCCGGTGGCTCCAAGTCCGGGGTGAAGATTCTGCCCCTCGTCGCGCTGCGCGAGACGGTGATCTTCCCGGAGATGATCGTGCCGCTCCAGGTCGGCCGCGACAAGTCGGTCCAGGCGCTGAACCGCGCCGTGGCGGAGAGCTCGCCGATCGCGCTGGTCACGCAGCGCCAGGCGGACCGCGAGGACATCTCCAACCCCGGTGAGCTCTACACCATCGGCACGCTCGCCAAGATCGCGCAGGTCGTCCAGCTCCAGGACGGGACCGTGCGGGCCATCGTCCAGGGCCAGGGTCGCCTGCGCGTCCTCGGCTTCGAGGGCACGGATCCGTACATCTCGGCCAAGGTCGAGCTGATCAGCAACGAGGGCCCCGTCGACATCGAGGTCCAGGCGCTGGTGCGCTCTGTCCAGGCGCAGATCGAGCAGTACGTCCAGTCCGGTGCGCCGGTGCCGCCGGAGGCGGCTGTCGCCGCGCGCAACATCACCGAGCCGGGCCTGCTGGCCGACATGGTCGCCTACAGCCCGGACATGACCACGGAGCAGCGCCAGGAGCTGCTCGAAACGATCGACGTCACGGAGCGCCTGAAGCTCGTCTCCAGCTTCCTCGCGCGCCAGATCGAGATCAACGAGCTCAAGGGTCGTATCCAGTCCGAGGTCAAGTCGGAGATGGACAAGACCCAGCGCGAGTACATCCTCCGCGAGCAGCTGAAGGCCATCCAGCGCGAGCTGGGCGAGGACGACCCGCAGCAGGCCGAGATCAACGAGCTGCGCGACAAGGTCGAGGAAGCCGGCATGCCGGACGAGATCAAGGCGCGGGCGATCAAGGAGATCGACCGCATGAGCCGGATCCCGTCGGCCTCCCCCGAGGTTGGCGTCATCCGCACCTACGTCGACTGGCTGGTGAGCCTGCCCTGGAACGTCTCCACCGACGACAACCTGGACATCCGGGCAGCCGCGCGGATCCTGGACGAGGACCATTACGGCCTGGAGAAGATCAAGGAACGCATCCTCGAGTACCTCTCGGTGCGCACCCTCGCGGACACCATCCGCAGCCCCATCCTGGCCTTCGTCGGACCTCCCGGCGTCGGCAAGACCTCGCTCGGCAAGAGCGTCGCCCGCGCCATGAACCGCAAGTTCGTGCGCATGAGCCTGGGCGGCATCCACGACGAGGCGGAGATCCGCGGCCATCGCCGCACCTACATCGGGGCGCTTCCCGGACGCGTGATCCAGAACATCAAGACCGCCGGATCGAACAACCCGGTCTTCATGCTCGACGAGGTCGACAAGATCGGCATGGACTTCCGTGGCGATCCGAGCTCGGCGCTGCTCGAGGTGCTCGACCCGGAGCAGAACAACAGCTTCCAGGACAACTACCTCGAGGTGCCCTTCGACCTCTCGCGGGTGCTCTTCATCGCGACGGGCAACCTGCTCGATCCGATCCCGCCGGCCCTGCGCGACCGGATGGAGACCATCCAGCTGCCGGGCTACACCCAGCAGGAGAAGATCGAGATCGCGAAGCGGTTCCTGGTGCCCAAGCAGATGGCCGCGCACGGTCTCAAGCCGAAGCACATCGACATCACCGACGAGGCGCTCGTGAGCCTGGTCCAGGCCTACACCAAGGAGGCCGGCGTCCGCAACATCGAGCGTGAGATCGCCGGGGTCATGCGCAAGGTCGCCCGCCAGGTGGCGGAGGGCCGCAAGCGCAAGACCGTCGTCGACAACAAGAAGCTGCTCGAATACCTCGGCCCGCCGCGCTTCGAGTACGGCGAGCTCGAGACCGAGGACCAGACGGGTGCCGCGACCGGTCTCGTCGTCACCGAGGTCGGCGGCGACGTCGTCGCCGTCGAGGTCACGCGCATGGAGGGCAAGGAGGACTTCATCCTCACCGGCCAGCTGGGCGACGTGATGCGCGAATCGGCGAGGGCCGCGCTCTCGTGGATCCGGGCGAATGCCTCATCCCTCGGGATCTCGCGCGAGGTGTTCGAGAAGAACACCCTGCACATCCACGTGCCGGCAGGTGCCATCCCCAAGGACGGCCCGTCGGCAGGCATCACCATGGCCACCGCCATGGTCAGCGCCTTGACCGGCATCCCGGTCCGCAAGGACATGGCCATGACCGGTGAAATCACGCTGCGTGGTCGGGTGCTTCCGATTGGCGGGCTCAAGAGCAAGATCCTCGCCGCGCACCTCTCCGGTGCACGGGCGGTGATCCTCCCGCAGAAGAACGAGAAGGATCTGCGCGACATTCCGGATGAGATCCGGAAGCAGATCACGCTGATCCTTGTCGACTCGATGGACCAGGTGCTGGAGAACGCGCTGCGACGGAAGCCGCAGCCGCTCAAGGCGCGGCCCGCCGAGGTCATCGAGGGAGACACGGCGCTCGACGAGCACCCCTCGGCGCCGAGCAAGGTCACCCGTGGTTTCCCGCCCGCCGAGCAACCGCCGGCGGTGGCGTCTCCACCCAAGCGCCACTGATTTGACTGCGGGCTCGGCAGCGATGCCGGGCCCGTGGCATCTCTGGCGCAAAAGGTGCACTCTGCGCTCCACGCCATGGAATATCGCGACTACTACGCGACCCTCGGCGTTCCGAGGACGGCCAGTCAGGCCGAAATCAAGAAGGCGTTCCGCAAGCTGGCGCGGAAGCACCATCCGGACGTCAACAAGACGGACCCGGCCGCTGAAGCGCGCTTCAAGGAGATCAGCGAGGCCAACGAGGTCCTGTCCGATCCCGAGAAACGCAAGGCCTACGACACGCTCGGCGCCAACTGGGAGGCATACCAGCAGGCGGGCGGTGCTGGCGCGGCGGGCGCCGCAGGGGCGGATCCGTTCGCAGGCTTCTCCGGGTTCGCGGGCGGATCGGGCCCCGGTGGCATCCGCTTCGAGTTCCACGGCGACCCGGACGACCTTGACGGCTTCAGCGACTTCTTCCGCACATTCTTTGCGGGAGAAGCGGGGAGCGGCGTCGGCGGTGCGGGCACATCGCGCCGGTCGGGACGCCGAACCAGCGCGCGGGGGTCGAGCGGAGCGATTGACATAGACGAGTTGCTCGGCGGCCGCGCCACGACCTTCGGAGGGACGGGCTCCGGCGGCTTCGGCAGTGGACGGGGCGCGTTCGGGTCGGACCTCGACGACCTCTTCACCAGCAACGGACGTGCCCGTTCGGGCCGCCCGGCCGCCCCTCAGCACCTGGGGGCCGAGGTCGAGGTCAGCCTCGACGAGGTCGTCAACGGCACGGAGCGACTGGTGGAGGTGGACGGCAAGCGCCTCCAGGTCAAGATCCCCAAGGGGGTTGCGACCGGGCAGCGCATCCGACTCTCCGGCAAAGCCGGCTCGGGTCCCGGCGCCGGCCACGTCTACCTGACGATCCGGGTCCTGCCGCACCCGCTCTTCACGCGCAATGGCGCGGACCTCACGCGGGAGCTGCCCATCACGCTCGGAGAGGCGCTGCTCGGCGCAGAAGTGCCGGTCGAGACCCTCACCGGCCGTGTCCTCCTGCGCATCCCGCCGGAGACGCAGACGGGCCGGACTTTCCGCCTCTCGGGCCAAGGGTTGCCACGCTTCAAGTCCGAGGGACGTGGCGACCTGTACGTTCGCACTCGCGTCGTGCTGCCGACCGGCCTTGATGAGAAGGCCCGGGAGCTGGCGGGCGAATTCACCAACCATGTCAAGCAGCCGGACCCGAGGGGTAGCCGTGCCGCCTCGAGATCCTCCTCATGACCCGAAGCGCCTGGGATAGACCATGAAACTTGACCGATACACCGAGAAAGCCCAGGAGGCGATCCTGGCCGCACAGCGTCTGGCTGCCGAATGGGACAGCCCGGTCCTGGACGCGGAGCACATCCTGGCTGCGCTGCTCGACGACCCGGAAGGCATTCCCGCCGTGACGCTTCACAAGCTGGACGCGGATCCCGCCTTCATTGCCATGGAGCTCGGCGCAGTGCTCGCGAAGCGGGCGCGTATCAAGGGCGGCAGCCTGAGCTTGGATCCCCGCGCGCGCCAGCTGGTGGAGCGTGCCGAGGAGGAAGCAAAGCGACTCAAGGACGAGTACGTCTCCACGGAGCACCTGCTCCTCGCCGCGTCCCAATCCGGAGGCGACGCGCAGCGTATCCTGGAAGCCGCCGGCGCCGACCACGAGGCGATCCTGCGGGCCCTTCAGGGCGTCCGCGGCGGGCAGCGCGTGACCTCCCAGAATCCCCAGTCCACCTACCAGGCGCTCGAGAAGTACGGCCACGACCTGACCAGGGACGCCCGCGAGGGCAGGCTGGACCCGGTCATCGGCCGCGACGAAGAGATCCGCCGCGTCATCCAGATCCTGTCGCGGCGTACAAAGAACAACC
>JBBSGX010000176.1:0-5319 GCA_038253685.1 Candidatus Limnocylindrales bacterium | reverse complement strand
TGCTCAATGCCGGCGGGTACGCGACCGAGTCCCAGCGGGCGGCGGCCCTGGCCGCCCTGGCGGACGGCACTCGCCGACCGACCAACGGGGCCTGACGCCGACCGTCCCAGGATCAGACGCGGCCTGCGTCGGGGGCGCCACCGTCGGCCGCGTGATCGGCCCCACCCGAGCCGCCCGAGATGGCGAGCGCGCGGGATCGGGCAGCAACCACCAGGGAGATCGTCACGGCCTCGCGTGGCCGAGAGATGATGCCCGCGACGGACCCAGATGGCCGGAGCGGCGTGCGTTCTCCGTCTCAGCGGCTCACCTCACCCACGGAAACGTCAGGAGACTCTTTTTTAGGTGGTCCAAAAAGGCCACCGACCTGCCGTCAGCTTCCGTTCCGCGTTCAGCCGTCGCGGACCCTCGCTGGATCGCGGCTTCTCTCCTTCTCTGCGTTGCGCGGTGCCGCCATGGTCACGGCTGCCTCGAGCCGCTCGAGGAAGGGCCTCGCGCCGAGCCGGTCGAAGTAGACCCGAGCGTGGTCTGCGGCATCACGGACGTCCTGCTGGAAAGGGTCCATGAGCGTCGCCATGTCGAGTCCCGTGAAGGCTTCGTCCCAGGTCCATCCGAGATCCACCCAGCCACGCAGCGCCACGCGGTACAGCGGCAGAGCTTCGGCCGCCCTGCCGGCGAGCGCCGAACGCCCTGCCCGGACGGTCAGCCGCCGAAGCTCGGTGGCCGGCGTATGGAGGCCTGTCGCGTCGAGCGCCTCAGCGTGGCTAGTCGCCCGTTCTTCGTCCCGATCCCACAGCGCTGCTCGGGCCGCCCAGTAGAACGTGAATGCACGGTCCGACGGAGGCATGTCGGCCCGGTCCAGCCACACATCCTGCGCGGCCCCAAGCTGACCGGCGCCGAACGCGACCCATGCGCGCACTTCCTTGCCGATCGATGCGAAGTTGGGATCGGTGACACCGCCGGCCACGAGGCGATCGAGCTCGGCGATCGACTCAGCGACGGGCTCGCCGCGCCAGCTCTGCAGGAACGCCCTGCTCCTCAGGATCGCGAGGTGGTCGGCGGGATCCGGATCGAGCGCCTCGGCGTCCCGCCAGCGTGCGAACGCGAGCTCTGGATCTCCGTCCAGCACGGCGCACCAGCCGAGGCTTTCGGTCGCGATCACCTTGTCCCCGCGATACCCGAGCCGCGATGCGAGCGCGAGCTGCTCCTCCGTCATGGCTCGGAGTGAGGCGGCGTCCCCTTCAAAAGCGAAGGCGCCACGATTGTTGAGGCCGCGCAGGACCGTGGACCCGAAGCCATTGGCGCGCGCAACGTCCTCGCCGATCTGGATGATGCCGATCCCTTCGTGGAACCGGCCGATGTTGGCGAGGGCAGAACCCTTCGTCACGAGCGTGTCGGCGAGGACCTCCAGGAGGTTCGCGTACTCTGCCGCTTCGAGGACCGGTTCGGAGGCCTCGAGCGCCAGACGCAGCTTGTCGGAGAGGAAGTAGGCACGAGCCAACTGACCGTTGAGGGCGACGACAGCCGAATCAGGCGCAAGGTCGGCAAACTCGGCCGCGGCCGGCTCGAGGAGGGCCAGCGCCTGCTCGGTGCGACGCCCCTGAAGAAGCGACCGTCCCAGGGCCGCGGTCGCCCGCGCCGTCGCCGCGCGCGCACCCTGCTCGCGCTGGAGCTCGATGGCGCGACGGAAGAAGCGTTCGGCGCCCTCGTAGCGCCCGCTTTTCATCGCCGAGTGACCCGCCTGCTCGAGGAGGTCGGCCGCCTCCAAAGGGTCGGCCGTGACGGTCAGGGCCTGCTCGTAGAAGCTGACCGCCTGATCGTTCGATCCGAGAGAGCCTGCTCGCTCGGCGGCGGCCCGGAGCGCGATGCGTGCCTGGCCAGCGAGCGCGTCGGCCTCGGGGCCCTTGGCGGCATTCGCGTGTGCGGCCAGGTAGTGACCGGCAAGGCCGCCCGCCAGTTCGTCCGAGCCGAGGGCCTCGAAGAAGCGTGCCGCGGCCAGATGGCGGCTCTTGCGGTCGCGCTTTGCAAGGGTGTTGTACGCGACCTCGCGGACGAGCGCCTGGACGAAGGCGTACTGGCCGCGTTCGGGCGAGCGGGGATCTGCGTCCATCGTCAGGAGCTCACGGCGCACGAACGCCCGCAGACGGGGCTGCAGCTGACGTTCGTCCGTGCCACTGATCGCCGCGAGCCCGGCGAGCGTGAAGCTCTGTCCGAGGACGGCAGCGTCCTGGAGCAGGCTACGGTCGGCTTGATCGAGACCATCGAGGCGGGAGCTGATGAGCGCGACGAGGGTTTCCGGGACGGCGAGCGCGGTGAGGTCGCCGACCGGTACGTAGGCCCCATCATGCTCGGCGAGGCGGCCCTCGGCGAGGAGCATGCGGACGGTTTCGACCGCGTAGAGCGGGATGCCACCCGCGCGGCCGACGATGGCGTGGACCGCAGCTTCTGGAAGGCCCGGTACCAGCCCGGCGAGGAGTTCCCGCATGGCCGGCTCCGGAAGCGGGTCGAGGTAGAGGCTCGTGAAATTGCGCTTCCCGGCGCCCCAGTCGGGGCGCCGCTCGAGGAGCTCCGGGCGCGCGAGCGTGACGATGCAGATGGGCAGGCCCTTCGACCACTCGAGCAGGTGGTCGATGAAGTCCAGAGTGCCCGTATCAGCCCAATGGAGATCCTCAAAGATCATCGCCACGGTGCCGCGCGCGGCGATCCGCTCGAAGAACATTCGCCACGCGCCGAAGAGCTGCTCGGAGCCGATCCCCTTCTCGATGCCCAGCAGCGCCAGGAGCGACGGTTCGATCCAGCGCCGCTCCTGCTCGTCGGCGATCCACTCGGCGACCGTCGCGGAGATCCTGGCACGCGTCGTGGCCTCGTCGTCGGTCTCGACCAGCCCGGCCCGCCGCCGGATCATCTCGCCGAGCGCCCAGAACGTGATGCCCTGGCCGTACGCCGGGCTGCGCCCTTCATGCCACCACGTGTCCTCGACCAGGCCGTCGGTGTACTTGCTGAACTCCCACGCAAGCCGCGATTTGCCGATGCCGCCCGGGCCGATCACCGAGATCAGACGCGCGCGCTTCTCGCGACCCGTGGCATGGAACAGGTCTTTCAGGAGGCGAAACTCATCGTCGCGGCCGACGAACGGCGCCTCGAGGCCCTCATTCCGATTGCGCCCGCCCAACTCGGCCACCACCCGCACGGCGCGCCAGGCGGGAACCGGGCTCGTCTTGCCCTTGAGCACCTGCGCGCCGGCCTCCTCGAAGGCGATGGCCGATGCGGCCGCCCGCTTCGTGGATTCGCCCACCAGGACCGCGCCGGCCGGGGCGACCGACTGCAGCCGAGCGGCGGTATTGACGAGGTCACCGGCGACCATGCCCTGGTTGGTGGCGCCCAGGGTCACCGCCGCCTCTCCGGTCAGCACGCCCGCGCGCGCCGGATCGCCGGACCGAGGGCCTGCACCGCGTCGACGAGCTCGAGCGCGGCTCGCACGGCGCGTTCGGCGTCGTCCTCCCGGGCGATCGGAGCGCCCCATACCGCCATCACCGCGTCGCCGATGAACTTCTCGATGGTTCCGCCGTAGCGGGTGATGACATCGGTCGCCAGATCGAAGTACCTCGTCAACGTTTCGCGGACGTCTTCGGAGTCGCGCTCCTCTGCGAACGGCGTGAAGCCCACGAGGTCGGCGAACAGGACCGAGACGAGGCGGCGTTCGGCGATCTGGCGTTCCAGGGTCTGGCGCTCATCGTGCGGCAGCGCCGCCGCCACGATTTGGGACGCCCCGCACTCACCGCAGTACTTCGCACCCGGGGTCACGGGGGCGCCGCAAGACGCGCACGCCACGGCCAGCCGGGTGCCGCATTCCTCGCAGAACCTGAGGCTCGCGGGGTTGGTGGTCCCGCAGTTCGAGCAAATCAAGCCGGTGGCGCCTGTCGTGACGGGTCTTCGACGCAAGGATATCGAACGTCGGGCGGGCCGGGCGGGCCCGGCCGGTAACCTGACGGTCCTGGCGGCGGCGACCGGCGAGGCCGCCCTTATCGCTACAAGCGTGTTCGATGTCGAATCGACCAGGTGACGCGTGACGCCCCCGACAAGCACATGCTGGACCCAGCCGACTTCGGCCAGGACTCCCTGAACCGCCTCCCGCTGTGGGTTATTGGCTTCATTGGCCGGTGAAAAAAGGAGGGTTGGACGGTCCTGCGCCTGGGTGACGGGCTGGTGCTGGGCGCGGCCGGCTGCGCGAGCCGGCCAAGATGATGTCCGATTCTTCGGGCGAGCCCAGCAGCCGCGGCCCGGGGGTTATCAGCTGGCGCTCTCAATCGAACGACGCACCATCTGCCGCGAGCAGTCGTGGGCTGGACTGATGTCGCGGAGGACGAGATGCGTGCTGGTCGAGGGCTCCATGGTCGGCGGTTGACGGCAGCCGACCGACGTCAGGTGCGGCACCGGATCGCTGTGGGGGACACGTTCGAGGCGGCGGCCGCAGCGATCGGCTGCTCGGTCAAGACGATCCAGCGGCTGCTGCACCAGACCGGTGGCCTGCCGCCCAGGCTGACGACCCCTCGTCGCTGCGGCTCTCGCTCGAGGAGCGCGAGGAGATCTCGCGTGGCGTGCTGGCCGGGGAATCGCTGCGGCGTATCGCCGGCCGGTTGCGGCGCGCACCATCGACAGTCTCAAGCGAGGTGCGCCGCAACGGTGGCCGGCAGCGCTACCGGGCCTGGCGGGGCGAAGCTGGCGCGACCCGTCGGGCGCGGCGGCCCAGGCCGGCCAAGCTCTCCCGCAGCCCCAGATTGCGGCGCGAGGTGGAGCGCCTGCTGGCCCAGCGCTGGTCGCCGCAGCAGATCGCGCAGCGGCTCAAGCTCGATCATCCTGATGACCAGGAAATGCGCGTGTCGCACGAGACGATCTACCAATCGCTGTTCGTCCAGTCGCGTGGCGCGCTGCGCACGGAGCTGAGCGCCAGCCTGCGCAGCGGTCGCGCCCGGCGTCGGCCGCAGCGACCGCATCCCGCCGGCGTGGGTGAGATCAGCCACATGGTGCTGCTCAGCGAGCGACCGGCCGAGGTCGCCGACCGGGCGGTGCCCGGCCACTGGGAAGGCGACCTGCTCATCGGCAGGGGTGGCCACTCGGCAATCGGCACGCTGGTCGAGCGGCAGACCCGCTTGGTGCTCCTCGTGGCCCTGCCTGCGGGCTGCAGCGCCGAGCTCGTCCGCGATGCGCTGGCGGCGCGCATCATGACGCTGCCCGAGCAGCTCCGGCGGACGCTCACCTGGGATCGCGGCAAGGAGATGGCTGAGCACGTCCGCTTCACCGTGGAGACCGGCGTGCAGGTCT
>JBBSGX010000175.1:0-5320 GCA_038253685.1 Candidatus Limnocylindrales bacterium | reverse complement strand
GCGTCGATCCCCAGGATTCAACCACCGGGGAGCACCGCTGAACCCTGAGGCAGATCGCAGACCTCAACGAATGACCGCGGATACACCGGCTTGAGCGCCCTCGTCCGGGGCGCCATCGCCGGTGCAATTGCCACCTGGGTCATGGATCTCGTGACGACCGGCCTGCAGAAGGCTGAGTCGAAACAGGTTGCGGCCCGGGAGGCAGCCGCCCGCGTCAACGGCAAGAGCGCCGTCGGGAATCTCGTCGATCGGATCGAGGCCGTCTCTGGAGCGAAGCTCAACGCGAGCCAACGCGAGCTCTCCGCGCAGGCGATCCACTACGCGCTGGGAGCGGTGCCCGGCGCGCTCTACGTCTCGTTGCGGCGCCGTGTGCCGCTTATCGGGTTGGGCGGCGGACTCGCTTACGGTGCCGCCCTCTTCCTGATCAACGACGAGTGGTTGAACACGCGTCTCGGGCTATCAGGGCCGCCGCAAGCGTATCCGGCGGAGACGCATTTCCGCGGACTCGTCGGGCACGTGGTGCTCGGGGCAGCCACCGACTCGATCGCCGATCTGTTGGGCGCGTAGGCAAGCTCTGTTGGGCGCGTAGGCAACCGCCATGTCAGGGCTGAGGCAAGCCGTTGGTGGGACGCTCGGTGGCGTTATCGGTTCGATGGTCATGGCCGTTCCCGTGTTCGCGGCGCGCTCTTCCGGGCTTATGGGAACGCCGCCGCCCGAGCGGATCGTGGAAGGCCTCCTGGACCGCGCAGGAGTGCGGCTCGACGCCGAGGCCGAGGACCGACTGGCGGTGGTGGCACACCTTGGCTTCGGCGCAACAGCGGGTGCGCTCTATGGGGTGGCGGCACCTCGCGTCAGGAGCATGACGACTGCCGTGGCGATGGGGTTGATCTACGCGACGGGCATCTACGCGGTGAGCTATGCCGGCTGGGTGCCAGCATTGCGTCTGCTTCCACCACCCGATCGCGATGATCCGTCGCGTCAGGTCGCGATGCTCCTCGCGCACTGGATGTACGGGACGACTCTCGCCATAGCGACGCAGGTGGCGAGCCAGCCCACGGGGCCCGCGGAGCTCGAATCGGAGTAGTGTCCGCCACATGAGGCATCTGACCCGCCGCTGGCGGGCGCTCGGTGGGCTCCTGCTCACTGCCGTGCTGGCAGCCGTCTCGTCACTGCCTGCCGCAGCCGGTGATCCGGACTTCCCGCCCGAGGACAGCCTGTACCACAACTATCCCGAGATGGTCACGCACATCCATGACGTCGCCGCGGCCCACCCGAACATCGTCAAGCTCCTGACGATCGGCAACAGCTATCTCGGCCGGGCCATCTGGGCAGCCAAGGTGAGCGACAACGTCAACGTCGACGAGAGCGAGCCGGAGGTGCTCTTCGACGGGCTGCACCACGCGGCGGAGTACATGTCCGCGGAGATGACGATCTACATCCTGGACATGCTGACTTCCAACTATGGGACGGCGGGCACGCTCGGCCACCGGGTGACGTCGCTCGTGAACACCCGCGAGATCTGGATCGTATTCACCGTCAACCCGGATGGCATGGAGTACTCGCTCAGCGGTGACCCATACCGGCCGTGGCGCAAGAACCGCCAGCCGACACCCGGCTCGAGTTCCATCGGGACTGATCTCAACCGCAACTACGATTTCCACTGGGGCTGCTGCGGTGGGTCAACCAACGACCCAGCGGGTGCCGACTACCGGGGACCGCACGCATTCTCCGCACCGGAGACACGCGCAATGCGCGACTTCATTCTCAGTCGCGTGGTCGGGGGACGCCAGCAGATCCGGGTGGGCGCCACCTTCCACATTCCCGGCCGGTTGGTCCTGTGGCCCTACGGATACACGTCGAAAGATGTCCCACCCGACATGACCACGCTCGACCACAAGGCCTATGTCGCTCTGGGACAGGCGATGGCCGCCCTGAATGGCTACCGGCCGCTGCAATGGGGGGACGGCCGCCGCGCCAGCGGATCGGCGATGGATTGGCAGTACGGCACGCAGCGCATCTTCTCGTTCCTCATCGAGCTCGGACAGGGCGACAGCATTCCCGACGAGAAGATCAAGTCGGAGACGTCGCGCAACCGCGACGCCATCCTCTACCTGATCGGGATGGCCGGCTGTCCTTATGCCGCGATCGGTGGCAAGGCGCAGTTCTGCGGGCCGTTCTTCGACGACCTCGAGGCGGACCGGGGTTGGAAGACGGATCCGGACTCCACCGATACGGCCACCGACGGGGCCTGGGCGCGAGGCATCCCAAAGGCAGACACGCTCCAGCTGAATACGGCCTTCAGCGGACAGTCAGTGTTGGCCACCGGGCTCACGAATGGTCATGACGTCGATGGTGGCGCGACCACCGTCCGCTCTCGCCTCCTGCACGTCCCAGCCGGCGGCGCCACCCTTCACCTGCGCTACTGGGTTGGACTCGATGCGGGCGCGACGGCCGCCGATGCGTTCGCTGTTCGCCTCGTTGCCCCGAACGGGTCGTCCCTCGCGACGGCACTCACAGTCAGTGGAGATGGCTCCAACCACGCCCCACACTGGCAGGAGCTCACATATCACCTGCCGGGCGCTCTGGCCGGGCACAACGTTGCGATCGAGCTTCTGGCGAAGGATGCGGGCGCGGACTCCACGGTGGAAGCCGGTGTCGACCAGGTGCGCGTGACCGCTCCGTAGCGTTCTGCTCTACGTCGGAGGCTGCGTGCGCACCGGCCTCCGCGCCGCGGGCCCCGTCGCTGGAATCGTGGACGCGAAGTCGAGTCCCCGCTCGACCCATCTGGCGAGCGCGGAGTCGGTCGTGAAGCCGTCGGGATCGACGAGCACAAAGCCCGAGAGCGGCTTGCCGGCGAACTCCATCGGGCGAACGTGCGCTTCGCCCAGCGCTTCCTGCCGTCCGTCGCGGCCGACCCGGACCATGAGGGCCGCACCCGAGACGCCACAGCACATGCTGCCGTTGACGCTGAACGAAAGCCCTCCAACCATCCTCTTTTCGACCACGTTCCGCTGTCCGGAGAGGATCCGACGCACGCGCTCTGCCGTCGCCTCGTCGTAAGCCATCGGCCGGACAACCTCTGCTGTGCTCGGTCTCCTGCGGAGGCCATGACGCTCTGGGCGCAACAATAGTCGCGACGGCGGATGGCGCCGCCCGTTGTGGAGCCCCATGCCGACCGATCTCTCCGCCATCAGCTGGATCCACGGCGCCCCGAAGGCTCCGAGCCAGTTGACCCACCTATCCAGGTCGTCGCCTACCCCGGACTTCTCACCGTTCGCGACTGGGATGCCCATCGCCGGAGCACGAGGCGCATGGCCGAGTTCGTCCGGGGGGCCGCGGCCACGGCTCCGGTCCGGGCGATTCTCGGCGCCCACGTCGAGATGAGCACGTGGCCGGGCGAGCTCTACGAAATCGGCTCGACCTATCAGCCCGACGAACTACCTCTGCCGCTCCCCGTCGAGGAGCTCATCCGGCTCAACGATGCACTTGCCGCCGCCGGCGCAGAGCCGCGGCAGATCTCCGGAGACAAGGTCATCGTGCTGTCGGTTGCCGGGGAGTAGCGAGGACCGCCCTATCTGCTCGTGTCGGATGGAGTCGCCTTGGGCGGCTGCGAGAGCTCATCCGGCGAGCGCCTCCGACCTCGGAGGCTCCGAACCAGACCGATGATGGAGACCAAGACCCAGATCGTACGAAGACAGCCCATCTGCGGAGCGTAGGTGCGACGCTGATTCTGAGGCTCACGGCAGGCGGTTTCGCCATTTCAACGATGATGCGAACAATCGGATCAGACCCCTGGAGCACGAGACCGCAGGATGCAAGAAGGAGACTGCTGGCCGAACTTCACGTTCCCCGACACGCCTCCCGAGCGGCTGTTCGAGCGCTTCGTGGGAGCTTGCCGTCGCGGCGGAAGCCGCGGGCTTCAAGCTCCTGACGGTCATGGACCACTTCTATCGACTGCAGTTTGACAATAGGCTATTGACATTAGCTATGAAGGCTATGTAGGATAGCTATCACGGGATCGGTCAGCACCGCTGGACGCCGGACCGCACAGGTAGGGGAACCGGCCATGACAACCGAGCAGAGGCCCGCGCGCACGCAGTCAGAAGCGACGATCAGTCGCCCAACACTCGATCGACAGACCCGCACCTGGCTCCGGCTCGAAGGGCTCGCAGTCCTCATCGCGGGCGCCATCGCTTATAACCGCCTTGGCGGCGACTGGCTCTGGTTCATCCCCGCGATGCTGGCCGTGGATATCTCGGCGGTGGGTTATCTGCGCGGCACGAGGACTGGTGCCGTCGTGTACGACCTGTTCCACAACTGGGCAACCGGCCTGGCCGTGCTCGGCCTCGGTCTGGCGTTCCAAATTCCGCTCGTCGAGCTCGCGGGAACCGTCCTGATTGCCCACACTGGAATGGACCGGTCCGTCGGGTATGGAATGAAGCTCATGACCGGGTTCGGCGACACGCACCTCGGCCACATGGGCAAGGCAACCGCACCTGATCGTTCGGCCACGGTCGCATCGGCTGGCAGCCGTGGCAGCGTCAAAGCCTTCGAGCCGCAAGCTCGATGAGTCCAGCCCGCGCCCGGACGTCGACCGAGGCTGTCGTCGCGGCGGCCCGAGGCCTCCTGGAAGCGGGAGGGCTCGATGCCGTCACGATGCAGGCGGTCGCGGAGCGCGTAGGCGTCCGAGCGCCGTCTCTTTACAAGCGCTTCGACGGACGTCAGGCACTGATCCGCGCAGTCGCGGATGACGTCACACAGGAGCTTCGGGCAGCACTGGCTCCAGCCATTGCGGAGGAGGATCCGGCTCGGGCTGTCCGGTTCGTCGCCGAGCGGTTCCGGGCGTTCGCGCGAACGTCGCCAGCCGCCTACCGACTCCTTTTCACCAACGACGCGGCGTCTGTGGACCAGCCGGGGCCCATCACGGCGGATTCCGCGGCAGGACTCCTGGGCCTCACGGAACGGCTGGTCGGCCGAGAAGAAGCGTTGGAAGCGGCTCGCCTGATCACCGCATTCGCCCATGGGTTTGTGAGCATGGAGATCGCCGGTGCATTCCGGTTGGGCGGCAACGTCGACGACGCGTTCAACTACTCCGTCGAAGCGATCATTGCCGGCCTTACCCGTCCGGGTCGGCGGCCACGGAAGCCGTCGCGCCCGGACAGGAAGGCTCTTGGAGTGATGAAGAGATCAACGAACGCCTGAGACAATCCGGGTGTGCCTGAAGGTGACACGCTCTATCGGACCGCGTTCGTGCTGCGAGAGGTGCTGCTCGGGCGTGAGGTCCTGGCAGCGCGTGGCCGAGCCGACGGAGCCGCGCTGG
>JBBSGX010000174.1:0-5322 GCA_038253685.1 Candidatus Limnocylindrales bacterium | reverse complement strand
CTTCCGGCCGGCGCCACGCACAGGACCGGGCCCGCTGGCGCGGTTGCGGCCGCCCGCTGGTCCGGTGCGAGTCGCCCCAGTCGCTCCGCCAGTGCTCCGTCCACGCCCCCATCCTGGACTGCGACTCTCCACCGCGACTTACCTCGCCATCACCTGCGCTGCAATGAATTCGCAATATCCTGTTGCGCCGGATCGAATACCGCGTTAACGACGCGCCAACAGGCACGGCAGACACTGGCAGGGCCATTTGCCGAGGCTCCCCCAGCGAGCTCGACGGCTGGTACGTCGCTCGCGGACATGCCGCCCGACAAACCGTGTCGCCTGTCCGCGACCCTCGAGGCCAACGCAGGGGAGGACACATGGCACAAGAACCATCCACCGGAATCCGCCGGTTGTTCGGAGCGGCCGCGGCGGCAGCGATCGCCGCCTCGGCCGTCGCATTCAATCCGGCACTGGCAACCAGCCGACCCGCAACCCCGACGGCGGGCCCGTCCAGCCATCACGGCTGCAACCTCTCCGACGGCAACGTCAAGCACGTCATCTACATCCAGTTCGACAACACCCATCTCGTGCGCGACAACCCGAACGTCCCGTCAGACCTGGAGCAGATGCCGCACCTGCTCAACTTCATGCGCAACAACGGCACGCTGCTGGCGAAGGACCACACGGCGCTGATCGCGCACACCGCCACCGGCATCCTCTCGTCGCTCACGGGCGTCTATGGCGACCGCATGGGCGTGCCGGTTTCCAACAGCTTCCGCTACTTCAAGCCGGATGGCTCCACGAGCCTCGGTGTCTCGTTCGCGTACTGGACCGACCAGGTCTACGACCCCACGCTCTCGTCCTCCGCCGTTCCGACGGATAGGACCTACAACATGCTCACCGAGAACGGCCACAACGCGCCCGCGCCGTGGGTGCCCTACACGCGGCACGGCTGTGACGTTGGCGCGGTCGCCACGGCGAACATCGTCCTCGAGAACACCGGGACGAATGCAACCGGCGACATCACCAAGGTCTACGGCGCTGGCTCGCCCGAGTACGACGAGGCGGTTGCCTCGGCCGCCGCACCATCCGGCACAGCGGCTCGACAGCTCGCGCAGACGGACTTCGTCGGCATCGGAATCCATTGCGCGAAGGTCACGTCGACCTGCGCAGGCGAGCACGCGCAACCTGACCTGCTACCCGACGAGCCCTGGGGCTACTACGGCTTCAAGGGCCTCTTCGGCGCCAAGTACGTGAACCCGCAGATCAGCCCGAGCGGTTCCGTCAAGGACACCAACGGCAACGACATCACCGATCCCTTCGGCCAGCCCGGTTTCCCCGGGTTTGATGGGATGTCCGCCGCCGTCACGCTGGGCTACGTCGCGCAGATGCAGGAAGCCGGCGTCCCCGTGACGTATGCGTACATCTCCGACGCCCACGACGCCCGTCCCACCGGTCCCGCCTACGGACCCGGCCAGGCAGGTTATGTGGCCGCGCTGAAGTCCTACGACGACGCCTTCAAGGCATTCTTCGATCGACTCGCCGCCGACGGCATCAACAAGCACAACACCGAGTTCGTGTTCACCGTCGACGAGGGCGACCACTTCGTTGGTGGCGCGCCGAGCCCCGCCGGCTGCGATGGCGTCACGACCCCCTGCACCTACAGCCAGATCGGCGAGATCAACGGCAACCTGGCCGGCCTCGTCACCACGCAGACCGGCAACGCCACGCCGTTCACCGTCCACAGCGACTCGGCGCCGACTGTGTACATCACCGGTAACCCGGCACGCGACAACGTTTTGACCCGCGACCTTGAACGGGCCATGGACCAGGTGACGGCCACCAACCCCATGACCAGTACCACCGACAAGGTGGCGCACCAGTTCGCCGATCCGGTCGAGATGAAGCTGTTGCACATGATCACGGCTGACCCGTTCCGCACGCCGAGCTTCACGCTCTTCGCCGACCCCAACTACTTCCTATTCGCGGGTGCGCCGAACTGCAGCTCCCCCTGCGTCACGCAACAACCGGGCTTCGCCTGGAACCACGGGGACAACTCACCCGACATCGCGCTGACCTGGGCCGGCTTCGTGGGTCCGGGTGTGAAGCACCTCGGTGAGACGCACGCGACGTGGACCGATCACACTGACATCCGGCCGACGCTGCTCTTCCTGCTCGGGCTCAAGGACGATTACCGCCACGACGGGCGCGTCATCCTCGAGATCCTGCGGCATCTCGAGCACGCCGGCGACGCGACGGCATCAACTTCCCCCCCGGGCCCGTGCGGGCACCACTCCCATCCAGCGACGCTCAGCCAGGTCGAGCGTCTTGGGCATGCCTACAAGCAATTGACGGCACCCTTCGGCCGCCTCGCGAGAGCGAGCCTGAAGATCTCGACAGAAGGCATCCAGAGCGGGAGTTCCGCCGATGACGGCCACTACGTCGCGGTCGTGGCGCAGTTGACCCACTTCACGAACCATCGGAACGCACTCGCGGACCACATCTCGCAGTTGCTCAACAACGCCGAGTTCCTCGGCACCCACATCAGCCGTCACGACGCAGTGACGCTCACCCACCAGGCATGGCAACTCATCGAGGAGGTCCAAGCCGCGGCACCGTGATCGGGGGCAACCGGGTACGGCACCCTCGATCTCGAGAGGGGGCAGGTCCATCGGGCCCGCCCCCTCCGCACGTCCGCGGTCCGCGAGGAATGACCCTCGCGGAGGAACCGCTAGCATCGAGTCGATGACTCCCGACCTCCAGGCGACCCTCGCGAAGCTTCCCGACCGCCCTGGCGTTTATCTGATGAAGGACGCCCGTGGCCGGGTGCTCTACGTGGGCAAGGCACAGAGCCTGCGCAACCGCGTGCGCCAGTACTGGCAGGCGAGCCGCAGCGCCGTCCAGCCCTTGCGCATCGAGACCTCGATCGACCGCGTCGTCGACGTCGAGTACACCCTGACCGACACGGTCAGTGAGGCCCTCCTGCTGGAAGGCACGCTCATCAAGCGCTTCCAGCCTCGCTTCAACGTCCGGCTCAAGGACGACAAGAGCTACCCCTACATCAAGGTCACCAACGGCGACGGCTTCCCGCGCATCGAGCGCACCCGGAAGCTTCCGCAGGACGGCAGTCGCTACTTCGGGCCGTACGCCTCGGCCAGCAGCGTCGACGAGGCGATGAATCTCATCCGCCGGCTCTTCCCGTTCCGCACCTGCACGATCGACATCAAGGAAGGCGTCCGCGCCCTTCCGCGTCCGTGCCTCCTGTACCACATCAAGCGCTGCCAGGGCCCCTGCATCGGCGCCATCTCGAAGGAGGATTACCGGCGGGACATCGCCCAGGTGGAGCTCTTCCTGGAGGGTCGCCAGGAGCAGGTTGCCAGGGCGCTGCGGAAGGACATGGAGATCGCATCGGAGTCGCTCGACTTCGAGCGGGCGGCGTCACTGCGCGACAAGGTGCGTTCCATCGAGCGGACCATGGAGAGCCAGAAGATGGCCGCCTTCGCACGCGCCGACGAGGACGTGCTCGGCTATGCGCGCTTCGGCAACGAGGCCGCCGTCCAGCTCTTCGCGATCCGGGACGGCATCACCATCAGCCGCGACGTGTTCATGCTCGAGAACCTCGGCGAGGGACCCGACGAGGAGGCCATCTCCGCGTTCATCAAGCAGTACTACGCGACCGCAGGCTCGATCCCGCCGAAGCTCCTGGTCCCACGCCAGCTGCCCGACGCTGCGGAGCTCGTCTCGTTGCTCGAGCTGCGCCGCGGCCGGAAGGCCAGCCTTTCAGTCCCGCAACGCGGGGAGGGGCGCGCCCTGTTGGATCTGGCCGGCCGCAACGCCGGCGAGGTGCTGGCGCGCGAGCAGGCCCGCTGGCTGGCCGATCAGGGCAAGACGCTCGCGGCGCTCGAGGAGCTGGCCGACGCGCTGGGCCTGCCCGCACCCCCCACGCGGATCGAGTGCTACGACATCAGCAACATCCAGGGCTCAAACACGGTGGGGAGCATGGTCGTATTCGAGGAGGGCCGGCCTCGCAGCGGCGAGTACCGGCGCTTCCGTGTCCGCAGCGTCCAGGGCCCGAACGACTATGCCAGCCACCAGGAGGTCCTGCGCCGCCGCTTCCGAAGGGCGCTGGTCTCGGAGGAGGGGAGCGCCGAGGAGCTGCGCTGGCGCCTCCCGGACCTGGTCGTGATCGACGGCGGCAAGGGCCAGGTCAGCGCCGCCCGCGAGGTGCTCGACGAGCTCGGGCTGCACGACATGCCGGTCGTGGGGCTTGCCAAGGAGCGCGAGGAGCTCTTCCTGCCGGGCCGGTCCGACCCCATCCTGCTCCCGGCCACCTCGCAGGCGCTGTACCTGGTTCAGCGGCTCCGGGACGAGGCGCATCGCTTCGCCATCACCTACCACCGCAAGCTGCGCGCACAGGCACAGACACGTTCTGTCTTCGACGAGATGCCGGGCATCGGCCCATCGCGCAAGAGAGCGCTGCTGCGGGTCTTCGGCTCGGCGAAGCAGCTTCGTGCGGCCAGCCTGGACGAAATAGCGGCCGTCCCCGGCATCAGCCGCGGCCTCGCAGAGCGCATCCGCATGTACCTGGACGCCTGACTTCGACTCGCCCCGGCAAGACCGCCCTTCTGCTAGATTCCGCGATCAATGCAGCGCGTCCTTCCCTTTTTCGTCGTGGCCGTATTTCTGGCCGCCCTCGCCGTGTCGATCCTGCCGAGCTTCCATACGAAGCTCGGTCTCGACCTCGAGGGTGGAATCCGCGGCGAGTACCAGATCGTGGCCACCGATTCGCAGCCGGTGACCAAGGAGATCCTCGCCGAGACGCGGACGATCATCGAGAACCGCGTCAACTTCTCGGGCGTCACGGAACCGGTCGTGCAGACCCAGGGCGCCGACCGCGTCACCGTCGAGCTTCCGGGCGCCACGGACAAGGAGCAGATCCGGACCCTGGTCGGCAAGACCGGCCGCCTCGATTTCGTGGCGGTTCCGGCCGCCTACGTCGGCCAGGTCGTGCAGGGCGCGCCCCTGCCCACGGGGATGGATGCGACGGCGATGTTCAGCGGCGACCAGATCTCGGCTGCGCGTCCTGGAACCGATTCGACGGGCCTCCCCGCGGTCGACATCGAGCTCAAGGCGGACGGCGCACGGATCTTCGATGACTTCGCGCAGAAGGCATATACGGGCGCGAACGGCGGAGTGAAGTTCGCCATCGTCCTGGACGGCATCGTCGAATCGGCGCTCGGCTTGAACACGAATCATTTCGGCGGCACGGCCCAGATCGTCGGCTCGTTCACGAACCAGGAGGTCACCAACCTCGTCACGGTGCTCAAGTTCGGCTCTCTG
>JBBSGX010000173.1:0-5354 GCA_038253685.1 Candidatus Limnocylindrales bacterium | reverse complement strand
GTCGTCGCTTCGGCGGGTGTAGTTGACGTAGAACTTGCCACTCTTCGCGTAGTCGGGTGCGAAGGCGAGCCCGAGCAGGCCCTGCTCGTCGTGACCGGCGATGGTGGGATCGGTGACCAGCGATCGGATATCGAGGAAGGTGCCGTCCTTGACCCAATGCCCCAGGCCCGAGTCAAAGCGCGCGATCGCAATGCGCCCCACCTGCTCGACGATGAACAGTCGCGAGTTCGCCGCGCCGGTGTTGGTCACGAGGACCGGCAACGAGTAGCCGCTCAGGATCGGCGAGCCAACCTGGACCAGCGGCGCGATTCCCTGCGGAGTGACCGGTGATGCCGACACCGGCGCAGCGAGCCCGAGCACGACTGCTGCTGCGGCTGAGGCGACGATGGTCGGGAGGCGGCCAGAGCCCCGAAATCGGGCAACGGACAGGGTCACGATCGAGTCCTCCAGGTGAGGAAGACCGGCTCGTGGAGGCCGTCGACGATCTTCTGGATCCCGAGCGTGCCCGCGGGCGTGGCTGCGGGCGCTCCGGCAGCGTCCGCCGCGGACAGGCTGGTGGGAACGAGCAGCAGCACGATTGCGAGGATCAGGGCGGCTGACGTGGCGCGACCGCGTGTGGCCGTGGCCGCGTTGGGCAGGATCAGGGCTGACCTCCTCGCGTCCGGTTCGGACTCACCTTACCCCAGACCTTCCGGAGGCTCCGGGGTCGCGCACGAGTGCGCGGCCGAGGCCGCGACGCATGGGTATCCTCAGGCGATGAGCGACCTGCCGATCCCCGAGCTGCGTTCCGGTCCGCCGTGGGTCATGGAAGACATGATCTCGGCCGAACCCGGCTTGGCAGAGCCGATTGTGGCGAACGCGAGTGCGGCCGGTGCGATTGCCGACGCCGCGCGCCGCGCCCTGGAGGACGGCGCGGCCGTCTCCATCGCCGGCTGTGGCACCAGCGAGCACGCGGCGATGGCCGTGGCTGCCCTCCTCGAGGCAGCCGTCACCCGGCAGGGCATCCGTCCCGGTGCGGTCGTCGCGCGGCAGGCGTTCGAGGCGGCCCTGGAGCCGTGGCCGGATGGCCTGGCGATCGGCATCTCGCACGAAGGCGAGACGCCGGCCACTGTGGCGGCCCTTGACGCGGCTCGAACCAAGGGAGCAGTGACGGCCCTCGTCACCGCCAACCCCACCGGGCCCGCTACAGCCTCCGCCGATCACCTGTTCACGACTCCCTTGCTCGATCGCTCCTGGTGCCACACCGTGGGGTACGTCTCGCCGATGCTCGCCGGAACCGCCATTGCGGCGGCATTCGAAGGCACGCGCGTGGATGGGGCGGCGCTCGCCGCGCACCTGCGCGCTGCCCTCGGGCTTGCGGAGGCTGCGCAGTCAGTCGCGGGGAGCCTCTGGGGAGTCGATCGCGTGGTGGTCTGCGGCAGCGGAATCGACCGGGTGAGCGCTCATGAGCTGGCCCTGAAGATCGAGGAAGGTCTGCACCTGCCGGCAGTGGCTCGCGACCTCGAGACGGAGCTCCACGGTCATCTGGTCTCGGCCGACACCCACTGCGGCCTCATCCTCATCGTGACCGAGCCGCGGGAGCAGGGGCCGCGCGCCGCCCGCGCCGGGCAGCTGCTCCTTGCCGCGCGGCGCCAGGGGATGCCGACCGCCGCGATCGTGGCCGAGGGCGCTGACGAAGCGTGGAACGCAGACGCCACCAGCGCGGGGCGGCTCGTGGTGCCGTCGGCGGGCGCGCAGGTGGAGCCTCTCCTCGCCGCGCTGGCCGGAGGCGCGATCGCGCTCCAGCTGCTGACCGTCGGCCTGGTCCACCAGGCGGGCACCAACCCCGACCGGATTCGCCGCGAGGACGACGCCTACCGGGCGGCGGCCGAGGTCGCCGGCGCCTCCTTTCCGATCTGACCGGGCTCGATCTGGGCCCGTTCCCGGGGAGGCCGGATCAGAACGGCGGCCATGGGATGACGTGCCGGTACGGATCGGGCATCGGCATGCAGCCGTCGCGCAGCAGGTGATCGACGCGGCGGCAGGTGGCCTCGACTTCGGCGGTCTCCAGCAGCTTGCCGAGGCGCCGTCCCAGCTGACCGTCGAGGGCGCCGCTGACCCGCTGCAGCACGCTCGTCTCCTCGTCGGTGAGCGGCTCTCCGCGCCAACCCCACAGGACCGTCCGCAGCTTCGGGTCGATCGCGAAGCAGACACCGTGATCGCAGCCGTGGATCTGGCCGCCCTCGGTCGGCAGGAGGTGTCCGCCCTTGCGATCGGCGTTGTTGAGCACCGCGTCGAGGATGGCAATGCGGCGCAGGCGCTCGTCGCGCGTGAGGATCAGCTCCAGGACGTCAACCGACTGGTCGACATCGATCCAGAGCTGGACCATGCCACGTCCGGCCGGGCCGTCGCGCAGCACGGTCGGCGGCACGACGCCCCAGCCCGTTTCCTCTGACACGAGCCACGCGCTCACCTCGCGCATCGCGAGCGTTCGGTCCGGGAAGTCGTCGAGCGGCCGTTCCCCGCGGATCGGCTTGTAGATGGCGTGCACGGTCGGCGAGCCTCCCGGGACCAGGAGAGCCCCGTGGAGCTCGCAATACAGCGTCGCGTTCGAGGCTTCAACGACGCGACCGATGACCTCGAGCTCTCCCGTCTCGAGGAGCTGGATGGCCGTGCCCGTCGAGAGCGGCACGTCCGTGGACCAGGTCTGTTCGTCGGGGGGTGGCCGTTGCTCGTCCTCCGCGCCGCGATCCTTCATCCGGGCTCTCTAGTTGAGGTAGCCGTCGCCGCGCAGGCAGATGTGGCCCTCGGGGTTCAGCGGCTGTCCGCAGAACGGACAGGGTGGCCGACCTGCCGCGAGGACGCGGGCCGAGCGACGCACGAAGCCGACCGCCAGCTCGGGCGCCAGGCGCACGCGCACGACATCGGGGCCCTCCTCGGCGTCGTCCGCGATCTCGGGGATCACCTCTGTCTCCCCCGTCTCCTCTTCCACCTCGTTTTCCGAGCGGGCCTCGACCACGATCTCGTCGTGATCGGAATCCCAGGCAATCGTGAGCGTGTCGACGCGGAATTCGTCGCGCACCGGCTCATCGAGCGGCCGCTCGTCATCGCCCTTGGGTGCCTCGACGGCAGCCGCCTCGACACCGCGGCGCTGGAGCTCGGCCAGGATCTTGCCCATGCGGTCGGCCAGGACGGCGACCTGGACCTTTTCCAGCTGCACGCTGACGACGCGTGGCCCCTGGACGGCCTGGAGGAAGAAGATGCGCTGGCCGGGGGGACCGACAGTCCCGCATACAAACCGCTCGGGGGTATCGAAGACGAAGATGCGACGAGCCATGGAGCCGACTCTATACCGGATGCCCGCAGCGGTCAGCGGCCCTCGCCGACGATTGCCTCCGCCTCGATCTCCACCCTCCAGCGTGCGTCCAGCAGCGCCTTGACGACGACCATCGTCGACGCCGGCCGGGCCATACCGAAGACGGCGCCGTGGGCTCGCCCCACAGCGTCGAGGTCAGCGGCGTCAGTCAGGTACATCCGTGTCCGCACGACGTCCGCCGGTGATGCTCCGAGTTGGGCGAGCGCGGCGCCGATGATCTCCAGGCAGCGCTCCGCCTGGCGCTCCGGATCCGGATCGCACGAGCCGTCAGGCCAGATGGGTGCGGTACCGGAGACCAGGATGCGATCTCCGGCACGGACGGCGCGACAGAACCCGATCGTTGCCTCGAACGGCGACCCCGAGTTGACCCGCCTTCGCTCCATCAGTCCGGCAGGACCAGGGAGAGGACGGTCGAGACGATGCTGATCACGATCGATCCGAGCACCGCCGCGACGATGGCGTTGACGCCCAGGTTGGGAGGGAAGTCGGCCAGCTTCAGGATGTAGGGATGCGACTGGAGGACGCCGATCACCCAGGTGGTCAGGAACAGCATCGCGACATTCACGATGAAGCCAACCAGCCCCAGCGCGAAGAGGTTCAGCGGCAGGGAGACCAGCGTGGCGATCGGCTTGATGTAGGTATTGACCAGGCCGAAGACGATCGCCACCACGGCCACGTAGATGTAGCCACTGGTGCCGCTGCCGAGGTCGAGGTTGAACTTCGGAACGACCAACGCCGCAACCACCAGGGCGATGGCGTTGATCGCCACCTTGATGAGGGCCTGCATGTCGGAAGCCTCCGCTCGGTCGGCTCGGGCTCGTGAGACGAGCAGGCCAAGGGTAACGCGTGACCTCCGGGGTGGCTCGCCCTCGCCGGGTTTGGAGGCGCTATGGGTTCCCGGTCCGCGGATCCAGTAGATCGAGCAGCGATGGCACGACCCGATCTGCCTCCGACAGATCGACCCCTGGATCGGAAGGTACGGCGATGCATGTCATACCGGCGGCCTTGGCGGCGCGAACCCCCGTGGGCGAGTCTTCGATCGCCACCGCATCTGCAGGAGCCACGCCGAGCCGGGTACAGGCAAGCGTGTAGATGTCCGGCCCCGGCTTGGGTCGAGCCTCGTCGCCGGTCGCGATCGCGTCCAAACAGCCGTCCAGGCCGGCACGCTCCAGGATCAGGTCCACCAGCTCGCGGCGAGTGTTCGAGGCGAGCCCCAGCGGAACTCGACCGCGAAGCGCCCCGATGATCTGCGTCGCGCCCTCACGCGTCGCGACGCCGGCCGCGAAGATGCCCGAGGCCGTGCCGAGATACTCCTCCATGATCGCGGACATGTGCCCCTCGTCGAGTCCGAAGCGGCGCAGGAACGTCCTCGCGGTGTAGTCCTCGGATGTGCCGAAGACGGCGCGATGATCGTCGACCGTGAACTCCGCGCCGTGGGCGCGGAACAGCCGGACCTTCGCCTCCATCCAGATTGTCTCGGTCTCGACCAGCAGGCCGTCGAGGTCAAAGACGACGGCCCGAAAGCGGCCCGGGAGGAAGCCTCCGGCTCCCACGGACGGCCCGTCGGGCGCCGGCGGCGTGGGCTGCGGCGTTGAATGTCGCACCTCGATCCCCGCGGCGAGGATCGCGTCGACCACCTCGTCGGGCGATCGGTTGTCCACGTCGACGACCTCGTCGGCGACTTCGGCGTACCGCGGGGTACGCGTCTTGTTCTCGTCCCTGATCCAGGCGTCCATGCTATTTGCGAACCACGGCCGCACCGCGCGGCTCGATTCGACCACTCGCTTGATCAGCGTCTCGGGTCGCGCCCGCAACCAGACAACGTGCCCGGCTTCTCGAATGCGGTCCCGATCCCCCGCGTTGAGCACGACACCGGCCGCCACGGCCAGCACGGAGGGCGCGTCATTGGCCAGCGCCGCCGCGAGCGCGTGGGACTCACATCCACGGAGCTGTTCGACGCCGGAGGTCTCCAGGACCTCGGCCGGGCTCATACCGGTCC
>JBBSGX010000172.1:0-5355 GCA_038253685.1 Candidatus Limnocylindrales bacterium | reverse complement strand
GGACAGGATGTCCCCAAGCTCGCCGGAGTCGGCTGAGGCGAACGTGGCCGCCTGGTAGATCGGGACCGAGTTCGCGATCTGGTCCACGCGCGGTGGCGTGCTGGCTGCGCGGATGGCGCGAGTACCGAACCCGGGAGCTGGGCGCGCGGCCTCTTCGGACATGGCTGGAACTCTACACCGAGGGGCGTCGGCGGCGGCTATCGGCCCTCGGGAGGACTCGCCGGACCCTCGTCGACCTGGGGGCGGCCAGCCCTTGCGACCTCGAGTGCCACGTATTGGCGCGACGGGTGCGACGCTCGTGGCGCGGCTGCGCGCTCCCAGGGAGCGGAGCCCGGTGGCGCAATGCGCACAGGCGGCAACGGCGGTCCGAGCCGATCCAGGGACTGGGGCTGCGCCGTGCCAGCCGCCGGCGGGACGCGCACCTGTCTCGGTTGGCCAGCCGCGGGGCTGGTCGGACTCTGCGCCGTGTCTCGTCGGCCAGCATCCGGCACCGCGGCGGCTGAAGGCGCGGCGGCCACCGTCGTTCGGCGTCCGGTTCCGCGCGGCTGGCGCCCGGTCTCGCCGGCGAGCGCGCCGAGAACCCGCTCGGTCACCGCGGGTCCGATGGCCGTCGCCACTCGCTCGGTCTGCGTCGCGTAGCCAACGATCTGGTTCTTGCCGCGGCGCTTGGATTCGTACATCGCGGCGTCCACCGAGCTCATCAGTGTCTCGATGGTCGTGCCATCTTCCCCGTACGCGACCAGTCCGATCGACACGGACGTGCGAATGGTTCGCTCGTCCGCGCGCAACGCCAGGTTGGCGATGTCGCTGCGCAGCTTCTCGGCCACCACGAACGCCCCTGACGGCTCGGTGTCCGCCAGCATCACCACGAACTCGTCGCCGCCGTAGCGGGCCGCGATGTCTGTGCCACGGATGCCGCGCTGGACCACGTCGGTGACCGCGCGCAGCAGCCGATCGCCGTGCTGGTGGCCGAAGGTGTCGTTGACCGGCTTCAGATCGTCGAGATCCAGCATCAACAGCGAGAATCCCCGCCCGATCCGCATGGCTCGTCTGATCTCGCGATCCATCACCGAGAAGAAGAAATTGCGGTTGTAGAGTCCGGTCAGCGGATCGAAGCGCGAGAGCCGGATGGCCGCGTCCCGTGCATACCGTTGCTCACGGCCCGCCATGGTGGCGAGGTACGCCAGCAGCGCCAGTGCCACCAGGTTGAAGCCAAGCCAGGCGAGCTGCGTCGGCATGATCGCGGTCGGCCCAGCGACCAGCACCCCGACGAGGCCGTACGACAGTCCGGCCAGGATCGCGAGGAGGATCGGCGCGACGCCGTCGATCGCCAGGCTGGCTCCGGCAACGATCAGGAAAAAACCGGGAAGGAACGGGCTGGAGAGCCCGCCGCTCAAGCCGACGAGCACGGCCATGAACGCGATCGCGGCGGCCGCCTCGATCCAGTAGCGGCCGCGCCCGAGCAGGGACGCCGGCAGCAGGTCCTGCACGAAGACGACGAAGAGGATGCCAGCGGCCAGCAACAGTTCGATCTCGACAGCGGTGGCGGGGAACGCGTTGGTGACCGCCACGAATACCCCGACCGCGGCGAGGAACAGGAACGCCATGACGCGGATCACGCGATCGGCCGTGCCCGGACGCGGGATGTTCAGGGCGGCCACATCCGCGGCGGTCCGCGGCCCCAGGATCGACAGGCCTGTCCCCGAGTCGGAGTCGAGGGGAACCGGAACCGTCGCGATGTCCTCCGCACCGCGGCGCCACTGGAGCCACGCCGCGACAATCACCCCGATGAGGGTGACGATGACCGCGGTGGCCATACCGAGCAGGAGTAGGAACTGTTCGATCGGCACGCTGAATTCGAGGGGTGGTCGTCGCGGTTCTGGGTCGCGATGACACGAGGGGGCACGACAGTAACCCCCCGGACCGCTCGATGGTACTCGCAGGCAGGGAGCCGAGATACAGGTCCGACCCTGATAGTGTGGACGCCATGCAACAGCCAGGCGGCCCGGGCAACGGGCGCTCGGCCGACGAGATCTCGCAGCTTGACCTGGAGATCATCGAGCGGCTGCAGGAGGACGGGCGTCGCCCGTATACCAGGATCGCCTCGGAGCTCGGTGTGAGCGAGGCCGCCGTGCGCGCGCGCACGAACCGGCTCATGGAGCGTGGCGTGCTCCAGATCGTCGGCGTCGCGGATCCGCTCAAGCTCGGCTACGACCAGATGGCGCTCATCGGCGTGCGTTGCCAGGGCGACCAGCTGCTGGAGGCCGCCAATGCGATCGCCGATCTGCCCGAAGTGATCTACGTGGTCGTCACGGCCGGCGCGTTCGACCTGCTGATCGAGGCCGTCTGCCGCGACAATGAAGCGCTCCTCCAGTTCCTTGCGGAGAAGCTGCGCAAGGTCCAGGGCGTGACCTCGACGGAGACCTTCGTCTACCTCCGCATCGTCAAGCAGTCGTACCACTGGGGCTCGCCTTGACGGATGCCGAAGCGCGGTCGCAGCTGGCATGCCCGGTATGCGGCCAGCACCGGCTCGCCGTCGCGCGGCCACCCCACATCGCGGTCATGGGCGTACAGCCCTACTCCGATCTGCTTGGCCTCGGCGACCGCGAACCGGAGACACCGCCGGCGATCGAGTGCCTGGCCTGCGGCACGCGCTGGCGGGACCTCGACGCCTTCAACGCCGGAACGTCGGAGCCGGCTCCGCCCGTGGCAGGCGAGGAAGCCGGTTAGGCCCGGGAGACCCACACTCCCGCCGGCGCTTCGTCAGGACGGAAGGCCGCATTGCGACACGGGTGATACGCGCGGGAGAGGAGTGCAATCCCATCGCGCCCTGCCGTCCCCCACTGTCTCGGCTGAAATCCGCCGGTGGCGGCGTGGGGGCGTACCCAATCAGGGAAGGAGAACACACATGGTCGACATCATTCTCTGGATCGTCCTCGGGGCGATCGCGGGGTGGATCGCCGGGCTCCTGGTCAAGGGCGATGAGGGCCTCGGCGTCATCGGGCATATCGTCCTGGGGATCGTCGGCGCGCTCGTCGGCGGGTTCCTGGCCGACAACATCCTGCATCTCGGCGTGGGTGCAGGCGCCAAGAACGGCGACCTCAACATCACCTCGATCATCGTGGCGGTGATCGGCGCCGTCATCGTGGTTCTCGTGGTGAGCTTCTTCATGGGGAACCGCCGCGCGGGTCGCGGCCCGGTCTAGCCACCGTCGTTCCCGGGAATCACAGCGCGCTCGCATCCTGCGGGCGCGCTTCCATGTGCCTGCCGAGCTGCAGAGCCACGACTACTGGTCGGGGCGGCGGGATTCGAACCCGCAACCTCGGGCTCCCAAAGCACGTGCGCTACCGTTGCGCCACACCCCGACGCGGCCATCATACCGGCGGCCCCGGATGCACCCGTGGGAGCAGCATCTGAGCCTTTCCGCTCGTCCCACCGGCAGCAAAACCGGCATGCTTGTCATGGGAAGGACGAGGGAGGGATGCCGCGATGTCATCGGGCGCCCGAATAGAGGTCGATCAGGCGCGGCTGCCGCTGTTCCGCGCGCTGTTGGCCGTGCAGGTCGCGTCGGCGACACTCTTTGGTTTGGGCCCGCTGCTGGTGACCGGCGCTTTCGCGTCCTTGACGGGGTACTCGGGCAACGACCCGATCATCTATCGGCTGGCGGGCGCCTCGACGTTCGGGTACGCGGTGGTTGCGGCCATCGCGCTCGCGGGGGTGAGCTGGAAGGCGTACCGGATTGCCGCGATCGGAAGCGCCACCTTCACTGGCGCAGCCGCCATCGGCTGCCTCTTCACGATCGCCGAGGGCGACAGCCGCTGGGTGGTCTTGTTCGTCCTGGTCGCGGCCGGGTCCTTCACGCTGATCTCCGCCTACTGGCTGCAACGTGACGAGGACGGTTCCGTGGATCCCGGGCGACCGATCATGCCGCCGTTCCGTGTCGTACTTGGCCTAGCCACGCTGTCAGCCGCCGTCTTCGGGGTGCTGCCGCTACTCGTGCCGGGCCTCTTCGCCGAGCTGTTCGGGCTGGCGGGCACCGACCACTTCATCTTCCGCATGGCGGGAGCCGCCACCCTGGGTTACGCGGTCGCCGGGGTCTTCGCGATGCGCGCTGCCGGCTACGGGCTCATCCGCCTCCAGAACCTGGCCGCAATCACGTTCAACGCGCTGGGCTTCCTGGTCTCCGCCGTGGACATCGCCAGCGGCGGCCGCTCGCTGCTCGCTCCGCTGATCCTGCTGGCGGCCGGTTTCTTTACGGTCGGACTGACCTTGCTCGCCCGACGCCACGCCTGAGGCCGAGCCCTCGGCTGACGACCACCATGCCGATCAGGACGAGCAGGATCGGCAGGGCCAGGTCCAGTAGGCTCGGCGACCCCGGCATCGACCCGACGGCGAGCTCGAGCAGGCCGAAGGCAAGCGCAATGATCCCTACCTTGGCCTCCCAGCCGCCGCCGCGTCCCGAGGAGCGGCGCACCCAGGAGATGCCGAGGAATGCAAGCCCGATGGCGATCGCGGTCAGCCCGTTGCGTGGCACGAACGCGATCTCGGTCAGGAGCCGCGCCGCGCCGACGGCCGTCAGGATCGCTCCGACGTACAACGCCCAGCCCCCGCGCCGCTCCGAGAAGTAGCCGGCGAGGAGCACGAGCCCGAGCCCGAGAACCACGACCGAACCGAGCAGTGCCAGCCCGGGTATGAACAGCGAGAGCAGCAGGTAGATCCCGACGGCGAGCAGCCCCACGCCGATCCACACCACGGTGCGGATGCCGCCCTGGACGGCCTCCATGATTCCCATTGGCTGGTTGACGCGATATGCCATGTGCTGAAGTCTAAGCCGGGTCGCGCCAGGTCCTGAGATGGCGCGCCATGGCACGCGCCGCCTTTGCCCT
Organism: Candidatus Limnocylindrales bacterium; assembly: GCA_038253685.1. Taxonomy (GTDB): domain Bacteria; phylum Chloroflexota; class Limnocylindria; order Limnocylindrales; family CSP1-4; genus JAFMJV01. The sequence continues at coordinate 469 of JBBSGX010000172.1, read as the reverse complement.
GTGCGAGATCCGGTTCTTCTCATCGGCGCTGAGCTGGCCCACGGTCCGGCCGCCGGGCGCCTCGGTCACGGGCTCGAAGATCGGGTCATAGCCGAAGCCGTTGGTCCCGCGCGGGGCCGTCGCGATGCGGCCGCGGAACGTCCCCGAGCGCGTCACCACCCAGGGCCGCTCGCCCCGATGGCCAACTGACCCACCGCGTGGGTCGAGGAACGCCAGCACGCAGCGGTAGCGAGCCGTCCGGCGCTCGGGCGGCAGGTCGCCGAGCTCAGCCAGGAGCTTGGCGTTGTTCTCGTCGTCCGTGGCGTTCTCCGAGGCGTAGCGCCGGGTCCGGACGCCCGGAGACCCATGCAGGGCGTCGACCTCCAGGCCCGAGTCATCGGCAAGCGTCGGCAGGCCACTGCGCTCCGCGTAGAAGCGTGCCTTCAGGATGGCGTTGCCGCGGAACGTGGTGGCGTCCTCGATGGGCTCG
>JBBSGX010000171.1:0-5382 GCA_038253685.1 Candidatus Limnocylindrales bacterium | reverse complement strand
TTCGCTCCTGGAAACCTAGCCCTGCCGAACGACATCGCGGTCGATGGCGCTGGGAATCTCTTCGTTCTCGAAACGAAGGTCCGCGTTCAGGTGTTCGACTCGCAGCGAAGGCCCATCGCGGCCTGGACCAAGCCGGCCGCGGACGATGAAATCGACTTCATCACGCTCGGCGCCAAGGACATCGTGTACGTGAGCGACTACTTCGGGAACCACATCTACAAGCTACGGCTCCTTCCGCACATCGGTGGGTGACGAGCCGATGCCGTGACGCCCCGCCGATCGCCCTGATCGGCGGGGCTCCCACAACCGGTCCATGGCCTGGCAGCGGTAGCAAGCCGCGGCCTGCGCGTGCTGGCGGTCGCGCGATTGACGGCTCCGGAACCCTCGGGCTAGACTTCAATCCTGACGTAGAAGGTCGGAATTCCCGTCGGGCGCCCAGGCGCGCCCACGGGGCCGGCCCTGACCCTGGAGCTTCCTTCCGTGCGAACCACCTTCCCGTCCAACGGCGCTCTGCATTTCTCGACGCGAGGCGAGTACGGCGTGCGGCTGATGGTGGAGCTCGCGCGTCACCGTGGCACCGGCCCGGTCAGCCTCACGGAAATGGCCGGCCACGAGGATCTGCCGCGGCCCTACCTCGAGCAGCTGGTGGTCAGCCTTCGTGAAGCGGGCCTCGTGACCAGCACCCGCGGCGCACACGGCGGCTACGAGCTCGCGCGCGACGCCACCGAGATCCGCATGAGCCAGGTGCTCCAGGCACTCGAAGGCCCGATCGCACCGATGATCTGCGCCAGCGAAGATCCGTTGCACGCGGGAGCGTGCGAACGCACGGGCTTCTGCAACGTGAACCTGCTGTGGGTCCGGGTGCGGGACGCCGTCGTCGGAGCTCTCGACTCGCTGACCCTCGCCGACCTCGCCCGACCGCGGGCACTGCACCCCTTCCACTCGCTGCCCCTCCACCCGTCGACGGCCGCGGCGACGGATCAGTCCCAAACACCGGAGCCAGTCACCAGCGCATGAACGAGACCGGAACCGCAACTGCCATCAACGACGAGGCTGCCATCCAGGCGCCCTCGCAGGCCTCCAGCCTTATCCCGACCCATCCTGTCGACGACCGCCAGCTCGTGATCCGCGACCTCCACGTCGTGCCCGTGGCAGATCCGTCGCGCGAGATCCTGGCCGGCATCGACCTGACCGTCCGCAAGGGAGAAGTGCACGCGATCATGGGCCGCAACGGGTCCGGCAAGACGACCCTCGCCTACGCCCTGATGGGCCATCCTGCGTACACCGTCACGCGCGGCGAGGTCCTGTGGAAGGGCTACAACGTGCTCAAGCTGTCCCCTGACAAGCGGGCGCGACTCGGACTCTTTCTCGCCTTCCAGTATCCGACTGCGATCCCCGGTCTCTCGGTGGCCAGTTTCCTTCGAACCGCGCTCAATGCCCGGCGGCGCGGCCTCGAGGCACCGAACGAAGAGATCGACCCATCTGACCCGACGCGCGGCGGTATCAAGATGGGCGAGTTTCGCAACCTGCTGCGCTCGAAGATGGCGCTGCTGCGCCTGGACGACGCGTTCGCCGGCCGCTATGTCAACGAGGGCTTCTCCGGCGGAGAGAAGAAGCGCCTGGAGATGCTCCAGATGGCCGTGCTCCAGCCCGAGTTCGCGGTTCTCGACGAGACGGACTCCGGCCTCGACATCGACGCGCTGCGCATCGTGGCGGAGGGCGTCAACGCCCAGCTCAATCCCGACCTCGGCGTGTTGCTGATCACGCACTACCAGCGGCTCCTCAACTACATCACGCCGGACTACGTCCACGTCCTCGCCGCGGGCCGCATCATCAAGTCCGGAGGCCGTGACCTCGCGCTCCAACTCGAGGCGGAGGGCTACGCGCCAATCCTGCGCGAGGCAGGGCTCGAGATCACCGAGGACGAGGGTCCCGAGCCCGCCGAGACCACCGACGCGGCGATCCACTGACAGCCAGCCAGCCGGAGAGAACCATGGGCAGCCACCGCCCCATCGACCCCGTCGCCATCCGCCGCGATTTCCCGCTCTTCGAGCGCGACTTCGGCGGGCGCTCCCTGGCGTACCTGGACTCGGCGTCGACGTCCCTGAAGCCGCGGGCCGTGCTCGACGCGGTCGAGGGTTACAACACCCGCTACACGGCCAACGTCCACCGCGGGATCTACACGACTGGCGAGGAGGCCACGGCCGCCTACGAGAAGGCGCGGGGCACGATCGCGCGCTTCCTGAACGCTCCCGACTATCACGAGATCGTGATGGTCCGCAACGCCACCGAGGCCATCAACCTCGTCGCGTACAGCTGGGGCCGGCGCAATATTCGCCAGGCCGACACGATCGTCCTCACCGAGCTCGAGCATCACGCCAACCTCGTGCCCTGGCAGCTGCTCAGCCAGGAGAAGGACGCGGACCTGGAGTTCGTCGCGATCGACGACGACGGGCGGCTCAACCAGCAGAGCTTCGAGGTCCTCCTGCGGACGCGGCCGAAGCTCGTGGCGTTCACGCAGGTCTCGAACGGCCTCGGCACGATCAACCCCGCAAAGGAGATGATCGCGGCTGCCCACGCGGCCGGCGCCCTGGTCCTGATCGACGGCGCGCAGGCGGTGCCGCACGGCCCGGTCGACGTGACCGACCTCGACGCGGACTTCTACGTCTTCTCGGGCCACAAGGTCCTGGGCCCGACGGGGTCCGGTGCGCTCTGGGCGCGCCGCGAGCTCCTCGATGAGATGCCGCCGTTCATGGGTGGCGGCGAGATGATCCGAGAGGTGCACCTGCGACGCACGACCTTCAACGACGTGCCCTGGAAGTTCGAGGCCGGCACGCCGGACATCGCCGCGGCAATCGGCCTCGGCGCGGCACTCGACTACCTCACGGAGATCGGCATGGACAACGTTCGTGCCCACGAACGCGAGCTCACCGAGTACGCCCTCGAGGTGCTGCCGCGCGATGTGCCCGGCATCCGAATCCTGGGGCCGCGTTCGGCAACGGAACGTGCCGGGATCGTGACGTTCAACCTGCCCGGCGTCCACCCGCACGACGTGGCGACACTGCTTGACCGCGAGGCCGTCGCGATCCGTGCCGGGCACCATTGCACGCAACCGCTCCACGAGCGACTCGGCGAGACGGCCACCGCACGCGCCAGCTTCAATGTCTACAGCAACCGCGAGGACATCGATCGGCTGGTCGTGGGGCTCCAGAAGGTGCAGCGCATCTTCGACGAGGGCGCGGGCTCGGCCGCCGGGCGCGCCGCTCGCTCAGAGCCCGCGTCCACGACCGCAGACGGGGCTTCAGCGCCGGAGCCTGCCGGCGTGACCGGTCACTGACCAGGAGCACGGCACTTCCGCTAGGCTTTCACCAATGGATGACCTGTACCGCGACGAGATCCTGGAGCACTACCGGCGGCCGCACAACTTCGGCACGCTGCCGAATCCCGACGCCTCGTACGAGGGCTCGAACCCGCTGTGCGGCGACCGCATCACGCTGATGCTCGAGATCGGCGACGACAGCACGGTCAGCGACGTGGCCTTCACCGGTCGTGGCTGCGCCATCAGCCAGGCATCGGCGTCGTTGCTGACGGACGAGATCCGAGGCAAGTCGCTCACGGACGTTGCGAGGCTGGGCAACCAGGACGTGCTCGACGCGCTGGGCATCGAGATCAGCCCCGCCAGGCTCAAATGCGCCCTCCTCTCGGTGGACACACTGCGACGCGCCCTGGCCGGCATGGGTACGACTCCGACACCCACGGAGGCACGCTCATGACCACCTCGAGCACGCGCATCTGTCCCGGGCCGGCCTGAGCAGGGCTGGCAGAACCCATCCCGCGACCCTCCCGCGGCGCCCGTCAAGCGCACGCGACGCCATCCGAACATCCAGCTGGAGCCCATCCAACACCATGAGCAAGACCTTTGCCGACCTGCTGCGCCAGGCCCGCGCCTCGACCCGCGAGGTTACGACGGGCGAGGCAGAGCTGCTGTCAGAGCGCGGCGCACACCTCGTCGACGTCCGCGAGACGTCCGAATGGGAGGAAGGCCACATTCCGTCCGCGGCCTTCATCCCCAAGAGCTATCTCGAGCAGCGCATCGAGGCCGCAGTGCCCGACCGCAGCGCTCCAGTGGTGCTGTATTGCGCCAGCGGCGTGCGCTCCCTGTTCGCGGCACAGACGCTCCAGCAGATGGGCTATGAAGACGTGGCCTCGATGAGCGGCGGATTCCAGGCCTGGAAGAGCGAAGGCCGCGAGTGGACCCGCCCCGTCGTGCTCTCAAAGGAGCAGAAGCAGCGCTACAGCCGCCACCTGCTGATGCCGGAGGTCGGCGCAGAAGGCCAGGCGAAGCTGCTCGGGTCGAAGGTCCTGCTGATCGGCGCCGGCGGGCTTGGAGCACCGGCCATGCTCTACCTCGCCGCTGCGGGGGTCGGCACCATCGGAATCGTCGACTTCGACACGGTCGACCTCTCGAACCTTCAGCGTCAGGTCATCCACACCAACGATCGAATCGGGCGCAAGAAGACCGAATCGGCTGCTGAGAGCATCAACGCCCTCAACCCCGACGTGAAGGTCAACGTCCAAGAGGAGATGCTGACCGAGGAGAACGTGGAGCGCCTGATCGAGGGGTACGACGTGATCCTCGATGGCACCGACACCTTCGAGACGCGCTACACCCTGAACGATGCGGCCGTCCGCGCCCGCATCCCGGTCGTGCACGCCTCCGTCTATCGCTTCGAAGGGCAGCTCACCGTCTTCCAGCCGTTCGAAGGCCCGTGCTACCGCTGCCTCTACCCGACGCCCCCGCCGCCCGAGCTCGCTCCGGGCTGCTCGGTCGCAGGCGTGCTCGGGGTGGTTCCAGGCACGATGGGTCTGCTGCAGGCCACCGAGGTCCTCAAGCTGCTGCTCGGAATCGGCGACAGCCTCGCCGGCCGGCTGCTGATCTACGACGCCCTGGATGCGACCTTTCAGGAGCTGACGCTGCGTCGTGATCCTCACTGCCCGGCGTGCGGCGACGGCGCCGAGGCTGCCAGGCCCATCGACCTCTCCGAGGCGAGTCCCGCTCCCGCGAGCGTCGGAGCCACGGCGTGACGGCCGTTCGCATTCCGCCGGTGCTACGCGCGCAGGCCGGCAACAACAAGCAGGTCGAGGTGACGGGCACGACGGTCGGTGAGGCGCTCCAGGCGCTGATCGGCGAGTACCCGGGCCTCCGCGACCAGCTGCTGACCGCTGACGGCGCTCTGAATCGCTTCGTCAATGTCTATGTCAACGGGCGGGACGTCCGTTATGAACAGGAGCTTGCGACGCCGGTCGCCGCGACGGACACGGTTATCCTGCTGCCGGCCATGGCCGGCGGCTGAGGCTGCCCCGAATGAAGGTGGCCGACGC
>JBBSGX010000170.1:0-5418 GCA_038253685.1 Candidatus Limnocylindrales bacterium | reverse complement strand
GGAATTGGCAGATCGCGGAGCGGATTCCGCCGGTCCCGCCCAATGCTCGCGCTCCGACTCGATCGAGTGACCGCCCCTGCCAAGTGCGCGGACGGTGCCCATGCCGTGCTTGAGGCCCTTCTGAACCAGCCAGGTGTTGACGGGGTAGCCCACCACGAGGCCAACGGCCACGGCCACCGACATGGCACCCCAGAACACAGGCTGCGTGGGATCCATGGCGCGCATGTCCCGGCCCATCATCAGGAGCACCATGGTCGGGAACATGCCGGCCATCATGAAGTTCATGGAGAGCCATTCCGGAAGGACCGTCTGGCGCACCGCCTGGCGGTAGGAGCCGCCCATCAGGTCCTTCATGAAGAGCGCCTGGAAGATCAGCAAGCCGAAGGCGAAGCCAGCCGCGTACTCGACGAGGAAATCAACGCCCATCGGCAGGCCCAGCAACGCCGTGATCGCTGCAGCGACGATGATGCCGGTCGCGTCGCCGGCCACGCAGTGGATCGTCGAGCCGAGAGCCTGCTTCCACAGCGGGGTGATGAAACGCTCGTGGGTGCCAGGCGACGGCTCCTTGCACGACAGCACGTACAACCCGAGGGCGAGCGGACCCAGGTACAGCGTCACCAGGACCCAGCCCAGCTTCATGACCTTCATCTCGGGGTTGTTGCGCACGGCATCCCAGGCCACGTAGCTCACCGAGAGGGCGGTCACGGCGAACCAACCGAGCACGATGAGGTCGATCCACGCGAACGGCCCCAACGACCCCAGCCGGATATCAGTCATCGAGTTGCCCCGCCAACAACCATGCGCTCCGCTCCGTTCGTATCATGGATGTCGAAGGAATCAGGCAGTCACGGGGCTTCGATCGCGGCGACGCGGCGTTCCATCTCAGCGCGTGAGAGTGGGCCAAAAAGGCGATCGCGAATCACGCCCTGGCGGTCGATGAAGTAGTGCGTCGGGAGTCCGAAGACTCCGTAGCGCTGCATGATGGCTGCCGTGGTGTCCAGGCCGATCTGATACGTCAGGCCGTATTGGTTGACGTAGGCGCGCACCACGTCGGCCGGCTCCTGGACGTCGATCGCAAGCAGCACCAATCCATCTGCCGCGTGGGCCTGCGCGACAGCCTCGAGGTCAGGGGTCTCCGACTGGCACGGCGGGCACCACGTCGCCCAGAAGTTGACCCACAGGGGGTGGCCCGCCAGCGAGCTCAAGGAGATGGGCCGGCCGTCGAGGTCGGTCAACTGCACGTCGCGCCCGTCCTGCTGGCCGGTGAAATCAGGCGCGCGTTGGCCAATGGCAACGCCCTGGGTCTCCGCGCCGATGCGATAGAAGGAAGTCCCGAGCCCGACCGATGCGGGCGCGGCGGGACGCTCGATCGGGCGTGTCACGCCGTATGCGATGGCAATGCCCACGATGGTGATGCCGATGATCGTGAGCACCTCCACGCGTGCCGGGAAGCGAGTCCGACGAGCCCAGCGACTGGCGTCAGGATCAGTCGCTCCTCGCGCTACGGCCGGCTCGGGTCCGCCGCTTTCGCCCGGCACGTCGGAGTTGGGCTCTGACGCGACAGGGTCAACCACTGATCGTGATTTGCGTCTTCATCCCGGCGGCATAGTGGCCGCTGACGTGACAGCCGCCGACCAGGGTCCCGGCCGAGGAAAGGGACATGCTCAACGTCTTTGTCGCCCCGGGCGCCACCGAGATTCCGTCAGGCTCGTCCATGACCATCCCGCCCTGTGACATCTCTTTTTCATGCTGCGACTGCGCAGCCTCATCGCCAACGAAGAACTCATGCTCCGCCGTCCCGGTATTGGTCACGACGAAGTCGACCTGACCGGCTCGAACCGCGATCTGGGCCGGCTCGATGCGCAACGCATCAGTGAGGGTGACGTTCACGACCTGGCCACCCGACCCGGCGGCGGATCCGCTCGTGGGCTGGCTTGCCATCGGGGAGGGCGATGCCCCAGCCCCGCTGCCTCCTGCGCAGGCGACGACTGTCATGACGAGAGCCAGCGCGGCCAGCCAAACACCGGACGCTCGCTTCAAGTGCATGTTGCAGTTGCCCATGTTCGAGATGCAACGGAGTGAGGAGCTACCGCGGTCCCCCAGCCAGAGCGCGATTTCGGTCGTCATAGCGCGCGGTCGCGGGACTTCCATCCTGCCAACCGAACGTAGATCACCGTGGCACCCACTGTTGCAGCGCCAAGCGACACAACAGCGGCCAGGGCGAGGAAGGGATCTCCGATCATCACCGGGGCCGGTCGCTTCTCGGATCCACCCCCTGAATCGGCCCGGGAGACGGAGAGGCCGCGCGGGCCCTCACAGGCACGAGCAACAGGCCCACAGCGAGCGCCGTTTCAATCGCGATCCCGATCCGTCGGCGAGCAGGACGCTTCCCGGCGGGCTTCATTCTGCGGATCGTCGTCTCGATACCGTCCTGGGGTCCGTCGGACCTTGGAATGAACACTCTCCTGCTGGACGTTCCCGACTGACTGGGGCTGGGCGCTCCTACAGACCTGTCGTAGTATCGCCCAATCGAGCGAATCCAGTCGGGTGTGGTCACCTGAGGGAGACGTTGGTCCGAGGCCGTCCAATGAGTCAGCCCGCAGGGCGCAACCCAGCCAGGGCGAGCGACACGAGCCGACGCACTGCGGCCTTCGAGGCCAGGCCGCTGGACGCTTCGAGCGCATGGAGACAGAAGCTCGCGAGCTCGTCAGCCGGGACGTCGTCGCGGACGGCGCCGATCGTGGCCGCTTCGGTCAGTAGATCTCGAATCATCTGGCGGAGGTGCTGTTCCGCCCGCGCGACCTGTTCATCACGATGTAGGAATGCCGCGAGTTCGCTGCCGTGGTGGCCGCGTGACTGGTGAGCGATCAGGGCGTAGGCCTCGAGGACGGCCTCGAGTCGATCAAGCGCGTCGCCGGCCGCGTCTCGAACGGCGGCGAGATGCTCCAGGTGGCCGCTGATCTGACGTTCGTGCCAGGCCCGCAGGATGGCCTCGACGTCCGGGAAGTATTTGTACAGCGTCGCCCGCCCGATGCCGGTCTCCTCGGCGATCTGGGACATCGTCACCGACCGCAGCCCATGCTCGCCCACCAGCGCCGCAGTTGCGTCAAGCGTCGCGTCCCGCACCTCGCGACGGTGCGCCTTGATCGTCTCGGTCCAGAGCTTCGGCACTGCACAAGGATACGCGTTGCAGGGGTCGAGACTAACTGATTCGACAACGACACTATGTCTTGATAAACTGCCGGGCCTGGTGACTGAAAACTCTCTGGAACCGCCCACGGAGGAGACGCACCTCGGTGATTCGCCCCGACACACCGACCCTTACCCCGAATCCAAAGGCGACCAGGGCTTGGGGGACCGCCAGGGATCAAACATCGGCATGCCACGCTGGCAGACGGCGCTGTTCATCGTGGTCGGGATCGCCCTGATCGTGCTGTTCCTGCTCTTGCACCTCAGCGGAGCCGTCGGGCCCGGCACCCACTAGGCGAGACCAGCACTCGCGGCAGATCCCACCTTCAACACATTCCAAGGAGACACAATGAGCCTCAGCCTGACCTGCAAACGCTGCGACGTGGTGATCACCGGTGAGGACGAGGACGAACTCGTCGCGAAGGTACAGGCCCATGTCCTCGGCCATGCGCGCCAGCACGACCGCGACCACAGCGTGTCCCGCGAGCACGTCCTCGCCCGCCTGCGGCGCGAGGAGTTCAAGGGAGCCTGACACGGACCTGCCCGACTCCCTACGACTCGCGGCCTTCCCCGGAGGATGCCATGGCGCAGATTTCCGTCCGCCATCTGACCAAGCGCTTCGGTAGTGTCCATGCCGTCGAGGATCTCTCCTTCAACGTCGCTCCTGGTCATGTCACGGGATTCCTGGGACCCAATGGCGCCGGCAAGACGACCACGCTACGGGCTGTGCTTGGCCTGGTTCGTCCTACGAGCGGCGAGGCGCTCATCGACGGCCGACGATACGACCAACTCGCCCAACCGCGCCGCGTCGTGGGCGCGGTACTCGAGTCGACCGGCGCTCATCCTGGCCGAACGGCTCGGGCCCACCTCCATGTGCTCGCGACGGCGACCGCCGTGCCGCTCGATCGGGTGGACGAGGTGCTCAAGCTCGTGGGTCTCACCCGCGACGCTGAGCGGCACGTCGGCGGCTACTCGCTCGGGATGCGGCAGCGCCTCGGTCTCGCTGGCGCGTTGCTTGGTGATCCCGAGGTCCTGCTCCTCGACGAGCCGGCGAACGGTCTCGATCCCGAGGGCATCGCCTGGCTGCGAGGGCTTCTGCGTGGATTCGCAGCGAGCGGACGCACCGTCCTGATCTCCAGCCATCTCCTGAGCGAGGTCGCTCAGACGGTCGACCAGGTCGTGATCATCAGTGATGGTCGGCTCAAATTCGCCGGCCGCCTGGGCGAGCTCGGCGAGGCGACGGTATCCGTTCGGACCGAGGAGATCGAGCGACTCCGCGCCTCCCTCGGCGCGCGCGGCTTCGAGGTACTGCCGACCGGCGAGGGTGGCCTCGAGGTGCGTGGCGCGACGGCCGAGGAAATCGGGCGGCTCGCCAGCGACGAGGGCATCGCGTTGTTATCCCTGGGCGACGCTCGACCGTCGCTCGAGGCCGCATTCCTGCGCCTCACTGGCTCGCCCGACCTGACCACGCCGCCCGCGCCAGCCAACTGACAGGAGGTCCCATTGCTCGCGCTCATGGGCAACGAGCTGTACAAGCTGCGGACGATCCGGACTCCGTGGATCCTGTTGATCATCGAGCTTGGGCTGGTCGTCCTCGGGGTCAGCGGTTATGCGACGCACGGAATCGCCCCGAACGACCCGCAGGTAACGCGCCAGATGCTCGCCCATGCGGGGATCCTGTCGCTCGTCTCGCTGATCCTCGGCGTCAACGCCGTTGCCGCGGAGTACCGCCACAAGACGATCACCGACACGTATCTCGCGGTCCCTCGGCGCAGCCGGGTGATCGCGGCGAAGCTCGTCGCCTACACCGGCGTCGGGCTTCTCTTCGGGATCGCCAGTGCGGCCGTGGCGCTGGGCTCAGCCGTGGCATGGTCGGCGATCAAGGACGTGCCCTTGAGCCTGGCCGGCGACGACGCCTGGCGAACGCTCGCGGGGGCGATTCTCTGGAACGGACTATTCGCGGCCGTTGGGGTGAGCCTCGGCGCGCTCGTTCCCAACCTTGCAACGGCGGTCGGCGTCGCGCTCGCGTGGATCCTCATCGTGGAGGGACTCGTGGGGCAGCTGCTCGGCGACTACGGCCGCTGGTTGCCAATGGCCAGCGGTCGGGCGCTGGGCAACCTCCCTGGGGACGTGTTGCCCCAGGCGACCGGCGGCCTGGTGCTTGCCGGTTATGCCGTAATGCTGGCGATCATCGCGGCCGCCACGTCGATGAGGCGCGACGTCACTTAG
>JBBSGX010000169.1:0-5435 GCA_038253685.1 Candidatus Limnocylindrales bacterium | reverse complement strand
GCAGCGAGCGCAGCCTCCGCAATGACGCTCATGACCCGGCTTTCGCTCATTTCGTCCCCAGACAGCGTCCCCACCACACTGCCGTCCCTGAGAACGACAATCCTGTCCGAGCCCTCGACGACCTCCTCGAGCTCGGAGGAAATGAGGATCACCCCCAGCCCCTGGGCGGCCAGCTCGCTGATGAGGACCTGGATCTCCGCGGTGGCGCCCACGTCGATGCCTCGCGTGGGGTCGTCGAGAATCAGGATTTTCGGAGCGAGGCAGAGAACTCGTGCCAGCAGCACCTTCTGCTGGTTGCCGCCCGACAGCTCGCTGACCCGCTGGTCCCTGCTCGACACCTTGATTCGGAGGCGCTTGATGAGGCCGTCCACGATCTCGTCCTGGCGCCGATCCGAAACGAAACCAGCGCGCGACAGCTCGGGGAGGGCAGCCAGGACGATGTTGTCGCGGACCGAGAGGGTGGGCACGATACCTTCCGCCTTGCGGTCCTCGGGGATAAGTGCGATGCCGGCCCGAAGGGCGGCGCGAGGTGAGCCGGCGCGCACCACCTTTCCATCCACCTCGACAGTCCCTTCATCGAGCCGTTGAGCGCCGTAGATTGCTTTGGCAGTCTCGCTCCGACCGGATCCGAGAAGGCCGGCCAGGCCCACCACCTCACCCGCGTCAACTTCGACGGAGACCTGGTGGAGCACGTGGAGCCGACTGAGGCCGATCGCGCGCAGGATCGGCTCAGCGGCAGCGTCGTGATGCCCATCTCGGAAGCGGGTGAGCGCATGGCGTACCTCGGAGATCTCGCGGCCCAACATCTTCGCGATGAGCTCCAGGCGGCTGATGGCGCGCACCGGCCCGACGTGGACGCGGCGGCCGTCGCGAAGCACGGTCACTCGATCGCAGATCCGGAAGACCTCGTCGAGCCGGTGTGACACATATACAACTGCGACCCCGCCGTGGCGAAGCAGGTCGATGACCTCGAACAGCTTCTCGACCTCCCGCGACTCGAGGGAGGAGGTGGGTTCGTCCATGATCACGACCCGATGGTCAGCGGAGACTGCCCGCGCGATCGCGACCATCTGCTGGACGCCGAGTCCAAACTCTCGGAGTGGCTTCCGGACGTCGATCTCGATTCCGTAGCGGCGCAGGGTTTCGGCTGCCGTGCGGTGCATCCTGTGAAAATCTATGAAGCCGAAACGGTTCGTCGGTTCATGTCCCAGCCACAGGTTCTGCGCGACGCTGAGCAGCGGCACCAGGTTCACTTCCTGGTAGATCGTGCTGATCCCGGCCGCTTGGGCATCGAGCGGCCTGGCAAAGGAGACGGGCTGGCCGCGGTAGAGGATCTTGCCCTCGTCAGGTGCGTAGACGCCAGTCAGGACCTTGATGAGCGTCGACTTGCCGGCGCCGTTCTCGCCAACCAACGCGTGCACCTCGCCGGGCAGCAGCTGCAGGGATACGCGATCGAGCGCAACGACGCCCGGAAACCGCCTTGTGACGTCCCGGACGTCGAGGATCGGCGTCCGTTCTGTGTCAACCGGTGTCTCAGCCGCATTGCCCATGTGAGCCTCAGGCATCCGGCCGGATAATGAACGACGGCAAGGCCAGCCCGCGCGCCCGTGATCCGAGCGCGCGACCGGCCCTGCTACAGGAGGAGCTCAGTACGCGTTGGGCAGTTCTGCCTGCGCGTTGTCCTTCGTGTACTCCTTGTCCGAGATGATCGTCTTCACGGGGACGCCGGCCCCGTTGTAGAAGTCGTCGAGGGCCTTGAAAGCCAGCGGGCCGAACCGCGGATTCGACTCGATGACGCCGCTGATCCAGCCGTCGATGATGCCCTGGACAGCTCCCTTGGTGCCATCGATGGTGAGGATCTTCACGTCGCCCGGCTTCTTGCCCGCGTCCTTGAGTGCGGCCACGGCGCCCAGAGCCATCTCGTCATTGTGGGCGTAGATGCAGTTGATCTCGGGATGTCCCTGGATCAGCTGGGCAGTGACCGTCTGACCCTTTGCCCGCTCGTAGTCGGCCGCCTGCTTGGCGACCACCGTGATCTTTGAGCTCTTGGCCGCCATCTCGTCCTCGAAGCCCTTCTCGCGGTCGTTGGTGACGTTGACCCCGGCAGCACCCAGGAGCACGGCGAGATTGCACGAGTCGCCCGTGACCTTGCTCAGCGCATCGAAGGCGCGCTTGCCCTGCTCGACGAAGTCGGAGCCCACCCATCCGATATAGTCCTGGCACGCCGTCTTGGTAGTCAGGAAGCGGTCGATGGTCATGATCGGCACCTTCTTCGACTTGGCGTAGTCGAGGGCCGGATCCAATCCCTCCGAGTTGAGCGGCGAGATGATCAAAGCCTGTGCGCCCTGGTCAATCATGCCCTTGATGTCGGAAATCTCCTTGTTGAGGTCCGACTGGGCGTTCGTGGTGATGAGCTTGTACCCGAGCTTGGTGGCCTCGTCCTTGATCGACTGGGTCTCGGCGATGCGGAAGGGATTTGCCTCCTTTTCCGATTGCGCGAAACCGATGGTCGCCGTCTTGAGATCGAGCTTGGGCACGCCGCCGTTGTACTTGGCGTAGGTGCAGGTGTCGCCCGTCGCTGCTGTCTGGACGACCTGCGCGCCCCCGGTGCCGGAGGGTGCGCCCGATGCCCCGCCCGTGCCAGAGCACGCGGCCGCGATCACGGCAAACATTCCAAGCACCGCGACGCGGGCGCGAACAGGGGAAAGACTGGTGAGCTGCATGGTCGCTGCTTCCTCAAATGGCGGGGTTTCCCCGCTAGGCGGCCACTGGCCGGAACACTTCGACAGATTTACTCACAACCGATCGCTTTCCGTCAATACCAAACATGGAAGAACATCCGCTCAGAACGCGTCGAGGTAGCGGTCGATCTCCCACTGGGTGACCTGGGTACGGTACTCGTTCCACTCCTCGCGCTTCGCCTCGACGTAGTGCGACAGCACGTGATCGCCCAGGGCGCCGCAGATGACCTCGTCCTGCTCGAGCTCGTCGAGTGCCTCGCTGAGGGTGCCCGGCAGCTCTCGGATGCCGTGCTCCTTGATGCGATCCGAGGACATCGCGTAGAGGCTCTCCTCTACAGGATCGGACAGCTGGAGACCCTTCTCGACACCGTCCAGGCCGGCGGCCAGCATCACCGCAAAGGCGAGGTACGTGTTCGACGACGGATCCGGGCAGCGGACCTCGACGCGGGTCGCCTCGATGCTGATGCCGGGCGAGACCTTGGGCACCCGGATGAGTGCCGAGCGGTTTGTTCGGCCCCACGTCAGGTACGTCGGCGCCTCGTACCCCGGCACCAGCCGCTTGTACGAGTTCACCAGGGGCGCCAGCACCGCGATCATGCCGCGGGCGTGCGTCAGGATGCCGGCCATATAGCTGCGCGCCAGGTCCGAGAGCCCATACTTGTTGTCCGGATCGGCGAACGCGTTACGTGACTGGGAGATGGAATAGAGGCTCTGGTGCGTGTGCATCCCGGAGCCATTGATCCCGAAGATCGGCTTCGGCATGAACGTTGCGTACAGTCCGTGGAGCTGTGCGATCGCCTTCAGGGTGAACTTGAAGGTGACCGCGTTGTCGGCCGTCTTCAACCCGTCGGCGTAGCGGAAGTCGATCTCGTGCTGGCCGGCCGCAACCTCGTGATGGGCTGCCTCGACGCTGATCCCGAACGCCTCCAGCGCGTTGACCATGTCCTGGCGGATGTTCGCGCCCAAGTCAGTCGAGAAGTCGAAGTACCCGGCGTTGTCATGCGGGAGCGGCTTGATCTGGCCGTCCTCGTCCTTGCGGAAGAGGAAGAACTCGAGCTCCGGGCCCGCGTTCCAGACGTAGCCGAGCTTGGTCGCCCGATCGAGTTGGCGCTTGAGAACCCCGCGTGGGTCGCCCGCGAAGGCTTCGCCGTTGGGGGTATAGACGTCACAGATCACGCGGGCCGTGCCGCGGCTGCCGAGGGGACCAGCGCCGAGGTCGCCGTGACCGGGCTTCCAGGGGATCTCCGCGAAGGTGTCCATGTCCGGCTTGAGCCACTGGTCGCTCTCGGCGATCCGGGTGAAGCCCTCGATGGAGCTGCCGTCGAACCAGGTGCCGTTCTTGAGGGACCCCTCCAGCTGGTGGAGCGGGATCGTCACCCCCTTGACGATGCCCATGATGTCCGTGAACTGCATCTCGACGAAGCGGATGTTGTGTTCCTTCGCCGCCTCGATCTTTGCCAACGGGTCTTGCGTTTCGATCTCGATGACCAATGCCCACTCCTTTCAGTGCCCGATTGGCGGGCCTGGCGATCCTCCGGGCAGCCGTCTCCTGGACGCCTCGAAACAGGCTGCCGCGCTGATGCCGAGTCTATCGCCCCGAGGGTGGCGGATTGGTCACGAAGTCGTTGCGGGACCCCGTCGAATCGACGGCTCTTTGGATGCGGGAACGCGGCGACCAGTTCATCGAGCAGAGCGAGCCGCGAACAGCCGTGTCGCTCGGCCATCGCACCAGATAAGTCCGGGCTCGGCCGGCGGGGCCGTCCCGTGGCTGAGCGCCCGCAGCCAGACCAACGATGACCCTGGAAACCGCGCTGTGAGGATTTCCGGATAGCGTCTGACAAGGGCACGGTTCCGTTCGACGTCGCGAAGGATCCAGCACGAACCGACCCGGAAGGGCGGGCCGTCATCCGCGGCAAGGGTCGCGGCGAATGCCTCAGCCTCAGCTCGTTTCCGATCCGAGGAGCGAACTGACTCGCCCAGGTTGCCAAGCGTGTTGATGCACTCGACCAACACGACCCATCGCGCGGAACCGTTGATGAGACCGACGTCCGTCGAGCGCGACGGATCGGATGGCCGCATGGAGAGCTCGAAGCGCCGCCCATAGCCAGCTGCTCGAGCGGTCCGGAGAACCACCTCTTGGATCGCGAGGTGTCCGGCATCGGCGGGTTCCTCGTCAGGATCGCGCGGCAGGTCCAGACGCAGCGGTCGACCGATCGCGATCGCGAGGCGCTGCCAAGTGTCGACGGAGAGCCCGCCGCCTTCTCCGCGCTCGAGCAGGCTCACGGTCGACTGGTGAAGCCCGACGCTGACTCCGAGTTGGCGCTGGGCCAAACGGCGCCACCTGCGAGATGCACGGATCTGCGCCCCGAGCCGAGCGACCTGCTCCAGGTTCGCGTGGTGGGCCTCTGACGCGAGCTCCCGAGGCTTGATCTTTGCCATGTGAGCCTGATTCTTGCCGGCTGCTCTTGGCCAGCGCTTGGCCGACGATCACCCGGCAATCCAGCGCGCTTGATGCCTCATCCGAGCGCTGGCATGAATGCACGTCATACGGGCCGCCTTAGCGGGCGGTAGTCGAATCCTTAGGAGTCGTCTACGGCAGGTAGCAAGAATGCAGGTCATATCCCGGGCCGTTCGATCGAGGACAGCTTCGAGGCAAGGCCGGGGCTCGACGCTCGGCCGGGGCTCGACGCTCGG
>JBBSGX010000168.1:0-5470 GCA_038253685.1 Candidatus Limnocylindrales bacterium | reverse complement strand
CGCGTCGGAGTTCTGCTGGCACGCCAGCTGCTCCTTCTGGTAGGTCGCGTCATACCCGAACTTGTCGATGCTGACCGCGGCGCCGGTAAGTGTCTCGAACTCCTTGGCCTGCGCCTGCATGGCGCCGATGAACGGATCGTCGATCGTCACGAGCCGCATGGACTTGCCCGCGTACTTTCCCTTCAGGCTTGCGACGAACGCGTCCCAGCCGCCCGCGGCCGCGGCGGAGGCAGAGGCGGGGGCACCCGAGGCGGGGGCCGCCGTGGCGAGGGCACCCGAGGCGGAGGCAGAGGCGGGGGCCGCCGTGGCGGGGGCACCCGAGGCGGGGGCCGCCGTGGCGGGGGCCGCGGACGCAGGCGCGGTCGTGGCGGACGAGCCGCCGCAGGCCGACACCACCAACACCATCCCTATCAAGAGCGTTGCGACTCGCTTTCGGTTCATCACCGGCGACTCCTCCTTTGGGCACTCCGCTTTGGAGGGCCCGCTTGCTTGCGCGATGCATGCGGCCGGGTTGCGGCCACGTCCCGTCCAAGCAATGGCAACGTCGGGGCTCGGAACCATCGAATGCGTTGCGCAACGGTTCGATAGGCAGATTAGCGGCCCGCGCACCATTCTGCAATGCCTTCCTGCAACGATTGCCGGCAGGACCGGCTCCGCCCCGCAATGTTGTCGATGGGCGCCTCCGCCGGGGCACTGGGTCGGTGGGCGGCCGGGCGCGCGGGCACTGCCGCGACCCTGGTCGCGGGGCGGGCCGCTCCCGACAGGAAACCGGCGGCCAGAGCGGCCAGGGCGCGGTGCAGGGCGCCATGACGTGGCTTCCGCGGGCCGCTGGGGGATGCCGGTCAGGGGGCCGGCGTGATCCCCAGGAGCTCTGCGACGTCGTCTCGGTACGGGAACGAGGACTGCGCTCCCCGCTTGAGCACGGTCCGCGTCGCGATCTCGGCGGCCCTCGACGCTGCCTCGCGGAGGCTCCCCCCGGCGCCGAGGAGGTAGGCCATGCTGCCGACGAATGCGTCGCCCGCGCCAGTGGTGTCCACGGCCTGCACCGGGCGAGCCGGGATATGGAACGGCGACGAACCCGCCTCGCAGATCACGACCCCGACCGCGCCGAGCGTGAGCACCACGGCGCCAGACCTGGCCGCGAGATCGGCCGCCGCGGCGAGGGCCTGCTCCACGCTGCCCACGTCGCGGCCGCTGAATTGCGCCGCCTCCTCCTCGTTCAAGATGAGCAGATCCACGCTCGTGAGCAGCTCCTCCGGATGCGGGACGAGCGGGAACGGAGCCGCATTGAGGAGGATGCGGGGGCGTGGCTCGGGAGCGGCCAGGGCGATCCGGAAGGCCTCGAGGGTCGCTTCAACGGGGACTTCGAGCTGCGTGACGAGGACGTCGGCCGAGCGGATCACCGCCGCCCCCGCACGGACGTCGGCCGGCGAGAGCGCGCCGTTGGAGTTCGGCGTGTAGGCGATCGTGTTCAGCCCGGTCAGGTCCTCGACGATGATCACGGCCACCCCCGAGTGCCGGAGCGGATCGATGGCGACGTAGCTGATGTTGATGTGCTCGCGGGCGAAGTTGGCGATGTAGTCCCGCCCGAAGGCATCGTCCCCGAGGCGGACGATTCACCGAGACCTCGGTCCCGAGGCGCGCGGCGGTGACGGCCTGGTTCGACCCCTTGCCGCCGAAGAAGATGTCGAACGCGGAGCCCGTGAGGCAGGACCCGATCTCGGGGTAGTGCGGGACCCGTGCGACCAGGTCAGTGTTGGCGCTGCCCACCATGCAGATGCGCGGCCGGCGCCCCGCCGTGGTCACGACGCGCTCGGCAGGGCCGCTTCCGCCTGCTCGCGGACGCGGGCCAGCGCCTCGCCGAAGTCGGGCTCCCCGAACAGCCCGGTCGAGCCCAGGACCAGGATGCGCGAGCCGGCGGCCACGAGGCGGTCGATGGTGGCCGGGTTCACCGAGCCGTCGGCCGTGATCACGGCCTCGTGCCCGCCCTCGGTGAGCTGGCGGTGCACGGCCGCCATCTTGGGCAGTGCCGCCGACGTAAACGGCTGGCCCTTGAAGCCAGCGTCCACGGTGAGGACGATCACCTGGCCGAGGTCCGGGTACAGCACCTCGAGCGCGCCGATCGGCGTCGCGGGATTTAGGGCGATGCCCGGGGTGCAGCCGACCTCCCGGATGCGCGCCACGATCCGCCGGAGGTGGATCGTGGCCTCCAGGCGCACGATCAGGGTCTCGCAGCCCGCCGCGGCGAACAGGTCGATGAAGCGCTCGGGCTCGCTCACCTGCAGGTGGGCGTCAAACGGCTTGTCCGTCTCGCCGCGGATCCCGGCGATCAGCTCCGGACCGAGGCCGAGGTTGGACACGAAATGCCCATCCATGACATCGAGGTGGTACCGGTCGATCCCGGCGGCGTCCAGCTCGCGGATCTGCTCCCCGAGCCTGCGGTAGTCGCCGCACATGAGCGATGCGGCGAGCTGGATGTCCCTGGTCATCCGAAATGCCTCCTCGACGTCGGCCCGTCCGGCCACGGCGTCCTAGCAGAAGATGATCCCGCCGCAGACGTTGAGCGACTGGCCCGTGATGTACGAGGAATCCTCCCCGGCGAAGAACGCCACGCTGCCCACGACGTCTTCCGGCTCACCCAGACGCTTGAGCGCGGTGGCGTTCGTCCAGCGGTCCGATGCTCTCCTGCGTGTCGAGGTTGTTCCGCCTCATCTCGGTCAGGATGATGCCCGGGCAGACCGCGTTCACCGTGATCCCGTACTCGCCGAGCTCCATCGCCAGCACCCGGGTCAGCTCTATGATGGACGCCTTGGTGGAGCAATAGTGGCCCTGACCCGGTGCCCCTGCTTCCCGCCGATCGAGGCGATGTTGACGATCCTGCCTGTGCGCCGGCGCTTCATGTGCGGGATGGCGGCCTGGGTGACCAGGAAGGTGCCCTTGGCGTACACGTCGAAGACCGTGTCCCAGGCCTCCTCGGTGAGGTCCTCAACGAGGCCGACGCTGAGCACGCCCGCGTTGTTCACGAGCACGTCCAGGACGCCCCACTCCCCGATCACACCTTCCACCATGGCGGATGCGTCCGCCTTGGGGCTGATGTCGCCCGGCAGCACGATTGCCCGGCTGCCGGCCGCACGGATCTCGTCCGCGAGCGCCTCTAGCTCGGGCGCTTCGCGCTGGAGATCGTTGACGGCGACGTCGTACCCGCGGCCGGCCATCCCGAGCGCGATCGCCCGCCCGATCCCCTTCGATGCTCCGGTGACGAGAACGGTCCTGGCCATCGTTGACCTCGCAACTTGCATCCGGCGCGCCCGTCCCGCCGGCCGGCGGCCGCCCCAAGCACGTGCGCGCAATCGTTTGCTGTCCTGGCAGGATCGTAGCGCGAACGGTGGCGGCCACGCTACGTGGCGGTGGCGAAGGGGAGTAGCCTGTCCAGACGTCCGGCGAATGCATTCGATGCAAGGAGGCGATGTGACGACAGGCGCGGAACTGCTGCTGGGAGTCGACATCGGCACCTCCAGCTCCAAGGGCGTGCTCGTCCGGCCCGACGGCGAGATCCTCGCCACGGCGTCCCGTCCGCACGCCACATCGTTCCCCCATCCCGGGTGGGCCGAACACGACGCCGATGCGATTTGGTGGGCGGAGTTCGCCGGCATCGCCCAGGAGCTCTCCGCGGCCGCGGCCAGCCTGTGTCGCATCGCCGGGGTGGGCGTGAGCGGGATCGGCCCGTGCTTCCTGCCAGTCGACGCCGACGGGCGCCCGCTCCGCCCCGCCATCCTGTACGGGATCGACATGCGCGCGACCCGGGAGATCGAGGAGCTCACCGACCGGTTCGGGGCTGATGCGATCCTCGCCCGCGGCGGGACGCTGCTCACCACGCAGGCGGTGGGGCCCAAGATCGCCTGGGTCCGTCGCAACGAACCGGACGTCTGGGCCCGGACCGCCCGCCTCCACATGGCGAACTCGTACGTGATCGAGCGCCTCACCGGCGAGTACGTCCTGGATCACCACTCCGCCAGCCAGTGTGACCCGCTGTACGACATGACGGCCGGCGACTGGGCCCGCGACTGGGCCTCCGAGGTTGCCCCGGGTCTCGAGCTGCCGCGGCTGGCCTGGGCGAACGAGATCGTCGGCCACGTCAGCGCCACAGGGGCGGCGGCGACCGGGCTCCCAGTAGGGACGCCGGTGGTCGCCGGGACTGTGGACTGCTGGGCAGACGCGTACAGCATCGGCGCGCGCGCCGCGGGCGACACGATGCTCATGTACGGGACGACGATGTTCATCGTGCAGGTGGCGGCCGAGCCCTCGCCGCGGCCTGCGCTCTGGCTCACGATCGGGGCCACCGCCGGCGCCCCGACGTTCGCCGCGGGCCTGTCGCCGTCCGGCGGCCTTACACAGTGGTTCCGCGACCTGACCTCGGCCGCCACCTTCGACGTGCTGATCGACGAGGCGGCGGCCGTGCCCCCCGGCTCGGACGGGCTGCTCGCGCTGCCGTACTTCGGCGGGGCGCGCTCGCCGCTCTTCGACCCAGGGGCCCGCGGTGTCATCGCCGGACTCAACCTCACGCATGGGCGTGGCCACCTGTTTCGGGCGCTGCTCGAGGCAACGGCCTTCGAGGTCCGGCACAACCTCGAGGTGATGGCCGAGGCCGGGGCCGCCGCGCGGCGCCTCCTCGCCGTGGGCGGGGGGACGAAGTCCAGCATCTGGGCACAGATCGTGACCGACGTGACCGGGCACCAGCAGGTGATCCCGCAGGAGACGATCGGCGCGAGCTACGGGGACGCCCTGTTCGCCGCCCAGGCGGTCGGCCTCGTCCCGGTGGGCATCGGCTGGGAGCGCCCGGGCGTGGTGCTCGAGCCCGATCCCGCGCTCACCGCCCGCTACGACGACCTGTTCGGCATCTACCGCTCGCTCTACGAGGAGAGCAAGCCCGCGGTCCACCGGCTTGCCGAGCTCCAGACCGCGGCCGAGGTTCCGGCGGGCGGCTGACGTCGCGTGCCCGTGGGGCCCGCCCATGGAGTCGAAGGCGGGCCATCACCCGGGGTGCTCGACCATCTCGAGGCCGCCGGCGTGGTTCGGCGCGTCCGAGACACCGCGGACCGGCGCCGGGTCATCATCGAGATGAGCGGCGACGCACAGCGGCTAGCGCTGGAAGCTTACGGTCCATTCCTGCATGACAGCGACCGGCTCCTGAGCCTGTTCGACGTCACCAGCTCGCGCTCATCGCGGACTTCGTCCGGCGCTCACGCGCTCTCCTGGCGACGCACACCGCTCGGTGCGGGAGCAGCTCGCCGATCGACGGCGGGATCTGGTTGAGCCCCGGCGCGCTGCCCGCTAAGACACTGTGACGTAATAACTTGACGTATGGGGCGTGCTTGGGTATGCTCCGGGGGTGATCGACGAGGGTGCCATCCAGACGCGCTACGGGGCGCTTGCACCAGCCCTTGATGAGCGCGCCCGGCGGCTCCTGCTG
>JBBSGX010000167.1:0-5473 GCA_038253685.1 Candidatus Limnocylindrales bacterium | reverse complement strand
GCGGCCCGCCGACCGGGCGGCCGTGACCGGCGACACGCGCTGGGCCCGGGTCCTCGCCCATGCCCGCCAGCTGCCGGCTCCGTTCTGGCTTTTCGTGGCCGCCAACTCGCTCTTCTCGCTGGGCAACTCCAGCGACGCATTCCTGGCCCTGCGCACGCAGAACCTGGGCGTCGCCGTGCGCGACCTGCTGCTGATGATCGTGGCCTTCAATGCCGCCAACACGCTGGTGTCGCTCCCGGCCGGGGCGCTGTCGGACCGCATCGGCAGGCGCGCACCGATCGCGGTCGCGTGGTTCATCTACGGGGTGTCTTATGCCGGCTTCGCGCTGGCGGGCAATGGCGCGTCTGCCGCGGGCCTGTGGATCTTGTACGGCTGTTACTACGGCATCAATGAGGCCGTGGGCAGGGCGTTCGTTGCGGACGTTGCGCCGGCAAACCTGCGCGGGTCCGCCTACGGGATCCTGAACTTCGCCGTTGCCGTGGCGATCCTGCCCGCGTCGTTCGTGGCTGGACTCCTCTGGGACCTCGTCTCGCCAGGTGCGCCCTTCTGGTTCGGGGCCGCGTGCGCGCTGGCCGCAACGGTCGTGCTGATCACGGTACGGCCCGTCTATCGCGCGAGGTCGGCCGCCTGAGCGATGCTGCACCGGAACGTCCGCGTTCAGGCATGCCACTCTCGACTGGTCGGGTCCCAGCGGCCAACCTGGCGAACGGCGCGGGGCCCTTCACGTTCCTGCTGACGGCGCATGGCCGTATGCACGCTCTCTCCCCAGCCTCCCGGCACGAGCCCAGGCGCAAGGTCGGCCAGCGGTGCAAGCACAAACAGTCGTTCGTGAGCCGAGGCGTGCGGGACTTCCAGCCATTGCACGCCCGTTTTCGAGGGGTCGGCGCTGCGGGTTGAGTCGGACCGCTCCACGCGGATCCGATTCCGGCCGAAGATGAGCAGGTCCAGGTCGAGCTCGCGCGGGCCCCAGCGCTTCCGCTCCTGCCGCCCCAAAGCGCGCTCGAACCCCTTCAACGCGACGAGCAGCGCCAGCGCGCCGGTGGCCGGGTCGGGTCCGGCAGGCACATCCAGCGCCACGACCGCGTTGTGGAACTCGGGCTGATCGGTAACGCCGACCGGGCGGGTGAGGTAGAGCGGCGACACGCCGCGCAGCCGCACCCCGGGGAGCGCGGCGAGGGCGCGCACCGCCTTGCCAAGGGTGGCGGGCGCGTCACCCACATTCGCGCCGAGCCCGATGTAGACGCGCACTCGTCGCACGCTGCGTCCCTCCTCTCGATCTCGGCGTTGGCGCGGCTAAACTCGCCCGGCCATGCAGGGGCCGCTCGTCGCCATCTTCCACCAGCCGCCACGCGACGGAGATCCGCCGCTGACCCGACTGGTGGCCCAGGCACGCGGACGACTGGTGGAGCACCAAGCCGGCATGTTCATGGCCTCAGGCGCCGCGAGCGTGCTGGTCGTGCCCGGTCGGGAGGACGGCGGCTCCTCGATCGGCGGCCGTATCGAATCGTTCGGCGAACGCCTGACCCGCCTGGTGGCGGAGGAGCGAGTCGCGGGAGGACTGATCGTTCTGGGAAGCGGTGCCGTGCCGCTGCTCCGGCGGGCCGACGCGGAACGCCTCGTGGACGTGGCGCGATCAGGCGACCGGCGCGCGCTCACCAACAACCGCTACTCGTCCGACATCTGCGCCATCTCGGACGCAGGGGCCCTGGCCGAGGTCCCGCCGCTGCCCTCGGACAATGCCCTGCCGCGCTGGCTGGAGGAGCGCGCGGGCTTCTCCGTGGCCGATCTCGGCGCGCGTGATCGTCTCGCGATCGACCTCGACACCCCGATCGACCTCGCTCTGCTTGCCCTCACGCGCCGAGCACCGCACGCTGTGATGGAGCTCGCGGCGCAAGCCGGCCTCGCGGTCCCGCGCCTCCAGGAGCTTCGTGAGCTGGCAGCCGATCCCCGCCGCGAGCTGCTCGTCTTCGGTCGCAGCGGCTCCCGGACCCTGGGCTGGCTCGAGCGCAACGTGCGCTGTCGCGTGCGCTTCCTTGCCGAGGAACGCGGCCTGCGGGCTTCCTCCCCGCTGGCGATCGGCGGCGAATCCGGATCCGCGGACCGCGTTCGTCCGCCCCGCGCCACCCTCGGGCGCCTGCTGGAAGTGCGTGGACCGGCGTCAATGGCCTCAACCGTCGCCGAGCTCGCAGACGGGGCCATCCTCGACACCCGTGTCCTGATGGCCGATCGACTTGGCGCCGATGAGGACCGCTGGCCATCGGCGGAGGATCGTTTCGCGAGCGATCTGCTTCACCGCGATGCGATCTCGGATCCCTGGCTGAGCGCCATCGCCCGCGCCGCCGCTGATGCTCCGATCCCGATCCTGCTGGGAGCCCATACGCTGGTCGGACCCGGCATCCCGATCCTGTTGCGAGGCGTCAGGCGACCCAGTACCACTGTGCAAACAGGGCCATGAGCATCGCGCCCACCCCGGCGCCCAGCAGGACGTAGACCCGATCGAAGGCCCGCGACCGTCCAGCGAGGGCGAGGATCACGAAGATCGGAAAGAAGCTGGCATCAAAGCGCATCAGCGAGCCGAGTGTGCCCGTGCTGAGCGGCAGGAGCACGAGCGCGGTGAGGAAGAGCGCATAGCTCGGGCGCAGCAGCTTCCACCCGGCGGCGACCAGGCCGAGCGTCAAAATCGCGGCCACGAGGTCGACGGCAGAATGCGGCAACCTGTTCATGGTCAGGGGCCCTGACAGTGTCCGGAAGAACCCTTCCCACGGCCCGGACAGCGACCGGTGCCAGCCTTCCTGGGCGTGGACGAAGGCCAGCGGGTCACCGAAGTGCCAGCCGAGCCAGGCCATGTAGCCTCCCAGGGCGAGGGGAACGAGTGCCAGGCCGGCGATCGGTCGCCAGGAGCGCTCGCCCTCGCGCCAGCGCAGAAAGGCTTCCACGGCAATCGGAAGGGCCACCACGAAGCCGAATGGTCGCGTCAGGGTGGCAAGCGCGCCCAGTGCACCCGCCAGCAGCCAGTGGTCGCGGCGCGCACAGAGCATCGCACCGAGGGAGAGCGCGAGGAACAGGGAGTCCGCATAGACCGCGGATAGGAAGAAGCTGGTCGGAAACAGCAGCAGGTACCACGAGGCCCGCGAGGCCACACTGGACCCGTAGTCGAGCCGGCACAGCGCGATGAGGGCGCTCACCGCGCCGAGCAGCGCCACGTTCGAGACGATGACCGCGGCGACCTCGAGCCCGGCGCCATGTGCCCCACCCGTCAGCACGGCGAGGGAGCGCACGAGGACCGGGTAAAGCGGGAAGAACGCGGCGCTGGCCGGATCCGACGCGGGGTAGCCGTTGGCCGCGATGGCCAGGTAGCGGAACCCGTCCCAGCGGGAAAAGGCATCGAACAGCGGCCCTGCGACGGGCCTGGTCCAGGCCGCGGACACCCACGGCGAGATCGGGAGCGCCGCGATCGACAGCACGCCAACAAAGGCGAGGAGCGCCCGCGTCACCACGAACGGAAGCGCCACATCGCGAAGCGCCCAGCTCAGCCAGACCGGCCGGGCAGCCATTCGCCATGAGCCGAGCGCGGCCCGGCTGACAGTCGGTATCGTCATGCCGCTGATTCCCCCGACTTCGTGCGGCCCAAAGCGGCGACAAGCCGGGTCGGCAGCCGGCGCGCCAGTTCGCTCTCCCTGGAAACCAACCCTAGCCTACGCGGCTCACCGAAAGCCGCCAACTGAGAGACGACAGGGGTTGCTGGAAGGTTTCATTTGCGAGCGATTGAGGGCCGAGAGTATACTTGCTACCAAATGGTAGCTGAAATGTTTGCTTCGCACCATCGGAAGCCTGGTGATGCCTCAGTCCGATGGCGGGGTGCTCGGCTGGCTGCTGCCATCGCATTGCCGCCCGCCCTCGTCGCGTTCGGCCTGGCTTTGTCGGAGGTACTGACAGCGGCACGACCGGACACGACCTACTGGCCGCCGCGAGGGCTGCTTTGGACTGCCGCAGGGACGGCGGCATTGGTTGTCGCTTCGACGCTCGGCTGGTGGCTGGCTGACCGGATCGATCTCTTCGACCTCGCCTACGGCTTCGCGCTGTTCACGGTCGTGGGAATAATCACCGTCGGGCTGCCCACTCTCCTCGTCACCTTTCTTTGCGCGACGGTGTGGGTCTGGGCAATGCGCCGGGAGGGAGTAAAGGAGCGCACGGCACGAACGGCCTCCGAGGGTGCCCGGAGGTAGAATGAGCGTGCGCGCAGCGGACTCCCAAAGCCAGTTCGACGCTGGCACATCCGACGTGTGCGCTGGACGGTGTTGTTGAGGTTGGTGTGACCGCCGGACTCTGGTACGTGCTCGGCTTCGCCTTCGCGGGCTTCTCCTTCGTGTTCCTCACGATCGGGGCCGCGTGGCTGCTCGGCCATCGGCACAGGGGAGACGTCCACAAGGGCCTCCCCTACGAGTCGGGCATCGACACCTTCGGTGACACCTGGGGACGCTTCGGGCTCTCGTTCTACATCTACGCCCTGCTGTTCGTCGCCTTCGACATCGAGGTCGTCTTCATCTATCTCTGGGCCCTGGTCTTCGACGACGTGCTGCTTGGCGGTTTCGTCAGCATGCTGATCTTCGTCGGGATCCTCTTGTTGGGCCTCGGGTACGCATGGCGCAAGGGCGTCCTGAGCTGGAAATGAGTGATCCCATGAAGCTTCCGCCCGCGATGACCACGGGCCAGCCAACGGACGAGCTCACGGCGCTGCAGGTCACGGCCACCGGCGTGGTCGAGCCGATCATCGTGCCCAACACGCTCTGGTCAGCCGCCGACCCCACGGCGTACTTCGGCGGCCGCGCCCCCACCATCACGCACCTCGCCCAGCTCGAGGAGATCGACAAGAGTGACAACGGTCGCTGGGGTGCGCTCGACGTGATCCCCACGTACTCGGACTACGTGCTCGACCTGATCCGCCTCAACAGCCTCTGGCCGCTGCTCTCCGGCCTTGCCTGCTGCGCCATGGAGATGATGTCGGCTGCGACCAGCGTCAACGACATGGATCGCTTCAACATGTTCCCGTTCCGCGCCAGCCCGCGGCAGGCGGATGTGCTGATCGTGGCGGGCACCCTCACCACCAAGATGGCAGGGCCGCTGGTCCGCCTCTGGGAGCAGATGCCCGAGCCCAAGTGGTGCGTCGCGATGGGTGACTGCACCTGTTCCGGCGGCCGCTACAAGCGCTCCTACGCCACCGTCGAGGGGATCGATCGCGTCATTCCGGTCGACGTCTACGTGCCGGGTTGCCCGCCCCGCCCCGAGGGTCTGATCTACGGGTTGATGAAGCTCCAGCAGCTCATTCGCGAGCGGCGGGGCCACTGGGCGGAGCGGGCCGTTGGCCCGACCGTCCCCGCCGGCGTCTAAGTCTCGAAACCTCCCAGCCGAGGTAGTCAACCTCATGGACTCTGCTCTGAAGCGCCGCCTCGGGGAGCGTCTGGGCGCCCATCTG
>JBBSGX010000166.1:0-5499 GCA_038253685.1 Candidatus Limnocylindrales bacterium | reverse complement strand
GTCCTCGGGTAGTGCGGCACCCCCACTTCCACGATCGACCGTCCGCGTGCACGCAGCTTGATCAGGAGTTCGGCCGACAGGAAGGCACCGCCTGATTCGAGCCGCACGCCGTCCAGTGCCTCGCGGCGGAAGAGCTTGCAGGCACAGTCCACGTCGTGGACCGGGAGACCGAACAGCAACCGCAGGCAGAACCGGTAGATACGGGCGTAGGCGAGACGGATGGGATGGTCGGCCCGCTTGAGGCGGTAGCCGACGACCGCGTCGGGCGTCGCGGGCTCGCTCGCGGAGACGGGCCGTTCCGCGCGCCTCAGCAGGAGAGCCAGGTCAGCGAGCCGGAACTGGCGGTCTCCGTCGGTGAAGGCAACCAGCCCGTAGCGGGAGGCGCCGAAGCCGCTGCGCAGCGCCGCGCCGTAGCCCTGGTTCACGGCGTGGTGCATCACGCGGACCTGGTCCGGATGCTCTGCTGCCAGGCGGTCGGCCAGCTCGGCGGTGCCGTCGCGGCTGCCGTCGTCCACGGCGATGATCTCGAACCGCCGCGCGAGCGTCGGCAGGACCTCCAGCGCCTCGGCCACGAGGGGCTCGATGTTCTCCGCCTCGTTGTGCGCGGGGAAGAAGAAGCTCAGCTCCTCGACGCGGTCGTCGGGCAGGCTCGACTGGGGAGCGGCGCCGGGGCCGCGGTTCTCTGGCACCGCGGGATCGTACACGGGAGCGTCAGGCAGAGCCGGCGGGCAGCACCTTGTACACGTCGGTGAGCCGGGGAAGCCCACGGACGAGCTGGAGGCTGTAGCGCTGCTGGAATTGCGGCAGGTCGTACGAGATCCGGATCAGGTACACGGGTCGTTTCCCGAGATAGTTGTCGATGGCGTTCTGCACCGTGCCGTAGCCGTCGTCCAGGATGGTTCGATCGTCGATGATCATGACGTCAGGGCGCAGCCCCTCCACGAAGTGGCCGTACCACAGCGCGGTGGAGTAGCTCCACCAGCTGATGAGCACCGCGTTCGCGGGAAGCGCCGCGAAGGTCGCCTCCATCCACGTGCGCGTACTGTGGTCGTCCGAGACGTCGACGTCCGACAGGCGCGCGGGAATCGGCATCAGGATCGGCACGACCAGGATGGCGGCCGCAGCCGCCAGTGCGATGCGTCCCAGCGACCGGCCGGCCATTCCGACTTCAAATGCGGAGCGCTCCTCCGCGATGCGCCGCCACAGCACCAGAAGGCCGGTCCAGATCGCGTCGATCGCAAGCGCGGCCCAGACCACCGCCAAGCACAGCGGCACCAGGTAGTAGCGCTCGATGTCCGCGTTCTCGTAGCCGAGGGCGAAGACGAACGTGAGCACGAACCAGAGCCCGGTGAGCACGATCACGCGCCAGTGCCGGAGGGCACCCAGGGCCAGGCCTGCCAGCGACAGCCAGGCGGCCGCACCGAGGTTCGTCTGGAGATCCTTCCACACGATCGCGGCGCCACCGCTCAGGGACGGCAGCTGGTGGAAGGTGCCGCGGAACTGCTCACCGAGGACCAGGTACTTGAAGCGGTCCCAGGTCGTCGGGATGGCGTAGTCGAGCGGTGGGTTCATGGCCGCCCTGATCGGAATGTAGGCATAGATGACGACGGTGGTCACGACCGCGGCCGCGAGGCAGCCGAGCACCAGGCGCCACTGCCGCCACAGGACCGAAGGCGAGACCAACACCACGAAGACGCCGATGCCCGGTGCCAGCAGCAGGGTCAGGGCGTGGTTGCCCAGTGACAGCCCGAAGACGATCGACGCAGCCAGGAGCCAGCGGCCGGCGCGCGGCGCTCCGGCCCGTTCGCGCTGCATCCAGCCGACGAGCAGAACGAGCAGCAGCGCTGCGAAGAAGAGGTGGAGCGAGTGCGGATCCGCCTGGAGGGCGACGCGCCAGGCGAGGGGCGTGACCGCCAGCGCAAGGCCCGCAGCAAGCCCGAGCAGCGGCCGTCGGGTGAGCTGGACGATCAGCACACTCGTGAGGGCCGCGGCGCCCGAGATGAGGATCGCGGACAGCAGGTTGGCGCGGTAGGCCTCGTTGCCGAACGGCTGGAGCACCACCGACGCGAACCACGCCAGCAGCGTGTACGTCGGGTAGCCGGTGGGGTGGGCGATTCCGAGGACCGGCCCGATGGCCTGGAACTCGCCGGTGTCCCAGAGGGCGACGTCTGGCAGCAGTGTGCGCACGTCGAGGAGCAGCGAGACCGCAAATACGACGAGGGCCGGCAGTGCCAGCCACAGGGTCCTCGGAAGCGCGGACTCCGTCGGGACCGGGCGGGCCGTCGAGCTCGCGAGGTCCGCCCTGGTCACGGACTCGGGAGTTGTCACGCTCACCATCCTAGGGTCACGCCCCAGTACACGCCCCATGCGTTCACCAGCACCGACGCCGCCACCAGCGCCACCGACCACCAGCGCACGCCGAAGCGTGCCAGCGCCACGCCGACGAGGACCATCCCGAAGGGCGCGAAGTCATTGCTGAAGCGATAACCGAACTGGACCCAGCCCTGGCTGAAGTGCATCAGGTTCACGAAGGCGATCGCGACGATCGCGATGGCAGCGCCAGCCAACATGCGTCGGCGCAGGCTCGTGAACAGCGCTGGAATACCGAGCAGGTAGGCAGGACTCGTCAACAGGAGGCTCATGCCGATCGGGTCGGGGCGATAGGCGGCGCACTTCTGATCGAGAAGCACGCCCAGGCCGCTGGTCGTCACGCCTGCACATGCGGACGTACTCCCCGGCTGCTCGGGCGGGTTCAGCAACATGATCACGGCATTGCCGGGCACGTAGCGCAGGTCCTCGATGGCCCAGTCTGCGTTGTACTGGCCACCCGGCGGGTGGTACTCACTCCGTGCGATGTAGTCATAGGCCGGGTTGAAGATGTGTCCAGTGACCGCAAGGTTGTAGATCACCAGCAGCCCGACCGGAATGGCGGCACCCAGCCCAGCCGACGCGGCGCGGCGCACCCAGTTCCCGCCACCGCCGACGAACACGAGGAACGGCGCCCCGAGGATCGTGGTCAGCCGCGAAAGCGCGGCCACTCCCAGCAGGAATCCGGCCAGGAACTGCCCGAGGTCGAGGAAGCCCAGCACGCCGCGCGCAGCGCCGGCAACTGCCCCACGGCGCTCGGCATCAAGGGCCGCTGCAATCGCCAGGAACAGGAACGTGGAGGCCACCACGTGCGCGAAGAACCAGGTGCTGCCGAGCATCGCCGCGTACCAGGCGACCGTCCCGAAGCCGTAGAAGATGGTGCCAAGCGCTGCCGCGTCCCTGCGCTCGGTGATGCGAATCAGCATCCGCCAGCACAGCCCGACGTTGACGGCGCCGAGGAGAGCCGCGAAGAGCGCGGCGTCCGTCGACGTGCCCCAGATCGCGACGAGAGGCATCAGCACCACGGCGGGAAGCGGCGGAAAGGGGATCAGCCCGAATCCCGGGCGGCCTGCGAGCGGCATGACGTCCTGGAACGAGGGGGCACCGGGCACTTTCCAGGGGATCGCGGCGTCGAGGTCCAGGAACGACTGCGCCTGCCAGACGAAGTGGTTGTAGTAGTTCTGCCGCGCCGGGTTGCTCAACACGTAGACAACGAGGGCCAGGAGCACGAAACCAGCCCCGATCACGGCAGGATCCACGCGCTCGAGCGCCCGTTCCAGCACGCCCGGACGGGGTGCGTCCGGGTCGCGGCGAAGCACGGGTACGTCGGGGGTCGTTGATATACTGCCGGTCAATTCATCTGCTTTCCCTGGAGGCCGGTCGGCGTTGACTTCGACCCCGGCACATGGGGTCGACCGCGTCCACGGGGCGTCTGGACGCCCGCTCCGAGCCCTCTCGGCGACCCCGGCGCTGATCATTCTATTGCTGGCGGGGCTCGCGCTCCGCCTGGCGATCGCCTACGTGTTCTTCCCCGGCTCCGGGTTCAAGAGCGACCTCAGCACCTACACGTCGTGGGCGCTGACCATGGCCGAGCACGGGCCTAGCGGCTTCTACGCGCACGCCGGGTTCATCGACTACCCGCCGGGCTACCTCTACATCCTGTGGCCGATCGGTCTCGTGGCCAAGCTGCTGGCTTCCGGCGACCCGGCGAGCATCGCGCAGGGGCTGATCAAGCTCCCGCCGATCCTCATCGACATGGCCGTCGGGGCGCTCCTGTACTCCCTGGTCTCCGGCTGGGCCCGCCCCGGCCGTCGGGCCGAGGCGCTCGGCCTGGCCGCCGCCGCCCTGTACATCTTCAACCCGGTGACCTGGTACGACTCGGCGCTGTGGGGCCAGACGGATGCGATCGGGGCGCTGGTCCTGCTGCTCGGCGTGGCGGCGCTGATCCGCGGCAACTCCGAGGGCGCAGCAGGCCTGGCGGTGCTGGCGGGGCTCGTAAAGCCCCAATACGGCCTCGTGCTCGGACCGCTTGTCATCTTCATCCTGCTGAAGCGCCATCTGTCGAAGTCGGGTCCACGCAACGAACCGTATGGGCCGCTGCGGCTGCGCGCGTGGCTGGCGCGTGAACAGGGCCCGGTTCGCATCCTGACCTCGTTTCTGACCGGGCTCGTCGTCTTCTTCGTCGTTGCCCTTCCCTTCGGCATGGGCCCATACGAGTACATCGCGCTGGTTGCGTCGACCACCGGCACGTACAAGTACCTGACCGTCAATGCCTACAACCCGTGGGCACTGATCGGCGCCGGCAAGACGTCGTCGCTTGCCTCGAGCGGGCTGTGGTCCGAGGACACGGGCAGGCTTCTCGGACCATTGAGCGGCTTCGCCATCGGCACGGTCCTGCTGGCAGTGGGCTTCGTGATCGGGCTCGCTCGTGGTCTCTGGCGCGACGATCGCCGCTCGATCGTGCTGCTTGCGCTCTTCCTGTCGGCCGCCTTCTTCATCCTCCCGACCCGCGTCCACGAGCGCTATCTGTTCCCCGTCTTTGCATTCCTGCCGATGCTGGCCGTCGGCAACCGACGCTGGACCCTGGCGCTCGTGCTGGTCGCGGTCGGCTCCTTCATCAACCTGCACGCGATCCTGACGATCCCGACCTATGCCACCGACAACCTCAAGAACCTGCCCTTCGGAGAGCTCTTCCGCACCTACCCATTCGTGTGGCTCAGCGTCCTGCTCCAGACGGCCGGCTTTGCCTACGCCGCCTGGCGGTTGCGCCCTGCCGCTGCTGATGACCCCGACGTCATCGATACCGCTGCGCTGAAAGTCAGGCCGGAACGCGTGCGCGGGTCACGGCTGGCGCCGGGATCGGCGGTCGGCACGGCCGCCCCGGCCGGATTTGCCTCGACGCTGGGTGGTCTGGGACGCGCCGCGACCACGGTCATCACTGGTCGTTCCGTTCGCCTCGAGGACGACGGCGACGACTTCGAGGCTGAGAGCTGGGCCAGGGGACCCGGCGCGTTGGCGTGGCTCAAGTACCGGCTGACGCCGCCGCCGTTACGTCGAGACCGCAGCGCCGAGCTGGCCGCCGAGCCGTACGGGCGCTGGGATCGCCTCGACCTGCTGATCGTGACCCTGATC
>JBBSGX010000165.1:0-5500 GCA_038253685.1 Candidatus Limnocylindrales bacterium | reverse complement strand
CGCGTTGACGAGGCCAACGCCTTCGGCAATGAGCGCGCGGTCCCAGAGCGTCCGATCCTGTTTCGCCAGCGTGACCAGCTCCGCGTCCGCATCGGTGCGCGCGGGACGCCTGGCGTCGATCAGCAGCATGAGCGCGAGGAGACCGGCGACTTCGGGGTCATCGGGCAGAAGCCCATGCACCATCCTGGCCAGGCGGATCGCCTCATCCGACAGGTCGGTCCGATTGAGCTCGCTGCCGGTGCTGCTGGCGTATCCCTCGTTGAAGATCAGGTAGAGCACGCGCAGCACGCTGCGCAGGGCCGCGGGCTGGTCATCCGGACTCGGCATCTGGAAGGGCACGCCGGACGCCTTGATCCGCTGCTTGGCCCTCGAGATGCGCTGCGCCATCGTCGGCTCCGGGACCAGGAACGCGTTCGCGACCTCGGCCGTGGTCAGGCCGCCGACCGCCCTGAGGGTCAGCGCGATCGCCGAAGCCTGTGTCAAGGCGGGATGACAGCACATGAAGAGCACGACCAGGGTGTCGTCCCGGTCGGCGATCTCCGCTACCGGAGGCTCCTGCACCGCCGTCAGCACCTCACGCCGCCGGCGAGACTGGTCGCTCCGTTTCTGGTCGACCAGGCGCAGACCGGCGGTCCGAAGGAGCCAGCCGTATGGATTGGGCGGGATGCCGTCGCGCGGCCAGTGTTCGGCAGCGGCGAGCAGCGCTTCCTGGACAGCGTCCTCGGCCGCGTCGAAGTCCGTGGATCGACGCGCGAGCGCGCCGAGGACCCGCGGCGCCAGCTCGCGCAGCAGGTCCTCGACCTCTGACGAGACGTTCAGCGAGCGTCCGCCGTTTGGAGATATGCCTCCATCTGCGTCACGTTGGAAGGAGCGGCGTCCATCACCTGCCGAACCTGGATCGGTTGCTGGGTTGCCAAGCCCCCGGGTCCCGGCACGGCCGAGATCCTGACTGCGATCTCGATCGCCCGCGCTTCCGACTCCACGTCGACGATCTGGTAACCGGCGACCCACTCCTTGAACTCCTGGAATGGACCATCGGTCACGACCGGCGTGGTGCCATCGGACGTCACGATCTTGGCCAGGTCCGGCCCGGCCAGGACCTCGGACTGGACCAACTCGCCGCTGTTCACCAGCTCCCGGCGCAGGGCCCTGTAATAGTCAAGGTGCGCCGTGATCTCCTCCGGCCTCCACTCTTCCATGGGGGTGTCGACCACGCCACCCTGGAAGTTGACCACCAGCAGGTACTTCGTCATTGCAGGTTCCTCCGTCGTTTCTCGGGCCTCATTCTGGGGCCCTGTGTCCCGTATAACGGAGCGACCCGCTGGTTCTCGACATGACCTCCAAGAGATCTCGGGTGCTCAGCCGGCGGGTTCGGGGGTCATCGGTGACATGAGCTGGAAGTAGTTGTCGTCGGGATCGGCGAGCGTCGCGATCGACGAGTCAGCCTGCCCCTCGAAGCCGTACGGCTCGCGGACGACGATCGCTCCGGCGGCCACGAAGCGGGCGAATTCGCCCTTGACATCCGGCGTCTCGATGTTCCAGATGATCCGGCCGGGCTGCGCGTTCTTGCCCTTGACCTGGTCGTGCGGGCCGACGGTGACGAAGCCGCTGCCGATCTGCCAGCCCGTGTACCCGCCGTCGGAGTACTGCGGCTCACCGAAGAGCCTGGAGTAGTAGTCGACGAGCCGCTGCGGGTCCTCCGACCCGATCAGGATGCTGTTGAAGTCCATGGATCCTCCTTCTGGCCTGGTGCGGTGCAGTGACGGCTCAGCGTGCCCGAAGTCATCGTTCGGTGCACGCCACGATGCATCCAGCGGCCTCAAGGGCGTTCTCGGTACCCTTGGCCGGCCATGCCAGCCGAATTCATCTACACCGCCTACAAGCTTGCCCGGCACTACCCGCCCGATCGAACCGTGCTCGAGGACATCTCGATCTCGTTCTATCCCGGCGCGAAGATCGGCGTCATCGGGCCGAACGGCGCCGGCAAGTCGAGCCTGCTCAAGATCATGGCCGGGCTCGACGACGGGTTCACCGGGGAGGCGCGCCTCACGCCCGGCTTCACCGTCGGCTATCTCAGCCAGGAGCCCGGGCTTGACCCGAGCAAGGACGTCAAGGGCAATGTCCTGGACGGCGTCGGGGAGGTGCAGGGGCTGATCGACCAGTACAACGCTGTGATGGCCAGGTGGTCAGACCCGGATGCGGACTACGAGGCGGTCGGCGCCGAGCAGTCTGCGCTCGAGGACAAGATCAACGCGGCGGACGCCTGGAACCTCGAGCGCAACGTCGGCATCGCCATGGACGCCCTGCGTTGCCCGCCCGACGACGCCGACGTGACGACGCTGTCCGGTGGCGAGAAGCGGCGCGTGGCGCTCTGCCGGCTGCTGCTCCAGCACCCGGACCTGCTCCTCCTCGACGAGCCGACGAACCATCTCGACGCGGAGTCCGTCGAGTGGCTCGAGCGCTTCCTGCATGAGTACGCCGGCACCGTCGTCGCGATCACCCACGACCGCTACTTCCTGGACAACGTGGCGAAATGGATCCTGGAGCTGGACCGCGGCCGCGGGATCCCGTTCTCCGGCAACTACTCCGGCTGGCTCGAGCAGAAGCTGGAGCGGATGTCACGCGAGTCGAAGGCGATCGACGCCCGTCAGCGCACCCTGGCGCGCGAGCTCGAGTGGGTGCGCATGGGCGCCAAGGCCCGCCAGGCGAAGGGCAAGGCCCGCCTCGGCGCGTACGAGCGGTTGCTGGCCGAGGCACAGAACGACAAGGTGAACAGCCGCGAGCTCGAGATCGCCATCCCGTCGGGTCCTCGCCTGGGAGACACCGTCATCGAGGTCAAGGACCTGCGCAAGGGCTACGGCGACCGGCTGCTCATCGAGGACCTGACCTTCTCCCTTCCGCGGGCCGGGATCGTCGGCATCATCGGGCCCAACGGCGCGGGCAAGACGACCCTGTTCCGGATGATCGTCGGCCAGGAAACGCCCGACAGCGGAACGATCGAGATCGGCGACACCGTGAAGCTGAGCTACGTCGATCAGAGTCGCGACGATCTCCAGGCGGACAAGACGGTGTTCCAGGAGATCACCCAGGGCGCCGAGATCATCAAGGTCGGATCACGCGAGCTGCCTGCGCGTGCCTACGTCTCGAGCTTCAGCTTCCGCGGCACGGACCAGCAGAAGCTCGTTGGCGCGCTGTCCGGAGGCGAGCGAAACCGCGTGCACCTTGCCAAGCTCCTCCAGGCGGGCGGCAACGTCCTGCTCCTGGACGAGCCCACCAACGACCTCGACGTCGACACCCTGCGCGCCCTGGAGGCCGGCCTCGAGTCCTTCCCCGGTTGCGTCGTCGTGATCAGCCACGACCGCTGGTTCCTCGACCGGATCGCGACCCACATCCTCGCCTTCGAAGGGGAGAGCCAGGTCCGGTGGTTGGAGGGCAACGTCAGCGACTACGAGGCGTTCCGGCGAAAGGAGCTGGGCGCGGCCGCCGACCAGCCGCATCGGATCCGGTACAAACGCCTCGTGGTCTGAGCTTCGCGGGCGCCTTCGCGCCAGTACCCTGCCGCAGTGCAAGTGCTCCACGCGCGGATCATCGACATCGTCGTGCCGCGAAGGCTCGGCTCGAGCTTTCGGTGGCTGCTGGCGGCGACGGTCATCAACAACGCGGGCGACGGCGTCGCGATCGCTGCAGGGCCATTGCTCGTTGCCTCTCAGACGCGCGACCCGTTCCTGGTGTCCATGGCGCTGCTCAGCGAGTACCTCCCGGCACTGCTGTTCGGCGTGATCGGCGGAACCGCCGCGGACCGCTTCGATCGACGACGGATGGTGGTCGTCGTGAACGTGTTGCGGGCCGTCGTGCTGGGTGCACTCGTCGCGACGATCGTTACCGGCACGGTGAACATCGCGCTCGTGCTCGTCGTGCTGTTCATCCTGGGCACGGCAGAGACGTTCGCGGACTCGGCGAGCAGCACCCTGATCCCGGGCATGGTCGCGCGCGAGGACCTCGGCATTGCCAACGCGAGGATGCAAGGTGCGTTCCTGCTCACGAACCAACTGGTGGCGCCACCGATCGGTGCGTTCCTGTTCGCGGCCGGGATGGCGTTGCCTTTCGCCACTAACGCAGCCGCGTTCGCCCTCGGTGCGGTGCTGGTCTCGCGCATTACCGTCGACGTGACCCCGGAGCGGCGCGAGGGGAGTGGTTTCCGGGCCGAGATGGCCGAAGGGATCCGGTGGCTTGTCGCGCACCCGCCCATGCGGACGCTCGCGCTCACGATCTTCACGTTCAACGTGACATACGGGGCGGCATGGTCCGTGCTCGTCCTCTATGCGGGCGA
The DNA here is from genome assembly GCA_038253685.1 of Candidatus Limnocylindrales bacterium. GTDB lineage: Bacteria > Chloroflexota > Limnocylindria > Limnocylindrales > CSP1-4 > JAFMJV01. Next base: position 1,170 of record JBBSGX010000165.1, on the reverse strand, counting down.
GCGACTCCACATGGATGCGGTGGGGTTCGGCCTCCTGACGACCGCCGTCGCGATTGGCGGTGTGATCGGGATCACGTCCTATGGTCGACTGGAGCGCCGGTTCAGCCTGGCGAACATCATGCGGGTCGGGCTGCTCATCGAGACGGGCACCCACCTGGCGCTGGCCCTGGCGACGTCGCCGGCGGTCGCCCTCGTCACCATGGTTGTCTTCGGGGCACACGCGTTCGTGTGGGGCACGACGTCGACGGTCGTGCGGCAGCGCGCAGTCCCGAACGAGCTGCTCGGCCGAGTCAGCGGCGTCTACCGCGTCGCGATCGTCGGCGGGCTGGTGATCGGGACGCCGCTCGGCGGCCTCCTTGCGAGCTCCTTCGGCATCACCGCCCCGTTCTGGTTCGGTTTCGTTGGATCAGCGCTGCTGGTGGCGATCCTGTGGCGGCAGTTCGAGCACATCGCCCACGCGGAGGCCACGTGAGGATCGTGACACTCCAGTCAGCTGGCGCGGACGCCGCCGTCCGTCGCCGGGTCGATCGGGCTGGACGCCGGCGGCACTGGGTTCGGGAGCGCGACGGGGCCCTGGCGCCGCGATGAACGCGTGGCCAACGCCGAGCCCAGGATGACGAGGGCGAACCCGAAGCCCATCGCGAGCGTGAAGCTCTCCTTGAGCACCAGCACGCCCAGAACGGCGGCCACCGCCGGGTTGACGTACGTGATGACCGTCGCGCGGACCGGGCCGATCTCTGCGATCAGGTCTGCGAACAGCAGGAACGCTGCCGCGGTACACACGACCCCGAGCACGACCACCGCGAGGATCGCGTTCGTGGAGGGCATGACCGTCGGCAGCTGAACTGCCGCGATCGGCACATAGACCACCGCGCTGAGCAACAGCGACAGGGCCATCACGCCGGTCGATGAGACGCCCTCCAGCCGGCGCGACAGGATGGCCGGTCCGAGTGCGTAGCCCACGACAACGACGAGGATCTCTACCAACGCCGTCGTGTCCGACGCGTGCAGGTCGAGGCCCACGATGGCCACGACCCCGAGCAGGCCCACGAACAGCCCCAGCAGGCCCGTCCGTCCAAACCGGTCCGATCCCCCGCTTGCGAATGCGATCGCGGTGCCGACGAGCGGGACGCCGGCGACCAGCAGGCCCGCGAGCGAGCTCGAGATGTG
>JBBSGX010000164.1:0-5512 GCA_038253685.1 Candidatus Limnocylindrales bacterium | reverse complement strand
CTGCTGGCCAACCCCCTGGTGGCCCGCTGGTCGATGGCCGAGCCGTTGCTCGACGCGCTGCTCGAGGCGAACCGCGAGCACCTGCCGCAGTTCTTCCCGGCAGAGGTGGGGTCGGCCGCAGCTAGCTGAACGCGGACTCGGTGCCTGCTGCGAACGTCGTGACCATCTGCGAGACTGCGATCAGCACAGTGCGCCCGTAGCTCAGCGGATAGAGCGTCTGCCTCCGGAGCAGAAGGCCGTGGGTTCGAGTCCCGCCGGGCGCGCCATCGCCAGGTAGCGCGAACGCTTGGCCGTACGGCTTGCATCCTCGGTGAGTTCCACCTCACCGCCCCTCTCTTTCGTTGACCACGATCCGGTCCTCGCTCACCGGTGGCGCCATTGGTCCGACACATTTCATTGCAACGGACCGGCCCTGCTCACCCTCAGACGAATGCAGGGGCTCGGACTCCGGCGCGACAGCCGGGATGCGGAAATCGCCCCCCGGACACGCGAGGAGGACACGGAGATGCCCAAGACCCGCATCCTGGGGTTCGGCACCGCAGCAGCGATTGCGTCGGCGGCACTGCTGATGCCCGGCGCAGCAGTGGCGGCTGCGCCATCGTTCCCGCCCGGCGTCATCATCGGCACGCCGCACGATGACGTGCTCGTCGGCACGGTTCACTCGTCGGTGATCTTCGCGCTGGCGGGCAACGACCATGTCTATGGCCGCGGGGGCGCTGACCGCATCTTCGGTGGCGCCGGCGATGACATCCTCCGTGGCGGCGCTGGGCCCGACACGATTCGTGGTGGCACCGGCGTCGACCACATCTACGGTGGTCCGGGCAACGACCTCATCCTTGCGGCTGGCGACGATGCCATCGATGTGATCAGCTGTGGCGATGGCCGACAGGACCTCGCCATCGTGGATCCGAACGACGAGGTGGCCAACGACTGCGAATTCGTCTGGGCGCGCGACCCAGAGAACTGATCCATGGGCGATGATCGCCGACGCTGCGGGGAGTGCAGACATCGCAGTCGTGGCTGAGTCTGCACGAGCTCGAGAGTCGGCCTCGGTCAACGAGGCCGACTTTCGCGCGTTTGTCGACCGTCACGCCACGCCCGTGCTGCGCATCTGCTATCGCATTCTCGGGCGGCTCGACGAGGCCGAGGATGCGGCCCAGGAGACGTTCGTCCTGGCCTATAGGGCTCGGCTCTCGTATCGCGGTGACGGGACCACGGACGCGTGGATCGCGCGAATCGCCACTCGCGAGTGCTGGCGGCGTCACGCCCGGTTGACACAGCGGGTCGCCCGCATCCGGCCGCTGGACGAAGCAGTCAACCGGGAAGCCCACGACGAGACCGATCCGGCAGCCCAAGCCGTCACGGCGGAGCGTGGCGCCGCCGTTCGTGACGCGGTCGCGCGCCTTCCCGAGCCGTACCGCGAGGTGGTCACGCTGCGCTACTTCGCGGATCTATCGCCCGCGTCGATCGCGGAACTGGTACGGCGGCCCGAGGGCACCGTGCGCGCACAGCTCCATCGCGGTCTGGCGCGCCTCCGACTGCCCCTGGGGAGGATCTGGCCGTGAGCGGCCGCGCAGACGCCCGCCCGGACGCATTCGACTCGCTGGCCGTGGAGCGCGTGCTGGAGTCGTATGCCGCCGGCACCCGGATCGTGGCGTCCGACGGGTTCATGCGCCGGGTCGAGCTGCGCCTGGCGCAGGAGCCGCGGCCGACGCCGATGCGGCGAGCGTGGCAGGCGTTTCAGGCATTGACGCGCGCCGCCTTCGGCCGCGAGCCCGTGACGGCTGCAGCACGGCTGCACGCTCTTGCCCTGCTGCTCCTGGGAGCATTGGCTCTGGCCCTGGCCGTTGGTGGAGCGGGGGCCGTCCTCGTGTCCCGGATTCCGGGACCCGCGGACACGGTGCAGGAGCCGGATCCGCGACACGACGCGCTGCCCGTGCCGACTGCCCGGGGATGGACGAGCCCGCAGTCACCTGCGGCGGCGCTGGGACCCGAAGTGTCTCCGGTGCCCACCCCAGGCAGGCAGAGCGCACGACAGCCATCGCGCCAGGGTTCGAGGCGAGGGCCGGCGCGCGGAACCGCCCGCCAGCAGGCTCGATCCGGCACTGGATCGGCGGCGGGTGGCAGTGCCGGTTCGCCCACGCCGCGGCCGACCGCAAGCCAAACGCCGGCGCCATCCTCCCAACCCACGCCGTTCCCTTCGGGCGCGAGTGGATCTCCGGGGCCGACACTGGCACCGACCCCGTCTCCGAGCGTCCAGCCGACGCCAACGCCGATGCCGACACCCGCACCGTCGCAACCGCCAACGCCCGACCCGACGCCGACTCCGAGCGTTCAGCCGACGACAACGCCGATGCCGACACCGGCACCGACGCAACCGCCAACGCCCGACCCGACGCCGACTCCGTCGCCGAGCCCTGGAGAAACGCCGAGGTGACGGAGCCTTTCCGGAGGCAGCCGCCGGCCGGGGACGCCGACCAACAGGCTGTTCCCGGGGGATAGGCCGGAGGGATGCGGAGCTTCGCGACGGCCATCCAGTCGGGCCGCTCAGGCCAGGTGGAAGACCTCCTCGACGCGCTGGTGGAAGCCGGTGACCGGATCGGTGAGCGGATCGATCAGTGCGGCCACCTCCGCCTGCCATCGGGCGTTGACGGGGCTGCGGTCCATGTGCCTGCGAAACGCGGTGAAATCGTCCACCTCAAGGTAGCCGAACAAGTCGTCGCCTCGCAGGAAGATCGAGTAGTTCTGCGCTCCGGCCGCCTTGAGTTCCGCAACCATCTCTGGCCAGATCTCGTCGTGGCGCCGGCGGTACTCGCTTTCAGCACCGTCGCGAAGTCTCATCACGAAGCCGATGCGTTCCATGGGCGTCTCCCGAATCATCGAGCCCCGGGAGAACGGCTCCCGGGGCTCGCGATGCTATGGCGGCGACCGATCAGAAGTTGAACGAGTCGACGTTGTCCTTGTTGAACGTGAATGGAGGGCCGAGGATCACGGTGTTCTTGTCACCGATGGTGTAGGGCTTGCCGCCGTTCAGGTTCGGGACCGTGAACGTCTCGCCGACTGTGCCCTTGATGGTGCCCTTGATCAGATCGGCGGCCACGTAGTAGGCCAGGTAGCCGAGGTCCGGCACGCTCCAGAGCCCGAACTCCGGTGACGTGCCATCGTGCACGAAGGCCTTCATGTCATTGGGGAGGCCGAGACCGGTGACGAACACTGTACCGGTCTTGTTGGCCTGCTTGACCACCTGTGCAGCTGCAAGGATGCCCACCGTGGTTGGCGCCACGATGACCTTCAGGTTTGCGTACTTCTGCAGCAGTGCCTGCGCCTGCGTGGTGCTCACGTCGGGCTTGTCGTCGCCGTAGACGGTGTCGACGAGCTTGAGCTTGGAGAACTTCGGGTCCTTGAGGGCCGTGTTGAAGTCCTTGATCCAGGCGTTCTGGTTGGTGGCGGTCGCCGTCGCCGAGAGGATGGCGATGTCGCCGGTGCAGCTGGGGGCGAGGTCGCACGCCCACTGGGCCATGGCGCCGCCGATGAGGCTGAAGTCGGTCTGGTTGACGAAGACGTCGTAGGCGCCCGCTGCCGGGCTCGAGTCATAGCCGACGACCTTGATGCCGGCCGCCTTCGCGGCCGTGAGGGCCGGCACGATCGCGTCGGCATCGGTCGCCGAGACCACGATGGCCTTGTAGCCCTGGGTCGTGGCGTCCTGGATGAAGGGGATCTGCGCGGCCGCGGTGGAATCCGAGGCGCCGATCTGCTTGAACTTTCCGCCGAGCTCGGTGGCTGCCTTCTGGGCGCCCGTGGCCGCGGCGTCGAAGTAGGGGTTGTTGACGGCCTTGGGAATGAAGACGACGTTGAGGTCGCCGGCGGCTCCGGACGGCGCCGCCGCGCTGGCGGCCACCGACGCGGGCGGCGCGACCGATGCCGCGATTGACGGCGCCGTGCTGGAACCGCCTCCGCCGCACGCCGCGATGACGAGGGCGGCCACCAGTGGCATCGCCACCAGCCGCCCGATTGCGTTCTGTCCTCTCACTCGTTTCTCCTCCTGTTGACGCGTTTCACGGACTTGCCGTCCCACCAGAGGCGACCGAGTCGGCCGACAGACGTCGGCCTCTCTGGACACGGTCGAACGCGGATCGGGCCTGGTGAGCAAGGTTGGGAAGCACGACCGAGAGGATCAGGAGCAGCCCGACGGCGATGCTCTGGATCTCGGCCGAGACACTGGTGAGCCGCAGGACGTTGCCGAGGATGGCAAGCGTCAGCGCGGCGAGAACGACGCCGGGGATCGTCCCGCGGCCGCCGAAGATGTTCACGCCGCCGAGCAGGACCATGGTAACGACGGTGAGCGTCAGTCCCTCGCCGACGTCGGCCCTTGCGCTCGCGAATCGGGCGGTCAGGACCACGCCCGCAAGGGCGGCCACGGTTCCGGAGAGCATGAAGAGCAGGACCTTGGTCCTCGCAACGCGGATGCCCGAATAGCGGGCGGCGTCTGCGTTCTTGCCGAGGGCGTAGATCTGGCGGCCGACCCAGGTTCGGTGCATCACGATGCCGAGGACCACGGCCAGCGGAACGAAGATCACGAACGGCCAGGGGATCGGCGTGCCGGGAATCGTCCCGAACCCGAAGTCGGTGAACCACTGGGGAAAGCCGGAGACTCCGCGTGGCCCGAGAACCACTAGCGCCAGTCCGCGGAAGAGTGCGAGGGTTCCGAGGGTGACCACCAGCGACGGCAACCCGATGCGCGTCACCAGGAGGCCGTTCAGCAGACCTCCGGCGGCGCCGGCGCCGAGCACGATCACGATGGCGAGGGGGAGCGGCACGCCGGCGTCGAACAGGACGCCAAGCAGTGCACAGCCGAGGCCCGCCATCGATTCGACCGACAGATCGATCTCGCCGGCGATGACGATGAGCGTCATCGGCAGCGCCATGATCGCAACCTCGATGACGGCGACGGTCAGGTTCGTGAAATTGCGGCCCGACAGGAAGACCGGCGACGCGTTGGTTCCGATCCAGACCAGGGCGACGACGACAAGGAGGAGCAGGGTCTCCCAGCGCACGAGCGCGCGGAGGCGCGCAATTCCGGCGGCCCTCATTGCCACCGGCTCCGGGTCGTCGAGCGCTGGAGGCGGCGGCGCAGCCAGGCGTCCAGCATGACCGCCAGCAGGATCACGATGCCGTAGATCGCCTGGAGCCAGAACTGCGACAGCCGCAGCAGGATCAGCGAATTCGAGATGAAGGCCAGGAAGAGCGCACCCAGCCCGGCGCCGACCACCGTCCCCGACCCGCCGAAGATGTTCACACCGCCGACCACGACCGCCGCGATCACCTGGAGGGTGACGCCCGTCGCAGCCGTGCCATTGATCGTGCCGAAGTTGATGCCCCACAGGATGCCGCCGATCCCCGCCAGGAGGCCGCAGATCGAGAACACGGCGAACGTCACGAGTCGGGCGCGGATGCCCAGGATCTCTGCCGCTTCGGGATTGCTGCCCACCGCATAGACCTGCCGGCCGAAGCG
>JBBSGX010000163.1:0-5525 GCA_038253685.1 Candidatus Limnocylindrales bacterium | reverse complement strand
CTGGGCGAAGCTGACGACCGACTTGCGCAAGCGCCGCGACAACTCGAGTGCGGTCGGCCCGATGATAGGGAGGCGCTGGATCGCGTCGTCGTAGGCGCGTTTCGAGCCACGCCACGTGCGCGACAGCTTGATGCGCGAGAGGTAGGTGGAGAAGGCGCCGACGGTGGGCGAGATGCTCATCTCGTTGTCGTTGAGGATGATCAGCAGCCGCGTCCGGCGATGGCCGATGTCGTTGAGCGCCTCGAGAGAGATGCCGGTCATCAGGGCCGCGTCGCCGACCACCACGGTGATGATCTCGTGCGTGCCGCGCTCGTCGCGCGCGAGCGCGAGCCCCTCCCCGATGGACAGGGCAGTCCCCGCGTGGCCGCCGTCGAAGACGTCGTGCTCGCTCTCGGAACGCCGCGGGAATCCGCCTACGCCGCCGAGCTGTCGCAGCGTCCCGAATCGATCGAGCCGGCCGGTCAGGAGCTTGTGCGCGTACGCCTGGTGACCGGTGTCCCACACGATCTTGTCGACTGGCGAGTCCAGCAGCCGGTGCAGCATGACGGCCAACTCGACCACGCCGAGGGAGCTGCCGAGGTGGCCACCGGTGTGCGCGACCGTTTCGATGATCGTTCCGCGAATCTCGCCGCACAGCTCCGCGAGCTGTTTGTGGTTGAGTCGCTTGAGGTCGCGGGGACCTGACAGGTTCTCGAGAAGGGTCACTCGCGACTCCAGACTGCGGACGAGGGGGCTGAGCGCGATGCTCGTATCCATGACGAGCAAGCCCCATGACCTGCTTCGTTCCAAACACCCGGAACGATGTGTGTGGCGGATTCTACGCCGCCCGACGACTTCCTCTCCCGATCAGGCCTCGTCGTCGGGACGCAGGTCCATCGTGCGGAGGCTGCCACCGGCGCCCTCGACCAACCGCTGAACGCGAAGCTCCGCGCCCGTGAGCAGCTTCGAACACTGGTCGTGGAGGGCCACGCCACGCTCGTAGAGGGCGATCGATTCCTCGAGCTGGAGGCCGCCCGCTTCGAGACGCCCGACCACAGCCTGGAGCTCGACGAGCGCCTTGTCGAAGGGCAGTGCGGCAATATCCGCGTTCGGCGAGGCACCGTTCTCCGGCTCTCCTGCGGGGCCGCCGGTCGCGGTGACCTGCTCTGTCTCCGTCACGGCCCGGAGTCTCGCACGCGCTCCACGCGGACGTCCAATGCCCCGTGCGCAAGGCGTACCTCGAGGGGGTCGCCGGGTCTCTGGGTGGAGGCCTCCCGCGCGACGGCGCCGCCCGGGGCCCGGACGATCGCGTAGCCACGCTCGAGCGTCGCGAACGGGCTCAGCGCGTCCAGGCTCGCTCGGCCGCGGCCGACGTCTGTGCGTGCCCGCGCCAGGCGGCCCTGCAGGAGAAAGGGCAGCCGGTCGTCGAGCCGGCTGAGCCGACTGCGGTCGACTTCCAGGCGACCGTCGATGGCTCGCGTCGCCCGATCGAGCAGGAGGCCGACTCGCTCGCGCTCGGCAGCGAGGTAGGCAGACGGACGAAAGCCGTCGAGGGCCCGTCGCTCGGCGTCGAGTTGGCGGCGCGGAACGGCCACCGAACGCTGGATTGCCACTCCCAGGCGAGCCTGCACGGTCCGGAGGCGTGCCAGCTCATCGGTCCGCGACGGGACGACGAGCTCCGCGGCAACGGACGGGGTCGCGGCGCGGACGTCTGCCGCGAACTCGGCGAGCGTCACGTCCGTTTCGTGGCCGACGCCGACCACGACCGGACAGGGATGGGCGGCCACGGCCCGTACGACGGGTTCCTCGTTGAAGGCCCACAGGTCCTCGAGCGAACCGCCGCCGCGCGCTAGGATGACGACGTCCGTGGCACGCCCGGTCTCGCGATCCGTCCAGCGACCGAGGCGCCGCAGGGCCGCCACGATGCTCTCCGCTGCACCAGGCCCCTGGACCTGGCACGCAGAGACCACGACGCGGACCAGCGGCCAGCGGCGGGCGAGCACTTTGCGGATGTCGTGCAACACGGCGCCGGACAGGCTCGTGGCGATGCCGATGGTTTGGGGCTGTGGAGGGAGAGGCCGCTTCCGGCTGGCGTCGAACAGGCCCTCGGCAGCGAGCCGGGCCTTCAGCGCCTCGAACTGGAGGGCGAGATCGCCGAGGCCCGCCGGCTGAAGCGCGTCGACGTACAGCTGGTAGGTACCCTGCGGCTCGAAGATGTCCAGGCGTCCGTGGGCGATCAGGCGCAGGCCGGTACGCGGCTCGAACGGGATGGCCAGTCGGTCATCCCGGAAGATCATGCAACGCAGCTGCGCCGTCTCATCCTTGAGCGTGAAGTAGGCATGCCCGGCCGAACTGACGGTCAGCTGGCCGACCTCGCCCTCGACCCAGACGTCACGGAGACGGGGCGCCTCGCGGATCGCCTCGCGGATGATCCGCGTAACCTCGCCGACGCCCAGGATCCGCGGCGTGGGCCGCGCGTCGGGAGGCGGCCCTGGGTCAGATGCTGGCGTGGGCACGTCCTCGCCCGCGCCCAGTCCGGTAGGGCCATGGCTCGCGTCGGAGGGCGTTCCGGCCGATGCTCCCGGCAGGGCTGGCGCCGAGCCGGCGCCTTCCGGCGGACGCGCCCCGCTCGCGATGAAGTCGTCGAAGGGCAGCCAGGCCTGTTCCTCGGATTGGCGGCTCATCGCGCCGCCGAGCCTGACAGATGTGCATCCCAGGCACCGTAGCCAGGTTCACGACCCGGAAATGGCGGGGCTGCCGTCGCGAAATAGCCGCTCGCAGCTAACGACTCCGTCACCACGGCTTCCGGACGCCCCGCGACGCGAATGTCACGTGCCTGTGGTGCCCCGGGCGCACATTTGGCACCTGCGGCGTCCGCGCGCCCGCGACTCGAGCTGGCAACTGCCTAACGTGCCCCGGGCGCACAGTTGGCACCCACCGCCTCCCACGCCGCCCCAAGAGGATTGGCCGCACGCGGCCCGGGAGGATTGGCGGCAAGCGGCGTCGCCAGTGAGCATGGCGCGATCCTGCCTCCACAGCCGACGGCTCAGACGCGGGTCTGGTACTCCCCGGTCCGCGTGTCGATACGGATCGTGTCGCCCTCCTCGACGAAGATCGGGACCTGGACGACGAGACCGGTTTCGGTCGTGGCCGGCTTGCGCGCGCCCGACTGGGTGTCACCGGCAAAGCCCGGCTCCGTGTCGGTCACCTTGAGGTCGACGGTGATCGGGAGCTCGACGCCGATCGTCTCGCCCTCGTACGTCGTGCGGTCAAGGGTCATGCCGTCCTTGACGTAGTTGACGGCGTCGTCGAGTTGCTCGGCGCTGAGCGTGAACTGCTCGTACGACTCCATGTCCATGAAGGCGAAGTCGCTGCCGTCGCGGTACAGGAACTGGATCGGCCGCTTGTCGAGGTAGGCGCGCGGCCACTTCTCCCCAGCCTGGAAGCTGCGTTCCACGGTCTGCCCGCGCTTGATGTTCTTGAGCTTGATCCGGATCTGCGCGGACCCGCGGCCCATCTTGATGTGGTGATAGTCGAGGATCTGCCAGAGCTCGCCGTCGAGCTCAATGGCGATCCCCTTGCGCAGGTCGCCGGTAGAGATCATGAGATGTGCGTCTCCCTGGAGTCGGTGTCGTGCGGGCAGCCGGCCGAGGTGCCGAAGGCAGGTGGGTCCGGCGATTCTACCGGACGGGCATCTCCCGACCGGTAGCGCGGATTTGCGCGTAATTGCTGCCTGAGGCGCGATCAGCCAGAGGCGCACCCTGTTCCTGCGCCAAGATGAACCTGGTTGCCGCGTCGCGCATCGATAGAGGCAGGACGGCGCAACGGAGGTTTGATGGAGCGGTCCCTCGTCGAGCGTGCTCGCGACGGTGACCGCGACGCCTTCGAGCCCTTGTCCGGGTCAGGGTCGATTCCGTGTACCGAACTGCCTTCACCATCCTCGGCAACGCCGCTGACGCCCAGGACGCTACGCAGGAAGCGTTCACCTCGGCGTGGCGTGCCTTGCCGGGATTGAAGGACCCGGAGCGGTTCGATGCCTGGTTGGGGCGGATCGTCTCGAATACGTGTCGCATGGCGCTCCGTCACCGTCGAACCGTGCGCGAGCTGCCCATGCACGCATCGATTTCCCGAGCGGGCGAGCTCGGTGGACGACGTGCAACTGGCGATGGACGAAGCCGACTTCGACCGGGCCTTCGATCGACTTCCGGTCGACCAGCGGGCGCTCCTGGTCGCCCACCACCTCGACGGACGACCGATCGACGACTTGGCGATTGACTCGGCGTTCCAGTAGGCACCGTGAAGTCGCGGCTGTTCACGGCGAGGGCCGCGCTCCAGCGAGCGCTCGAGGCGGACGCATGAGCGGGCGAAAGCCGGAACTGCGCGACGCGGACCTTGAGGCGCTCCTTCGGCGGCGGGCGGCACGCGCCTCTCTTTCTACCGACGACCGCGAGCGCGTCGTCCTCGCGGCGGCTTCTGTCACGCGCCGGCGTGGCCCGCACTGGCACTGGCCGCGAGCGCTCGTGCCACTGGCGGCGGCTCTTGCGGTCGTTGTGGTGGTCGGGTCTGCGATCCTCGGTACCGCGCAGCCACCACCGAGCGCCTCACCCGGCGCGACGCTCCCTCCCGGAACCCCTGCCGCGACGCCAGCGCTCGGAACAACCGCGCCCGCCACCTCCGGCCCGTCCGTCTCCCCTGCAACAAGCGCCGGGGCGACCCCCAGCACTGCGCCCGGCGTCCGAAGCCTGCTCTACGTCGAGTTGCAACAGCTTCTGTCCGATGTACGAGCAGACGGGCAGGAGCGGACGGTCCTGGCCGATATGCAAATCGACCGTAAGCCGAGCCAGTTCCACGATCGGCCGGACTGCGGGGGCGATGGCGGTTGCCTGATCGGAACCATGCCCGACGCTGATGCACGCCTCGTGCCGATCTTCACAACGAAGAGCCAGCGTGACTCGTGGGGGAACAACACTGCTCCGGTGGGCGGTCAGTTCGCGATTCGCCTGAACGGTGACGCCACCATCGACCTGCTTGGATTCCCGTGGCCGGCCGCCACCGGCAACGTCTGGCGGGCCCATGCCAGCCTTCTCAGAGGCGTCCCGCAGGACGTCCTGGTCGATGGCTGGCTGACGGGCACCGCATTTCCCTGTCCACTAGCTCCAGAAAACGATCAGGACACGCCTTTCTGGTCCTGCGCGAACAGCTGGATAACGCAAGCGCCGATACCGGCTGGCGCTCCTGAAGACGATCGCACGTTCACCTCGGCCGATGGTCTTCCGGTGCAGCCGTCCGCTTACACGACCTTCGCGCCCGATCCCGTTGGCAACGCCATCGCCCCGTCGCGACACGGCATCTACCTGCTGCAGCACGTGACCAGTACGGCGAGTTGGTGCGGTCCGTGCGATGCGTGGAAAGTGCTCGGGCGCATGACCGAGGGTGGACTCCCGGTTGCGGGCTACTCACCCAGGCCGACCGAGCCGCCGCTCGCACAACCGTCGATCCTGTCGGCGGACGGACTTCGCGCTGCGATTGCAAGCCACAAGGTGGCG
>JBBSGX010000162.1:0-5526 GCA_038253685.1 Candidatus Limnocylindrales bacterium | reverse complement strand
TTCGACGTCAAGAAGGCGATGAAGTGCTGCATCGGGATCCTCCAGGACGACGGCCGGATGATCCCCTTCTGCACCTACAACACCGTCGGCTACCGAGAGGAGACGCGGGCGCGTCTGGCAGCCCGGCGGCGTGGCCGCGCGCTGCCCGTCGCGAGCCCGGTCGTCGCACCGGCGCTGGCCGAGCGGATCGGATGACCGTCGCGCTGTCCGTAGTCGAGGCGTGCTGCGCGAGCCTCTACGGCCACCCGCTCGTCGAGCTGATCGCGGGGGAGTCATTCCACCCGGGCGGACTCGCGAGCACCCGGCGCGCCCTCGACGCGGCACGGCTCCCGGCCAAGGCCCGGGTCCTCGATGCAGGCTGTGGTCTCGGTGCAAGCGCTCGACTCGCGGCGCTGGAGTTCGGTCTGGTCGTCGATGCCTGCGACGTCAGTAGCGCAGCGATCCAACGGGCGCGGGTCCTCGCCGAAAGCGCCGGCGCGAGGGTTCGCTTCACCGAAGCCTCGCTTCTCGAGGACCTGGCCTCGTCGAGCGGCTTCCAGATCGAGCGCGCCTGGGACGAAACCGAGGGCATCGTCACATTGCTCGACCGCATCGAAGCGCGTATGGGGCTGCTGACGACGCTTGCACATGAGCTCGCCGGCACGGATCTGCTCCGCGGGCTCAAGTGGGGACCGCCGTCGATCGCCGACATGACGCGCATGTCGAACGCAATCCAGGACGCCCGGCGGCTGGTGACCGAAGGCCGAATCGGCTATCGCGCGGTCGTCGGGCGTGCTGTCCGCGTGGAGACGGAGGACGACCGTCTCACGACGATTGCGGCCACGGGGACCAGGTGAGTGGGCCTCAACGTGGAAAGAGGCGGCTTCGGGCGGCGCGAGTCTCCGCGCGCTCACGGACGTCCTCGAAGTGCTGGCGCATGACCCGCGCGATGACCGGTCGGGCCAGCAGCCTGACGCGTAGGTCATCGAGGAAGCCACCTGGCTCAAACGATCCGGCGTAGGTCATCCGCGTGCCGCCGTCCGGGTCGGGACTGACGCAGATCGTCTCCAGCAGCCCCCGGACCGGGCCGTCAAGGTGCTCATACAGGACGGTGTCCGGCGGCCGAAGCGTCACGCGCTCACGGGTGCGGACCAGGCGATCAACACCGCCCGGAAGGCTGACCCTTGTCCAGAAGTCGCAGACGAGCTCGTCTCCAGCCCGCCGCAGCACCTCGGCCCGCTCGCCGTTCCGACCATGGCCCTGTCCGATCGCCGAGAGCATCTGGTAGACGAGGGGCGGCGGCGCGGCGATCCGGGTGGAAACGGGGCCGATCGAGACACTCACCGGGCGGGGACCTCACCTGTGCGCTTTGGCTGAACTGCAGCACGCGATCTCCTACCACTGTACGGCCCTCCGCCGGGATGGCTGTAACGGCGCTCACCCGTGGCGCGAGCCTTGTGGATCGTAGCCGGGCACAGACGTCGCCCGGACTGCGGTGAACCGCCACCGTCGCAGGCGGCCGCGATTGATGAGCCAGGAAACGGCCGTCTCCTCGGCGAGAACGAGCAGCAGCCCCAACCGGCCGGCCCGCGCCGGCCGCGCACGGAGCACTCGTCTTGCTGTCGCAGCCCGCTCGCGGCTCCGTGCGGCGAACTCGCCTGTGACATCGTCGAGTCGCTCGAGCCGCACGCCAGAGCCCGCGACCCATCGACTGAATGAGTCGCCATCAAGGCCGCGATGGTCGATAAAGGTGGCGAAGACGCGTCCGGGCGGCTCCAGAGAGCGCACCACCCATGCCAGCACGTCAGGCGCTCGTCGGACGAACATCAACGAGTCGAGTGCGTACGCCGCCGATCCCCCGATCTCCGCAGAGCCGAGCGCTCCCACATCGAAGCGAACCGCCGCGGAGACGCCCTCCGCCGCGGCGCGCCGGCGCGCTTCGGCGATGGCGCGCGGTGACGCGTCGATCCCCACGACGTGAGAGCCCGTCCGGCGATGAACGGCGATCGCCACCTCGCCGACGCCGCAGCCAAGGTCCACGACGACATCACGAGGTGACGGTTGCAGGGCCCCGACCAGTGCCGTCAGGTCCTGCGCCGTCGCGTAGCCGTGAACCGCCGGAGCGCCCGCGGCGCGTGCCGATTTCAGGAATTCTCGACCGGCTGGCGTCGCGAGAATCCGATAGCTGAGGCCGAAGTACCGCGCAAGGACCGCATCGAGCCAAGCGTCCTTCATTGTTGAAACCATCGGACCTTCACATCGACCGGCTCGCCGTGACATGGGACACATCGCCTTCGACTGGGGGGCGCGAGGCTGCGAGCATGCCCTCCCAGACTAAGGCCGTGCGGTCCTGCGCGTGAGCCGACGCCGGTCGTCCCGACGGGGCAGTTCTGCGAGTGGATCGCCTCGATCTCGCCCGTCTCGCGAGCCCCGCCGGCGCGGGCGCCTGGCCGAACTGCGACCCTGGCTCCTGCCTGGCGTCTTTGCTGCCGCCGCTCTGGGGGCGATCGCCATCCTGGTGTCCGGCGCCGTGTCGTCCTCGCAACCTGCTGGCCCGCGCCTTGCGTCGCCCGTGTTGGGCGTCGCTGGAGCGCCAGTCGTCATCCGAGAATACGGCGACTTCCAGTGCCCGTCCTGTGGCGCCTTCTTCCGGACGATCGAGCCGCGGATCCGCGACGCGTACATCACGACCGGAACGACACGCCTCGAACTGGCACGACTTCGCCTGGATCGGCCCTGAATCGCGCGAAGCGGCCAATGCCGCGAGGTGCGCCCAGGTGCAGGGTCAGTTCTGGAAGTACCACGACCTGCTGTACGCCAGGCAGGCCGGCGAGAACAGCGGCGCCTTCTCGAAAACCCGCCTCAAGGAATTCGGCCGGGAGCTGGGCCTCGACACGCAGGCGTTCGATGCCTGCGTCGACGACGGTACCTATGCCGGCGCCGTTCAGGCCGACGTCGGGCAGGTCCGATCCCTCGGGTTCACGGGGACGCCGACCTTCGTCATCGGATCCCGCCGGGACGTCGGAGCGCAGCCCTTCGAGGTCTTCGCCGCCGCGATCGAGGCGGAGCTCGCCGGCCGCTAGACGTAGACCGATGGATCTCGGCATCGAAGCGGCTGTCGCGTTCGCCGGTGGGGTTCTCGCGCTCCTCAGCCCCTGCTCCGCGCTTCTCCTGCCGGCATTCTTCGCCTACGCCTTCGGATCGACCAACCGGCTGGTGGCTCGGACCGCCGTCTTCTACGTCGGCCTCGTTGCGGTCCTGGTCCCCGTTGGCCTGGGCCTCGGTGCTCTCGGCGCGCTGGTGCTCGAGCGTCGGACCGAGCTCGCGCTCGTCGCCGGTGTCCTGCTCATCGCAATCGGGTTGTACCAGTTCGGCGCCGGTGGATTCGAGATCCCCGGCAGTGCCGGACTCCTTGCCCGTATGGGCGGGGAGTCAGCGGCCGCGACGTTCGCGCTCGGCGCCGTCTACGGCATCGCCGGTTTCTGCGCCGGGCCGATCCTTGGCGGCGTCCTGACGCTGGCGGGAAGCTCCGGGGGCCCGCTGGCCGGCGGTGCCCTGCTCGCGGTTTACGCGGCCGGGATCACGGCGCCGCTCTTCCTGCTCGCTCTGCTCTGGGACCGCCTCGGGACGCGCGGCCGGCAGCGGCTTCGGGGACGCGAGATCCGACTGGGGCCTTGGGTGCGGCATTCTTCGGTCGTCGCGTCGAGCCTCGTCTTCGTCGGGCTCGGGATCGCCTTCATCGTCTACCAGGGATCGAGCGCGCTGAGCGGCCTGTACGCGGACCTCGGCGCGGCCGAGCTGGCGATCTCGCTTGAGGCCGGCGTCGGGGCGCTGATCCGCGGCAATGGCGTCGTTGCGACGCTCGCCCTCACGATCGTCATCGGCCTGGCTGTGCGCGTGGCCGTCGGCGGGAGGCGACGAAACCCGTGACGACCTGGATGCGAGACCACAGAGTCTCGCTTGCCCTCGCCGGGGCCGTCGCCGCGGTACTCGCCTGGTATGTCCTGGCACCCGCCACCGGGCTGATCTTCCATTTCATGCCAGCCGCGCCGACGTTGGTCGCGACATGGATCGTGCGGTCGGCAGACGACCAACCTCCGAGCCGAGCTCGGCGGGCCGCACTCCTCGCGCTGGGCGTGTCGGTCGCGCTCGCGACCACCCTCGTCCTCGCTGCGCAGGGACGTCCGCTCGATGAGCCCGCGCTCACCGCGCTGGCCCTCGCAGGAGGAATGGGAATCGGGGCTTGGCTCCTTCGAACGCCACCGGTTCCCGACGTGGGCCATCACACAGTCGACTGACCCTAGCACGGGTAGGGTGCCGCTATGGACATCCTCCGCCGCCTTGCCGGTTCCTCGAAGTCATGCGAACACGTTCCGGAGGCGCCCCCGGAGCCGCAGGCCGATCGCTGCCAGGAATGCGGCAGCGGGTTCAATCGCCGGCTCTGCGCTACCTGCGGCCACGTCGGCTGCTGCGAATCGCAGCAGGGCCACGCGCGGGCCCACGCGCTCGCCGAGGGCCACCCGGTGATCTACCAGATGCCGGCCGCGGGGGGCTTCGTGTGGTGCTACGAGGAACGAGCCTACGTCGGCTAGCGGGCGCGGCAGTGCGGCGCTGACGGCGGCCGGCCTCGGCCTCGTCGCGTTCGCCCTGGTGAAGCCCGACAGCGCCTTGTCCAGCGTGGTAGGCGGGCCCGGTCTAAATACGACGATCGTCGGTCTCTTCTTCCTCTTCACGCCGCTGGCCGGCCGGCTGCGGACGCGGCTGCCGCCTTGGTTGCCTGGTAGCGGTCAGCCGGCCGTCCAGATCGTCGTTCTGGGCAAGAAGGCGGCCCAGGCAAACCAGAAGTGGTCGCCATGAATGACCGGTTCGAGCCGTGTGCCCGCGAGCTCGCCGTCGGTCGCGATGCCGGCGACCGACCACGTCGATCCAGTCTCGCGATCTCGGATCGGTGCTGCAACGCCGCCCTCGCGCGCGAAGGTGAGGCGGCGGCCATCAACGGTCGCCTTGAACACCCCGGTCGCGCCGATGTCCTTGCTGCCGTCGATGTTCGGGCCGTCGAGCGCCGATGTGGTGCCCGGCGTCCCGAACACCACGATCGCGTCGCCGCCAATCGTCGCCGACGCGACGCCGACCTTCCGAAGCTCGGAGTACGGGAAAGCCACCGCGTTGTCGCCTTCGCCCACGCTGACGACCCGCTCCTTTGGCGGCAGGCGGCCATCGAGCACGCCATCGAACAGGAATGGGTTCTGGTCGACCCTGTCGTAGCCGACGTACGGGTTGCGCCCGTAGTCGCGGCTGAAGCCCGTGTCCCGGCTGAGAAGGTCGCCATCGGGATGTGCCGCCGCGAAGTCGCCGAGCGAGACGATCTGGGCCGGCAGGAACCTGAGCCGCGTACCGGTCAGCTCGCCGACGATGGCCTCGCCGGTCGCCTGCTGCCACCAGCTCTCGGTCTGGCGGTCGTACATCACGAGGTCGCTGGAGCGCAGGTTGCCGGTCGTGCCGAAGTCGTGGACGACCCCGTCGAACTCGCGCTCGAAGACGAGGGCA
>JBBSGX010000161.1:0-5604 GCA_038253685.1 Candidatus Limnocylindrales bacterium | reverse complement strand
TGGGCGTCGCGATGCTCCTCGTCCTGATCGCCGGTCCGCTCATCCACTCGACCCTGAACGCCGCGTCCTCGTCGATCACCCTGGCCGCACCGTGACCGGTCCTGCCGTCGCCTGACCCGGAAGCGCTATTGCGCAGCCCTGGGTTCAGGCGTTCTCTGTGGCAGGAAAGGGGTGTCGTCATGGAGTTTCAGATCGCTGCGCTGATCGGAGCTGGGCTGCTACTGATCGTGCTTCTCTCGCCGGGCGCGGATCACGGGCCGAGGCCCACGTACCGGGCCGTCGGGCTCGACCGTCATCGCAAGCGTGCAAGTCGCGGCGCTCGCACGCCCGGCAACATGGTCATGACCGGTGCCTCCGACCTGCGGGCCATCCAGCCGGTTGTGGCCGACGGGGGACTGAGGACGCTCGGCGAAGTCCGCGCAGACCAGCTGGTCGCGGGACTCATGAGCGGAGCGCGCCGCTAGGCGACCTTCCCGACTGGGCGATCTACGGGCGCGGCTACTTTCCGAAGGACATCCCGGCCAGCAAGCTGACCCACATCAACTACGCCTTTGCCAGGCCCAAGCCGAACGGGCGCTGCGGCATCCTCGACCCGTGGGCGGACTACCTGCGTTCCGCCTCAGCCGGCGAGCGCCGAACGACTCGGCGAGACGGTTGGCTCGTTCATCAGCTACGACGATCCGAAGTCGATGATCGAGCGCACGCACCTGATCAAGACAGAGCGGCTCCGCGGCGATGTTCTGGGAGCTCAGCAACGACGACAACGCTCACGACCTGCTGAACGCCCTGGCCGGCCACCTGCACTGAGCGAGGCGCCTCGCTGCGATCTCCTCACCACCAGCCCATATGCTTTGTCCAGCCGAGCATCCCGGCCGTGACCAAGCCCATGAACGCGAGGACGATCGCGAGCTGCACAGGGTCCGTCTGCTGGCCGACGATGAGGTTCATCCCGTAGATGGAGGCGATCGCGGTCACCGGGAGGAGAACGGCCGCGATGAGGGCGAGCCGTTCCATCGCGATGTTCATCTTGGTCGTTGTGCGTGCTTGATAGAAGTCGATAACGCCCTGCATGAACTCCCGTTCACCGTCGGCGAGGTGGCTGACTCGCTCGAAACGGTTCTCAAGGTCAGCGATCAGCGGCGGGGCCTCGGTCGGGATCATCCGAGTCAAGGCAGACATCCGCTCGTATACCTCCCTGCTCTGGCCGGCCATCGTTCGGAGAACCAGAAGCTCATGGCGAACCAGGAACATCGTTTCGAGCAGGGCGAGCGAGTTGTTCTCTTCTCCCACGCGAACCCTGCGTTCCAGGGTCGCCGCGTTCGACGCGAGCTCGGCGAGGTAGATCCCCTGGCGGTGCGCGATCGCAGCGACGATGGCGTATGACAGCTCGAACGGCGTCGCCGGCCGCGATCGCCCGTTCGCGATCCTGCCGAGGACGTGGGTCGTCTCCCGCATTGCGATTTCGAGCCGGACGCCCTCACCGAGCGGGCCGTGAGTCGTGACGAGGTAGTTGGACCCGATGAACTGGTCGAGCTCCACGAGGTGGACGTGTCCGGCCTCGGCAGCTTCCGGGGCATGGACGATCACGAACAGATGGTCGGGGTAGGCGTGGACCTTCGGAATGTAAATGCGATCAAGAACATCGCGGATCGCAAGGTCATGGAAGCCGAAGAGGTCGACGAGGCGCTGTGACGTTTCCTCGTCGCAGCTCGGGATGTCAATCCAGACGAAGCCATGAGGTCTGCCCATCAGCGACCCGATGTCCGACCAGGAGCACTCCTCGGCGCCGGCGGCCGAAATCCAGCGCACGACGGTCGGCGATCCATCGCTCACCGTCGGGCTCGTTCGCGCAATCGCGTTCGTGCTCACTCCGCCGTGAGCTTACATCGTGGCCAGCTCCCCACCTACGCTAGAATCGGTGACCGTGGCGGAGTGCCGCCGCTTCAAGCCGATGGCGTGAGATCGGCCAGGATCGCGCTCGGGGAGCGCCCCAGTCCGCTTCGCAGCAGCGCTTTGTCGAGGGTGGCGAGCTCGGCTCCTCGAGTCCGCGCCACGGCCGCGTAGGCGGCGTCGTAGAACGTCAGCCCATGACGCTCGGCAAGGCTGGCTGCCTCGCGCAGGTCGCCGGTCGTCGGAGAAACCTGGGGGCATATGGCGGCCAGAGCCTCCAGCACGACCGCCACCTGGTCTGCGGCGACCTTCGCCCGTCCACGGAGCAGGGCGTTGCCCACCTCGTAGGGGGTGAGGTCGAGCACGTGGAGCGCGATGGCTCGTCGACCATACTGCTCGAGCAGCGCCCGCGCGGCGTCGACCTCCTCCTCGCCCTCGGCATGGAACCACTTGAGCGCCACGCTGGCGTCGCTAACGACGTCGATCGTTCGCATCGCGCGCCTGGCGCTGCTCGCGGATCACCTCGGCCGACTCGAAAGCGCCGACACCGGCAAGCGCATCGCGGCCTCGCTTGAGCGCAGCGTCCAGAGCATCGGGCGCGGGCCATCCCAACTGGCGACGAGCCGCCTCTTGGAGGAAGCGGCTGCGGTTGCTGCCGCGCGCCCCGGCCTCGCGGTCAATGCGCTCGAGCAGGTCGTCGGGCAGGGAGATCAGGACCTTGGCCATCGACGGAGTATATCCCGCATATATCCCATGTGCCAGGGCGCCGATCGGGAGGCGCTGGCGCTCGCGGTGAGGTCGGCTGTCCCTGCACCGTGGCCGACTTCTCGGCCCCGCGGACCACGAGCGCTGCCGGTTCCTGATGGCCTTCCACGTGGACTCGGGCAAGGTCGACGACGTAGACGTCAGCGGGCTGACGATCGGCATCTTCGGTGATACGCCCGCCATGATGGTCGAAGGCAACTGGAAGGTCGGGCTGTTCATGGGTACCAACGCATCGGAGCAGCAGGGAGCCAAGCTAGCGGGCGTGTTCTCAGGGCAGATGGGCGGCCCCATGGCTGGTCTCGCTCGTTGATCACCGAGATACTCGGGATCTGATCGAGAAATCGCGCACTTATGGGCTCGATTGCCGGCGCGGCCAAGAGCACATAACTCCGATAGAGCGCATAGCCTGACTCGGCGTTCCTGAGAACCTGGCGAGCGTCCCAGCACGCGCGACGGGCGAGTCGGAGCACTGGCAACGAGGGCCCCAACCGGCTCAGGGACCGTGCTTCCGAGGCTTCTTTGGTGGCGACGGGAGAACGGCCTCGTACGCCAGCGGCGGCTCGGCCGCCCGAAGCTGTGGTCCACTGGCGCGCTCGGACTCGTGCTCAGCCAACGCCGCGCCGAGATAGCGGAACGTCCACTCCTCGGCCAGCGCCCGCGTCTCGAGGAAGACGATCGGAATCTCCGGATAGCGGACCTGGACGCGAGCCAGCATGTCCGGCAGAATGCCAGCCGGGGTATACGCGTGCTTCAACAGGTTGCCGTAGCGGTCCTCGACGACGACGGCCGCGCGTGGCACCTCGGCGAGTTTGGCGAGCTCGAAAACGAAGGTGCCGTTGTTGAGGGCGCTGCCGAGGTCGGCCAGTGACTTCGCTCGACCACCGCGACCGGCGTCGCGTGTCCGGATTGGACCGCGTAGTCGCCGGCTGCGGGCGCGGCTCGGACCGTGGTCGCCTGCTGGCTCGAGAACCGATAGGGATAGTGCTCGCGGGTGTCGACGACGATGACGAGCTCGGTGATGCCGCTCGCGCGGCGGCCAGGGATTCGTGCGCCAGGTCGCGCCGTCATGACGACCTTGCGGGTCTGCCAGAAGATGCCTTCCCGTCCCGAGGGCAGGGTCGTGAAAACGAACTGCGAGCGGTTCTCTCGCGGCCGGTCGAGGACGAGATCGATGGGCCACACCTCGACGCCGGCAGAGGGTGACAGGGACCTCCTCGAGGATCTCGGCCTCATCCGGCCAGCCGTCCTCCACCCTGGCGCAGAACACTCGACTGGTTCGAGGCCAGATATCCCGGACCTTGAGGATCAGACCACCATCGATCGGAAGCAAGATCAAGTACGGAAGGCGCGAGTCCGGATCCGGGTTGTGCCCGACGACGAAGTTCACAACGAAAGCCTACGGCTCCAACGCACAAGTCGGCCGCCGGCCACGCTCACCCCCTCGGCTTGGATCTCGCTTCGACGAGCAGCCGACGGGCTTCGTCATCAGCAAGCTTGGCGATCTGCTCGCGTGTCAGGCCGACCTCGCGTTCGAGGGCTCGGGCGAGCCACAGCGGCAGTGACGTCGGAGCAGGCTCGGGTGCCGGACTGGGCCGCGGAGCCGGTGCCTTGGTCCGCGGGACCTCCCAGAACTCCGCCTGGCTCAGCTGGAGCTGGTCCGACAGTATCGCCTTGAAGCGTCCTGCGCTCATCGTCTTCGAGCCCGACCGAGATGCGTGGGTCCGTAGGATCTCGCCGTCCGGCAGGGCCTTCTCGAAGAAGTCGTGGCCGGTCGCCCGATCCTCCTCCCAGTTGTCGTGCTTGAGGAACTCCCGGAACTCTTCCCAGGTCGGCGTCTTCACTTGACGCCGACGGGTACAGCCTCCGGCTCGGGTTCCTCGACGCCGAGCATTTGCCGCTGCTCGCCCTCATCCGCGAGCGCGAACCGGAGGAGCGCCGCGGCGTGAGCGCGACGGCTGGTCCCCATGAACCGGGCCGGCTCGCGGAAGAAGCGCGTTGCATAGGCGTGCAACTCGTCGAGGAGATTGTCGATCGCCTCGTCCAGGGTTTCACCGAAGCCGAGGACGCCCATTTCCGGAACGCGAAGGGTCACTTCATCTGTGTCATAGACCGCCTGAACGTCGAGGCGATACTCGCCGAGCATTGCCACCAGATCGTCCGGCCGAACGAGCAGCATCTGCTCCTTGCCGTGGTGGCGTGACACGATCCGCGGCTGATGACCGTGGAACACCTGGGTCATGACGTCGGAGAGCTGGCTCTTCGCGGGCGAGAAGTCGATCGTCGGGACAGCGGAGGTAGCCATGTGCGAAGATTAGGACAACTTGGTCAAAGTGGTCAAGCGGCTGATCTGGCCATCTGGCAGGTCGACTGGTACCATGCCGGGCCGTCGCCCTGGCCTTGAAGTTACGCGCTGTTCGACAGTTATGCGCTGTACAGGCCGCAGTTGCTGCCGTCGGCCACGCTCGGTAAGCTTGCTTGCCACGGCGGAGTAGCTCAGTGGTAGAGCAGGGGACTCATAAGCCCTTGGTCGGTGGTTCAAATCCGCCCTCCGCTACCAACCCACCCACCTGACGCTCCAGCCCGGAGCCGCCCATCCGCAGGGACTTCTGGCCCGTATTCAAGGGTAGGGACCGGGCAGTCCTATAATCCTGTCCCCCACCCGGCGCGGCCCCGTGGGTCATTTCGGAGGCCAATCCCCCTTGAACAGTCGTTTCCTGCGCAACGGCATCGTGACGCTCGTGCTGGTCGTCGGCACCGTTGCGCTGCTGTACATGTTCGTTTTCCCCAGTAACCAGATCCCGCGGATTGACTACAGCCACGCCGGTGCCGCCGCAGGTGGGGACACCGTGAACCCAGCCTTCCTCACTCTGGTCGCAGAGGGCCAGGTCCAGAAGGTCGTCGTGAAGGGTGACCAGCTCGAGATCACGTTGGTCGGCACCGATTCCAATA
>JBBSGX010000160.1:0-5611 GCA_038253685.1 Candidatus Limnocylindrales bacterium | reverse complement strand
TCTGGTTCCAGCAGGTGAGTGATTCCGAGCGTTACCTCGTGCCGCAACAGGACGCCGTCGTCGCGACCCAGGGACAGGACTCGCCCGGGGCCGAGGGCTGCGCGAAGGCCACGCTGGGGGGCGACCGTATCCTGCTCGATAATCTTCAGCCGGGCACGTACCTCTGTCTGCGGACCGCAAATGGGAACATCAGCGAAATGAGATTTGCCGGTCTGAGCGATGTCCTGGAGCTGCGCCTCCGTAAGTGGCAGCCGTGAACCTGCACAAGGGGGAAATCCTGTGACCATGGCAGCACCCGTCGACCGAGGATGGCTCTCGCGAAACCTTGGCATGGCTCCGGCCGGGCCTCCCGCGGGAATGACCGCGGCCGACTCGACGCTCCCCACGGCGGCAGAGGAGCGGGCCCGGATGCGCGACCTGATCGACTTCGACTCGGAGGGTGCGTCAGGAGCCGCATTCTTCGCTGCCGCCCCGCTCGCGAACGGGTTGTCGAAGTTCCGGGAAATCCCCTGGCCCGCCGGGCTGGCCCCTGTCCCCGGCCCGCGCCCCACCGGATCGAAGTTGCCGGCATGTGACGCCCTGATCGTCACGTGGACCGTGGACGAGGCTCATGCGCTCAGCCGTGTCCTCACGCCGGGGATCGACAGCCGCGATGGCTGGGTGCCGTACACGCACAACTTCGCCGCGATTGCGGCCCGGATGCGCGCCGGAGCCCCGGCGCTCCAGGCGGGGAACCTCGGGTCGTACTGGACGACGAAGATCGGCGCCAAGCGGGTCACACTCTTCAAGTCCGGCTCTCACATGTCCCAGGACGGCCCGCTGCTGCCGAACGCCGATCTGTGGG
Organism: Candidatus Limnocylindrales bacterium; assembly: GCA_038253685.1. Classification (GTDB taxonomy): domain Bacteria; phylum Chloroflexota; class Limnocylindria; order Limnocylindrales; family CSP1-4; genus JAFMJV01. The sequence continues at coordinate 4,767 of JBBSGX010000160.1, read as the reverse complement.
GGCAGATCATCGACGACAGCCGGCCGACCTGGGTCATCACCACCGGCACCGGCGGTGGGATCGGGACGGCGGTCGAGGTGGGCGACGTCATTGTCAGCCCATTCGTCACGTTCTCGTGCCGGAAGACCTTCAGGCGATTCGACGGTGACACCTACATGTCCAAGGCCGTCGCTCCCTCCGGCCGCTTCGACACTGCGGCCGGACTCTTCAAGCCGAACGCCGCTTTCCTTCCCGCGGACAACACTCGGCCGCCGGCGATCATCAACGCCGCCTCGCCCGAGACCGGCGTCCTCACCACGGACTACTTCGGCTTCGACACCAGCGCGAACACGTACGGGTTGCAGGGCAAGGGCGATCTGTCCGAGATGGGCGACGCGGTCCTCGGCATGGTGTGCAAAGGGCGCGGTGCGAAGGCTCCGGCCTATGCCGTGGTGCGCAACGTGTCCGACCCGCAGATCGCGTCAGGCACGCTGACGATCCGCGAGCAGGAGAAGATTGCCGCCGACATCTACAAGGGCTTCGGTCGCTGGAGCACCGTCTGCAGCGCGATCGTCTCCTGGGCGATTGTCGCCGGCCTCCCCTAGGAGCTCATCTGGCCGTCGGACGCCATTGCACGACCACGACGCGGCGACCGTCGGGTCCGTCAGCGAAGCTGAGAGCGCCCGTTGAGCCGGCCGCGAGTGCCCGCTTCGCCTCGGCGAAATGCACCTCGCAGAGGTCGACTTCGCGCCCGTCGACGACCCGGAGCCGCGCGGATGCGCCACAGATCTGCTGGTGACCGCCGGGCAGCGTCAGGTAGTGCACGAAGATGGAGAAGCGGCAACCCGGATGTTCGCCGCGATTGCCGCGAGCGTCCACGCGGCCTCCGCCTTTCGCGACCAGCCCTTCTTCTATCGGCCTGCGACCACGGCTTCGCTGCCGTTCAGCAGCGTCGCCTTCATGTCGGCGACGATTTTGATCTGGGCCACCATCACGTCCAGCAGGCCCGACGCGAAGTACAACTCCGCCGGAGTCGTCCATCCGGGTTGCCGCCAGATCCGGAACAGCTCCTCGAAGTCATCGAGATCGAGCACCAGTCTCTGGAACTCGGTCGCCCGCTCCTCGAGCAGTCCACTGTCGTGCATCGCCCAGAGACCTCCGCGTTGGGGTGACGGCTCGGCACCGCGCGCCCGAGTCCTGCCACGGTGGACTCTCTGTATGCACTGAAAGGACCCGCGCGTCAAGTCCCGGTCCTGGATCGGGAGGGACCTGGAAGACAGGATCTAGGGCTGCTGGAGGGCCTGATTCGCCAACAGGTACGCGCTCTCGTGGTGACCGAGTGAGGCCTCCATCGCAGCCCAGGCGGAGAGGATTTCGCGCCGTCGACCGGGGGCATGCATCGACTCGGCGACTTCGAGAGCACGTTCGAAGTCCGCCTTGGCCTGTGCGCCGTCAGTCCCCACGGCGCGGGCGCGTGCGCGGGTGAGATGGGCACTGATGAGGGCCTTCTGATTACCGAGTCGCTCTGCGCGCTCGATCGCCTCGCTGGCCCGGGCTTCTGCCGCCTCGATGTCGCCGGCGGCCAGTGAGATCTGCGCCTCTGTCTCGATGACGTGCGCCAGCATCCGGTCATCGTGCAGCGTCTCGAACGCCGCGTGGGCCTCCGCGGCAAACCGGGACGCCTCCGCGAGATTGCCGATCTTCAGATACATGAGCGCGAGCTCATTGCTCATCGAGGCGGCTTCGTGCTCTGCCCGTGCCGCTCGATACAGCCCGATGCTCTGGCGCCCGAGGTTGAGGGCGGCCTCGAAGTCGCCGAGCTCGCGGAAGCTCGCGGCAAGAGCGAACAGATACGTGGCTCGGCGCCGGTCGTCGAGACCACTGGTGAGGCCGCGCGCCTGCTGGAGCAGCGCAAGGGCTCGCTCACCTTGCCCCTCGCGGTATTCGACCGCGGCCAACGCGATGAGGCAGCGGGCAGGAAGGTCGGGCTCGACCTCGACGCCAGCCTGGATCTCCGCCCGCACCTGGTCCAGGAGGCTGCGCGCCTCACGAAGCGAGTCGCTCAGGTAGTGGCCGGACGACAGCCAGTACATCGCGAGTGCGGCTTCCGAGCGCCGGCCCTGCCGGCGAAACAGCTCGACAGCTTCGCCGGCGGCGATGACAGCTTCGGAGCCCGCGTCGAGCCGGCACAGCGCCTCGCTCAGGCCGAGCAGGAGCTCTGCGCGCAGACCGCGATCAGACGTGGCGGGCAACAGGTCCCGATAGCCATCGACCGCGAGCTGCCACTCACCCGCCGCAAGGTGCACGTCGGCGGCGAGACGTGTCCAGCCCCCCGGGTCTCCGCCGAGGAGCGCCGCAGGGGCGAGGGCGAGCCGCTCGCCGAGGTACTCAAGCGCGGCCATGGAAGCACGCGTGGCGCCATGCTCGAGGGCCGAGATGTAGGTCTTTGAGTAGCGCTCGCCCGCGAGCTGGCTTTGCGTCAGCCCGGCTCGCAGCCGCGCCGATTTCAGACGGGTCGCGAAGTCCGTCGAGGGTGCCTGTGGTTCTCGGGTCCGTTGGCGTCTGGCTGGTTGTGTTCGCATGGGGCGAAGTCTAGCCCGACGCGACCGGCGTGATGCGTGGTGTGCACCCGATGACATACGGGCACCCGTGGCGGCAGGCCGTGGCGCCCATCAACACTGCGCCGAGGTGCGGTGAGTCACATTCAGCATGCCTAGACACCGGGTTCTGTAGCACTCTACCATCGGGCATCTGAACCCTGGCACCGGACGACTTATGAAAGGAAAGCGTCTGATGCCTGTTCTGAAGCCCTCTCGCGCCTCGATCGCGGCCTGATTGGGTGCCGTCGCCCTGACCCTTATCTCCGTGGCCACCGCTCTTGCCGACGGAGGTGGGTGGCAATACCCGCGCTGAAGTTCTGCCGGCAGCTGTAAATCTCGTTTGCTGAACCGGTGCCGGGGTTCGGAGAGCCATCCGGCGCGAGCCATCCCGGTGCGAGTGAACGCCTGCCAGGCTCATCGCCGTGGCAGACCGCGTGCAAGCTCGTCCGGCTATCCCGGGATCTCGACCACCTGGACGTCGAAGGCATCGGGCGAGACCTCCAGCCAGAGCGAGATCAGGTCGCGCACCACTTCCCCGACAACGTCCTTCGACTTGGCCTGCGTGGTCAGGCCAAGCTCTGGGACACGTACGAACAGGGACCGCCCGTCAGGCTCTGTTTCCGCGCGGAAGGTGGGCCGCATACCAAGGTGAATGCGTTCCCGGTCCCGCTCGATGGTCGCCTCGTCCGGACCCGGGCCGCCCCTCCAGTGCATGAAGGTCTCGCCCTCACGAGATCCGGTGGCCTCGTAGACGCCACCGCCGATCGCGACGGCGTCCGGATGCTGTCCTGGATTCAGCACCGGCAGGAAGTCCACCTGCCCATCGAGCGGGCCGTCGTGGTAGATCGCGAACGCGCGGGCATTCACCGGGATCCTGGCGATCTGGGCGATGCGCGCGAGGTGCCGATCGCAGAAGGCGACCTCGAGCGGCCCCGGGCGTCGCTGGACCGGGATCTCCTTGAGGACGCTCCAGGCCGTGGCTGGCACCTGGTGGGGTCGACCGTTGTGCTGCTGGTGACATCCACGCCACGTGCATCGGTCCGACGGTGCGCGCTGCCTCATCGGCAACCTCCTCCTTCTGCGGGAACCTGCGCGGTCACGAGCGGAGCCTGTCCCCTGCTCGCGCCAACTCTCGTGTCACAGGTTCCGCATTCCGCGCGACCGGCGACGCGTGTTGCGCTCAGGCTACCCCGTGCCGGCGGTGACGCCTCCCTTTCCCGTAACGAGATCGACAGACAGCCTGGAACAACCTCGTGTTCATCGAGCGCTTGCTCAGCCAAAGGCGGCATCCGCCGCAGCACAGGAGTTCCAGATCAACCAGGAAAACGCGAATGGACCAGAGAACCCGGCGACGCCGACAGGGCCAGGTGGCCGATCGCGGCGATTGAAGGCGACCTCGGCGATTGCCACGGTCGGGCTGATTGCCGCCGCCGGCGTTGGGACGATGAACATGACGCAGGCCGTGAAGGCTGCGGACTCGGTGGTCAGGTCGAGCACGTCGGCTGCCGCTGCCGCAACCAGTGCGCCGGCAGCGTCGGCGCCGGCAGCGTCGGCCCCAACCGTCGACGTCGACGCTGGTGGCCCGCACGAAACGGTCACCGATACCTCCGTCGTCGCGATGGTGATCGGAATCAACGAGGCCAAGCTGATCACCGCGCTCAACAGCGGGCAGACCCCCGCCGACGTTGCCAAGGCCAACAACGTCGATGTCCAGGTCGTCATCGATGCGCTGGTCAAGGACGGCGAGCAGGCACTCGCTGCCCAGGTGACTGCGGGCACGTTGACGCAGGCCGAGGCCGACGCTCAGAAGGCAGCCGTCCTGCAGCGATCCACCGACCAGGCAAACGGAGCCTTGAACGTCGGAGGCGGACGCCACGAGCCCGACGCCGACGACCAGGGCACGCCCTCGAGCAGTCCGTCCACCAACGGCTGAACCCGGGCCTCCACCCCCAACCTCGGGACGCCCCGACCGCATCGTGCAGTCGGGGCCCTTCCGTGTCTGCGCCCGCGCTCGCCCCGGCGGCCGCTGCTCGCGACGCGCGCGGTCCTGGCTGCGGCAACATCTACGGGACCAGACCGCACAAGACCGCATCGGATAGCCCGGTTGTACCGCTTGTGGGGAGCTCGCACGAGCGCAACCCTTGGGCACATGCCCGCGTTCCTTACCCGCGACCGCAGCCTTCGCTGG
>JBBSGX010000159.1:0-5616 GCA_038253685.1 Candidatus Limnocylindrales bacterium | reverse complement strand
CTCCGCCGAAGCCGAGCTGTGTGACCTCCACGCCTGTTCGCCCGAGGGTTCGTGTCGCGGTCGGGTCCATCAACGTCCTTCGATCGAGTCCGACGACCGCCCGGAAGTTGAGTCAATCATGGTCGAGCCACGGTTGGGTCGCGGTGGGCATGTCCCAGCTGGGGATGGGAGCCTGGAGCGGATCCTTGACCCAGCAGAACTGCCCGTTTGTGTCACCGCCGGCGTCGCTGGTGAGGCGCAGGATCAGATCCACCGCCTTCTGGGGCGGGTCGCCGCCAGTCTCGTCGACCCAATTCGCCCACTGACGGTAGGCGTCGGCTTCGGATCCCATCTGCTCCACCCGATCGCGGATGTCGGCCCACATGTCGGTCTTCACATCGCCGGGATGGATCACGTTCACCGTGACGCCGCTGCCGGCGATCTCGGCCGCGAGGTGTCGCGTCAGCTGGTTCAGGGCGACCTTGGCGGTGCCGTACGCGCTGTTGAGCGGACCCGGAGGATGGAGCGACGCCGCCGATGTGATGTTGACGATGCGTCCCCATCCGGCATCCAGCATGCCCGCGAGCAGGGCCCGGATGACCAGGTACGGCGCGATCGCGTCGACCATCACGCAATCCACCCATGCCCGCGGGTCGCTGTCCTTGATCAGGGCGATGGGACCGAAGACCCCGGCGGCGTTGACGAGGATGGTGGGCGCGCCGAAGCGTTCGGCCACGCTCCGCGCCAGCCCGGCGACTGCGTCGATGTCACTGACGTCGGCGCGCATTCCGGTGATCGAACCGGCGCCGGCGCTCGTTGCCAATCGCTCGGTCTCCGCCAGCTGTGCCTCGGTGCGGGCGACCGCGACGACGGTCGCACCGCGACTCGCAAGTCCCAGGGCCGCCTGCCTCCCCAGCCCTCGGCCGCCTCCCGTGACGACCGCAACACGACCCTGCTGGTCAGCCATCAGATGTCTCCTCGGTGGCGGCCGTTCTGAGGTGAAAGACCTCCCGCACCTCGCTGGAATCGACGATTCCGTCAGGCCGCATCTCCATCAGCGGGTCCATGATCTCGCCCCAGCGATCGTGGATCGCAGAGTGCCAGAGACGATCCCAGGCCTCCTGGTCGCGGATCTCGGAGTACAGGAAGAGCACCGGATCGTTCTCGAAGATGGTGATCTGGCCGATGCCCTGCGCCTCGATCTCGGCCACGAGCTCCGGCCAGATCCTGTCGTGCCATGAGCGGTACTCGGCAAGGCCGCCCGGCTTGAGCCGCATCGTGAAGGCGCGTCGGATCATGGCTGGAGCTCCTCCCTGGTGGCGGGCTCGGCGGCCCGGCCGGTGTTGATGGCATGCAGCACGTCCCTGTCGGTCGCCTCCCCGCCCACGAGTTCGAGCGCGAGTCGCCCACGGTAGAAGACCAGGATGCGATCGGCCAGACCGACCAGCTCGGGAAGCTCGGTCGAGCGGAACAGGATCACCCGACCCTCGGCCGCGAGCCGTCGGATTAGCACGTAGATCTCGCGTTTTGATCCCACGTCCACGCCCCTGGTGGGGTCGTCCAGCAGCATCATCCGCGGCGAGACCTCGAGCCATTTGCCGATCACCACCTTCTGCTGGTTGCCGCCGGAGAGGCGATCGACCGCCGTTGCCGGGGACTCCGCACGGATGCGCAGGTTGGCCATCTGCCGTTGCGCCGCGGCCACCAGGTCCCCCTGCCGCAGCCAGGGATTGCCTGAGGCCACTGCGCCGACCGCGACCTGCGCGACGTTCCAGGCGACACTGCGCTCGAGCATCAGCCCATGCCTGCGCCGGTCGGCCGGGACCAGGCCGATGCCGCGTCGTGCCGCAGCGGTGGGCGAGGCCGGCAGCCGACCGCCATCGGGACAGCGCACCTCTCCGGCACCGTGTCGACGCGTGCCGAACAGGACGCCGAGCAGCGTCGCAACACCGGAGCCCTCGAGCCCTGCCAGCCCGACGATCTCGCCGGGAGACGCGGTGAATGTGACGTCCGTCAATTCCTCTCCGACGGTCAGACCGCGCACCTCGAGCGGGTTGCCCGGCGCCGCGAGTCGTTCGCCACGCGGCGGAAAGAGCTCGTCCTGGCGCGTCCCGACCATGGCCTGCACGACCTCGGGGATGGTCAATACCGCGCGATCGCGCGTGAGGACGGCGCGCCCATTGCGCATCACCGTGATGCGATCGGCGATCGCGAAGACCTCCTCGAGCCGGTGGGACACGTAGATGATCGTCATGCCGGTAGCGACGAGCTCCCTCAGGATCACGAACAGCCGTTGGGTCTCGAGCTCGTTGAGGGCGGAGTTGGGCTCGTCCAGGATCAAGACACGAGGCCGTTCGACGAGCAGCCGGCTGATCTCCACAAGCTGTCGTTCGTCGATGGCCAGCTCGGAGACCGGCGTATCGGGGTCGGCTCGCAGCCCGATACGCGCCAGCACGGGGCGCGCCAGCGCCAGCATGCGTCCGCGATCGACGAAGCCCAGCCGCGTCGGCTGGTGATCGGGGAAGAGGTTGGCCAGGACCGAGCGCTCCGGGAAGAGGCTCAGCTCCTGGTAGACGATGCCAATGCCGCGCCGGCGCGCGGCTTCCGGCGACTCGAATCGAACAGGCTCACCGTCAAATACGATCTCGCCGGCATCGGGGCCGACCGCGCCGGCGAGGATCTTCATGAGCGTCGACTTGCCGGCGCCGTTCTCGCCCACGACAGCATGCACCGTTCCCGCCGCCACGGTCAGGTCCATGCCGACGAGTGCCTCCACGCCGCCATAGCTCTTCGTCAGGCCGGAAACGGCGACCGCGATCGTCGCGGTCGCCGTCCCGGGCGTCGCGGCAGAGAAGGGCGTCGGGCCGCTGGAGAAGGCCGGCCGAGCGTCGAACCCTGCCATGGAGGACCTACTTGGACTCGTTCGCGATGGGTTCCAGCTTGGACGTCCAGTCGGCAATGACCGTGTCCACGAGCGGCTGGTAGTACTGGCGCGTCTTGGCGGGGGAGCCCGCCAGGATCTGCAGCTGGTCGAAGGTCAGCGCGGGGAGGCTGTATGGCTCCTGCACGCTGTCCGCGGTCACGATCTCGGTGCCCGCGTCGATGAAGCCGCCCTTGGACAGATCCACGGTCGTCTTGCTGGTGATCGTATCCACGAGGATCTTGATGGGCAGGTAGCCCTGCATGAACGGTGTCTGGCCGAGACTTACGTATGCGGTCCCCGCCTTGATCGCGGCCAGGTTCTCCGTGGTCAGGTCGTAGCCTCCGGAGATGAAGGGCTTGTCCTTGTTGGCGGCTTGGAGCTGGCCGAGGCTCGCCACGTCCGGAGCACACAGGCCGACAAGGGCCTTGGCGTCGGCATTGGCCCCCAACAGGGCCTCCCACGCGGCGTAGTTCTCGTTCGCCGCGACCTTGACGTCGAAGGGACCCAGGATCTTCAGACCGGCGGCCTTCTTGAGCGACTCCTCGACTCCATTGGCCCGGTTCTCGAGGACCGGGAAGCCAGGAAAGCAGTTGCCGAGGATGACCGTGCCGGTGGCACTCGTGCCGCCGAGCTTGTCGACGATCTTGCCTCCCAGGATGCGGCCGCTCTGCTTGGACCGCTCGCCGACATACGGAGCGTGGACGGCCGTCTGGAGCAGGTTGAACTGCACCACGGGGATCCCCGACGTGACGATGTCGTTGAGGGCGCTGTTCATGGATTCACCGGGCACCGAGGTCGCGATGCCCTTGACCCCGGCCGCGACGAGACTCTGAACAGCCTTCAATTGCGCGTCCGCGTCGCCGCCCTCGGGTCCGGTGACCTGCAGGTCGACGTTGAGGTCGGTGGCGGCGGCCTGTGCGCCGTCGATGATCTGCTGGATGAACGGGTTCCCGATCACGTGCGTAACGAACCCGATCTTGATCTTCTCCGCCGGGGGCGCCGGCGTGGCGGGGGTCGCGGTTGCCGGAACCGGCGTGGCGGGGACGGGTGTGGCCGGCACCGGGGTGGCGGGGACTGGCGTGGCGGCAACGGCTGTGGCCGGGCCCGGCGTTGCGGGAACCCGGGTGGCTGCGCCGCCGCAGGCCGTCACCACTAGGGCAACGGCGAAGGGCACTGCCAGCAGTCTTGCATGCGACATGCGGTACCTCCTCGATCATATGGATCTCACTGGCCGCGTTCCGCGGTCTATCGTCTTTCCGGTCGCGCTCGTGGCTCCCTCCTTCTCTTCCTCTCCTCCCGGGCACGTGCCCCTCTGCGGCAATGGATCAGGTGAGATCGACGACGTCGCGGACCCGGCGCGCACGCTGGCGCCGGACGAGCTGATCGACAGCGACCGCGACGATAATCACGGCGCCGGTGACGAAGGTGCTCCACTTCACGTCGACGCCGAGGAACAGGATCCCGGTCGTGATGACCTGGATGATCAGAGCTCCGATAACGGCGCCGATGACCGTGCCGCGCCCGCCGGACAGGGCGGTACCGCCGATGATCACGGCCGCGACGACCGGCAGCAGGTAATCCCCGCCTGTCACGGGGTCGATGGCCTGGCGGAAGCCGAGAAAGATGACGCCCGCGAGGCCGGCGATGGCGCCCATCAGCACCAGCACCATGATTCGCGTGCGATCGACCGGGATCCCGGCCAGGCGAGCCGCCTCGGGGTTGCTGCCCATTGCCTGGACGCGATAGCCGAAGCGCGTGTGATGCAGGAGCAGGTGCAGAGCCACGGCGAGCACCACGAAGGCGAGGGCCACGCTCGGAATGATCCCGAAGAGCTTCGTGCTCCAGACCTGGAAGAAGAGGCTCGTCTTGTCCGGCGGGTTCACCGCTCGCGACTCGTTTACCACGAGCGAGAGGCCGCGGTAGGCCGAGAACGTCCCAAGCGTGATGATGATGACGCGGATGTGCAGCCCGACGGTGAGCAGACCGTTCACGAGACCGAGCAGTCCACCGAAGGCAACGCCCACCAGTGCCGCGAGCCACGGGTCGATTCCCAGCACCATTGCTTTGGCTGCGACGACGGCGGCGAAGTTGAACATCCAGCCAACCGACAGGTCGATGTCCCCGATCGCAACCACGAACACCATGCCGAGCGCGAGCATCCCGATGAAGGCGGCGCCTGCCAGCTGCTGGAGGAGCGTCGAAGGCTGGAAGAACGACGGCTTGACGAGCCCGACCACGACGACGAGGACGATGAGCGCAACCATCACGCCGGTTTCGTCTGGCAGCCGCGGTCGTCGTCGAAAGCGGACGATCGCCCCGGCGCCATCGGGGTCTGTGGCGTGCACGTCAGGGCCTGCGGCGTTGACTCCCCGGGCAGTCACGCGCGCATCCCCATGGCGGGGTGCATGGCGAATCCCTCCTCGCTGGAAACGATAGCGGAAACGTGACGCAATTTGAACCCGAGATGAACTACCCTCCCCTTCGGCACTCGGGGGCGACCACCCGTGGCCGAGGCGGCCCAGAAGCCCGCGGCGGTAGCCTCGACGCCGGCGGCGCGGATGCGCAACCGCTCCTTGAAGGCGATGGCCGTGGCTCGCTCCGCACTGACCCGCAGGAGCCCCAGCGCGTTCAGGTAGCGCCGCAGCGAGGGCAGGGAAATGTTGGCGATGGACTGCGGCAGCACCAGCCCGAGCTCGCGGCGGTTCTCGGTCGTG
>JBBSGX010000158.1:0-5663 GCA_038253685.1 Candidatus Limnocylindrales bacterium | reverse complement strand
GACGATGCCGTGCAGCCGGGTGGGTCGACGGTCGAGGTGACGCTCGCGCCCGAGGGTACCGCGACGCTCATCCGCCTTCGTCACCTCGGGCTTCCGGAGCAGTCCCGATCGGGACACGCCGAGGGCTGGGACCATTTCCTGCCGCGGCTCGTGGAGGCAGCGCAAGGCGTGCCAGCCTGACCCTGGTTGCGTCGGTGTTCGCCGCGGAATGAGTCCGGGTTAGCTCGGCAGATCGGTGAGTGGACCACGCCGCGCGCCCGCCCTCGCCGCGTGGCCGCTCCTCGCGGCGCGGCCGCTCCCCGCCGTATTACCGGTCCACGCCGGGTGGCCGCCGACCGCGCTAGTCCGGTGCGGCCTCGACGAGGATGTCGCAGCCCGGCCCACCCAGGGGCACCAGGGGGTAGAGCGCGACCTGGTGTTCGCGAGCCAGAGTGCTGGCCTCGAACAGGAGTTCCCTGCCGAAGGTGAGGCCTGCGACCGTCACGCGGCGCGAACCACCGGCTGCCACCATCGCAATGGCGTCGTGGACGATCCCGAACTCGCTCTCGAAGCGACGCTCTTCCTGCGCAGCGTCATCCGGCTGTACGGCTTCCATGAGTCCAGCATCGCCACGCGCCCAAGCTTGAGTGGCGGAAAAGAGCGGTGGAGCGCTCAGGAATCGCTCAAGAGTCAGGCAGGATCGAGCAGCTCGATGCGATATCCGACGCCTGGCTCGGCCACGATCAGTCCCTCCAGCGCGCCCTCCGGGTCGGCGGCAGCGAGCTTGCGCCGGATCTGGCTGACGTAGACGTGCACGTAGTGAGCCTCGTCGCTGTACGCCGTGCCCCACACCGCGCGGAGCAGGCGGCCGCGAGTCACGATCCGGCCCGCGTGCGCAACCAGCACCTTGAGCACCTCGAACTCGCGGGGAGTGAGGAAAATGGGCTGCTCTCCGACCCGGATCTCATGGCGCGCCGCGTCGAGCATGAGCGGACCGATCCGCACGATGCCCGATTCGTTGCCCGCCGGACCCGCCGCGCGTCGTTGGAGAGCGCGGATTCGGGCGTGCAGCTCGCCCATGCCGAACGGCTTGGTGACGTAGTCGTCTGCACCCAGCTCGAGCGCCCGGATCTTGTCCTCCTCGCCGTCACGAGCCGACAGGATGAGGATCGGCGTGCCGGCCTCCTGCCGCATCCGGCGGACCAGCGTCGTTCCGTCGATGTCTGGCAGGCCCAGGTCGAGCAGCACGAGGTCGGGCCGGCGCGCCTCCCATGCCCGCAGCGCCGCCTTCCCGGTTGCTGCCTCCTCGACGCGGTAACCGTGCGCAGCAAGGTCGCGGGCAACGGAACGCCGCGTCTCGGGATCGTCTTCGACGATCAGGATGGTGGCCGCGCTGCCCGGCGCCTGGTGCGCCATCCTCTCAGGCCGCTCCGCTGGTCTGTGCGACCACCGGGGACTCGCTCGGTCGGGGGGCGGCCTCCGGCAGGTCGAGGACGATGGCCAGGCCGCCCAGGGCGCTCGGACGAGCCTCGATCTGGCCGCCCATCGTTTCGATCAGGCCGCGTGCCACGGCAAGACCCATTCCGGTGCCTCGTCGCGCCCCCTCGCCGGGTCGAACAACTCGGTAGAACTTGTCGAACAGCCGCGGCAGCGCTTCCGGAGGCACGCCCGCTCCCGCATCTTCGATGACCAACTGGAGGAAGCCGACGTCCCGTGTCGCGTTGGCCGTGATTCGAATGACCGCATCCTCGGGCGAGTACTTGATGGCGTTCTCGAGCACGTTGGCGAGCACCTGGTCGATGAAGGTGGGGTCGACCTTGACCGGCGGCAGCTCGGGAGGCACGTCCACGTTGATGACCCGACGGCCTGATCGGGCCGCGAGCCGGCGCAGGCTGGTGTGCACGAGGTCGTCGAGCGCGTAGGGCTCCGTGTCGGCCCTGAGGCCGCCGGCCTCTATGCGGCTCATATCCAGGAGGTTGGTGACCAGGCGATTCAGCCGTTCGGCCTCCAGGTCGATGGTGCCGGCGCTCTGTCGCCGCTCATCCTCGGACCAGCGCAGATCGGGGTCCATCAGGCTGCCGGCAGTGGCCCGGATCGAGGCCAACGGCGTGCGGAGGTCGTGGGACACCGATTCGAGCAGGGCGGTCTTGAGCGCATCGCTGCGCCGTGCCAGCTCCGCGCTGGCTGCCTCGCCGCGCAGCCGATCCTGCTCAACCGCCTGGCCGATCTGATCGGCGGCGGCCGCCAGCATCCGGGTCTCCTCCCTCGTGGGCGCCCGGGCAAGGCGGGGTCGAAGGGCCCATACAGCACCGATCGTCCGTCCGCCCGCCTCGATGTTCACCCGGAAGGCGGCATCGGCGAGGCCGCTCTGGCCACCGGCGTCGGGCGTGGCACCCATCCCGGCCGCCTCGCTTCGGCTCGTGCCTTCCGGCGCGGAACGGCTCCCCGCCGCGGCACGGTCGTGCACCCGGACCCAATGAGCAGGCTCCTCCGCCGGCATCCGTTTCAGGATCGAGTAGCTGCTCGGCCGGCCCGACAAGTCCGCCGTGTTCGTATCTGCGCTCACTCGCTCGGCGGCCGCGTCGCTGCCGAGCACCACGCGGACACGTGACATCTGGGTCTGCTGCCGCAGGGTATCGACGATCTCCGCCAGCGCGACCGTCGTCTCGGACCGGGTGGCGAGCGCACGGCTCACCTGGAAGAGGACGCGGGCCTCCCGTTCGCGGGCCTCGGCTGATTCGGCCCTGTTGCGCTGCGCGGCGGCCAGCTGGCCGACCACGATGCCGATGAGCAGCAGCAGGATCAGGTTCAGCCACTCGTCCGGATCGGCCACGGCGAAGGTGTGCAGCGGCTGCGTGAACAGCAGGTCGTAGAGGAGAAAGCCGCCGATGGCCGTCGCGGTGGCGGCGATCGTTCCGAAGCCCACGGCGACCACGACGACCGCGAGCAGGTAGACCGCCGACGCGTTGGGGACACCGACCCGCTCCTGGAGCACCGCAACCAGCAGCGTGGTGAGCCCCAGGCTGACCGCGACGGTGGCCAGCGCCAGCACCGCCCGCCGTCTGTCGAGCGTCAGGTCGTTCCTCATGCCGTCCGCATCGTATGCCGACCGGCCTGCCGTCATCGTGACCGGGGTCGTGGCGGCCACGCCCGCCGCCGAATCCCTGGGCATCCTCCTCCTGATGCGAGCAATTGCCGACGGCCGCAGTGCCATCACCGGCGTCGAGGCGGTGTTCGAGCGTAGAGCGTCACGATGTCCATCTCCGGCTGCTGGTAGAGCTCGAGCCGCTCCGACGACTCGATGAGAGCGGCCCAGCGCATGGCCGCACGACGTCCGGCGGCCAGCTCGGCGCCAAGGCCGTCCCGCGTCAGGGGCAGCAACCGCAGCGTGAGCCACAGCGCCGCGGCCGAAGCGCCGGCGCGTGAGCATTCGAGGCTGATCTCGCCGAGGTGCAACTCATGCGACGTGAAGTAGGTGTATCGGGAGTCGTGCACGTAGAAGCCGCCCACCGATCGATCGCGGAACGCCCCGAACACGTCGAACGCGGCGACGAGCTGTTGGTCGCTCACGACAATTGACGGGTGAGTGACGTATTCCCCGTGCTCGTCCGCCTGCGCCTGGACCTCCGTGACCGCCGCGTTCCAGCCAGGGCCCCAGCTCGATCATCACCCCGGCTCCCCGCCTCGCGGCGCCTGCTCGGTCACCGTGGCGGCTCCACGTCTCGCGGCGCCTGCTCGGTCACCGTGGCGGCTCCACGTCTCGCGGCGCCTGCTCGGTCACCGTGGCGGCTCCACGTCTCGCGGCGCCTGCTCGGTCACCGTGGCGGCTCCACGTCTCCCAGGGCCATCCTTGCGAAGGTGGCCATGTCGGGCGCCGTGAGGTCCGGCGACGCCGACGCGGCAGGTGTGGCGCCGAAGCCCGGCCTGTTGCCTCGGCGGTTGATCCAGCCTGTCTCGAGCCCGAGCTGCTGCGCCGGAACCTGGTCGTGGTAGAGGCTCTGTGCCACGTGCAGGACGCGATCGCGCGGCACGGCCATGCGCTCCAGGGCAACCTCGAAGCCCCGCGGCTTCGGTTTGTAGCTCCGGACCTGCTGCGCGGTCACCACCCAGTCGAAGGTCACGCCCAGCCTCCGGTTCGAGAGCGCAAACAGGTCGTCGTCGCAGTTCGTGATGACCCCGAGCCGGAACCGCTTGGCCAAACGGGCGAGTGCAGGCGCGGAATCGGCGAAGGCAGGCCAAACGCCCACCGACTCGGAGAAGGCGCGTGTGTCCTCCGCGCTCGGCTCGACCCGATGCGCGTGGCAGACGCCGCGGAGTGCGGAGGCCAGCACCTCGCGATAGCTCACGTAGTCGCCTGCCTCGACGGTCGCCTCGTGCCGCGCGTAGGTTTCGAGCAGCTCGTCGTCTGCGGCGGTCACGCCGTGCCGTTCCAGTACGGGCCGCAGGGCAGTCAGGAGGCCGGTCTCCCAGTCGATCAGCGTCCCGTAGCAGTCGAACGTGATCGCCTCGACCCGCGCGAAGTCGACGGTGCCCGTCAGCGTCCAGCTCCGAATCCGGTCGTCGACGCGGGGGTCCCCCCGCCTCCGCTCGACAGGATCTCGTAGTGCGCGGCCTGTCCGGAAACGATGCGCTCCGCGTGGTGCGTGGCGATCGGACGGCGGATGTTGCCGCCGGTGCTCAGCTCGATCTCGGACCAGTCGCCCCACAGCGAGAGCGACACGAAACCCGCGGGCCGCTGCCGGGAGAGAAAGTACGCCAACGGGCCGTGGCTCGTGGCGCCGTCTGCCGTGGCTCCTCTGCGCGCATCCTCCACGTAGAGGTCCAGCTCCACGGGCCGGATCCGGCCGCGAAAGATCCGCAGGATCCGCGCCGGATCGTCGGGCCGATCGAATCGAAGCTCAATCGCCAGCGGCAGGATCTCCGTCTGGCCGCCGACCTCCTGCTCGAGGCGCGTCAGGCGATTCGACGCCAACGCGGCCTCCATGGCCTCGCGCGAATCCCAGAACGTGGCGACGACCCGTTCGTCGACGTCAGCAGGCCCGAAGCGGCGACCGACGCACGCGTCCATGATGCCTTCGCAGGTCAGGACACTCGGCAGGACATCGTCCCGCAGCATCCCGTCGAGTGTCGCTGACGCCGGCACCGGTCCGATCGTGATCAATCGCAGGACCGACGGCCCTGCCATGGTCGACACCCTCGCCGCCTCCCTCCGCAAGCCCTCGCTTGTTCACGACTCTGAGAGCATCTTGCAAGCCCAGCCTTGCAACCGCATGTCGATCATCCCACCATCTCGGGTAGCCCATCGCGCTTGAGCAGCCAGGACACAGGGAGTGGCACGACGTGGAGAACCGCGATTTCGCAGAAGACGACGTGGTCCTTCGGCTGCTGGAGGCCGACGAATCGCAGGTGTTGCGAATTCCCCAGGACGAGATCGAAGCCGCGGCTCGCGCAGTGGCGGAAGTCGGAAAGCGACTGTCCAGCCTCTAGCGCCTTACCCGGCGGCCTCGTAGGCGTCCCGCAGCCAGCCGCGCACCTCGGCGTCCACGTCACTCGGATCGCCAAGCCTGACCCGATGCGTGAACATCGCGAACTGCTTCCGCCGGCGCAGGCTCAGGTAGCCCCGCTTTGGCGACACCCCCACGTCGGTGCCGAACCCGTTGACGATGGCCATGAGCCGGTCGTGG
>JBBSGX010000157.1:0-5672 GCA_038253685.1 Candidatus Limnocylindrales bacterium | reverse complement strand
CTCGCCCTTCTTGACGTCGAAGTCGACGCCGTCGACGGCATAGACCGTGCCGACCTTGCGCCGGAACAGGCCGCCGTAGATGGGGAAGTGCTTCTGGAGGCCCCGCACGGACAAGAGGGTCTTGTCCTCGACATTGCGCCCAATGCCGTGCGGCGATTCGGCGTGCGCGGGGAGGCGCTGCCCGTCAGCGGGCGGAGTCACCTGCGGCCGGGCGTCGACTTGGGCCATCCTCAGGACTCCAGGATCGAGGATGCAGCCGCCAGGGAGGTTTCCTCGATGTGGGCTCGGTCGCGCTCGAGCTGGGCGCGACGGGTTTCGCCAGCCGGCGTGTTGAGGTGGCAGCGCGCGAGCTGGCCGCGGGGGCCAGCGTTGTACAGCTCGGGTGCCTTCGTCTTGCAGAGGTCCCAGGCATACGGGCAGCGCGGCTCGAAGCGGCACGCCGGCGGCATGTTGAACGGGGAAGCGACCACGCCCTTGATGGCGTGCAGTCGCCCGCCGCGCTTCTCGACGGTCGGGATCGACTCGATCAGGCCGACCGTGTAGGGCGCCTTCGGGCGCAGCAGAACATCCTCCACGGTGCCCTGCTCAACGACCTGGCCGGCGTACATCACGACCACGTTCTCGACCATCTCGGCGACGACGCCAAGGTCGTGGGTGATCAGCATCAGGGCGGAGTTGGTGCGGTCCTGGATCTCCTTGAGGAGCTCGAGGATCTGGGCCTGGATCGTGACGTCGAGTGCCGTGGTGGGCTCGTCCGCGATCAGCAGCTTCGGTTCGCAGGAAAGAGCCATTGCGATCATCACGCGCTGCCGCATGCCGCCGGACATCTCGTGGGGGTACTGCTCCACACGCTTGTCCGGGTTGGGGATGCCGACCAGGCGCAGCGATTCGACCGAGCGGTCCATCGCCTCTCTCTTGCCAAGCTTCTTGTGCTGGCGCACCTGCTCGGCGATCTGGTCGCCTACCTTGAAGACCGGGTTGAGACTGGTCAGCGGCTCCTGGAAGATCATGGCCACTTCGTTGCCACGCAGCCGGCGCATGTCGCCCATGGGGAGCGACAGCAGCTCCTGCTCGTCGAACCAGATTTCGCCCGCCGGGATCTCCGCCGGAGG
Organism: Candidatus Limnocylindrales bacterium; assembly: GCA_038253685.1. Classification (GTDB taxonomy): domain Bacteria; phylum Chloroflexota; class Limnocylindria; order Limnocylindrales; family CSP1-4; genus JAFMJV01. The sequence continues at coordinate 4,560 of JBBSGX010000157.1, read as the reverse complement.
AATCTCCAACAATCGCATGATGGAGAGCGCGGTCACGCTCTTGCCGGAACCCGATTCACCGACGATGCCGATCGACTGCCCTCGCTTCAGGCTGAAGCTGACGCCGTCGACCGCCTTGACCGTGCCGTCCATGACATGGAAGTAGGTATGCAGGTCGCGGACGTCGAGCAGGACGTCCGCCGGCGGCGGTCCGCTCGCGGTCCTGAGTACCTCCGTCTGGCTCAGCTCCGGGACGGTGCTCGTCATGCGCGCGAACGCGGGTCAAGGGCGTCGCGCAGGCCGTCACCGACGAAGTTGACCGCGATGACCGTCAGCACGATGGCCATGCCTGGGAAGAGTGGCCACCACCAGTTCCCGCGGGAGATGTAGGTCTGGGCGCTCGTCAGGATGTTGCCCCAGGTCGGTGTGGTGGAGCTGATCCCGAAGCCGAGGAAGCTCACGAAGGCCTCCGCGATGATGTTGCCGGCGATGATCAGGCTGGCAACCACCACGATGGGGCTGATGGCGTTGGGCAGGATGTGGCGGAAGATGATCCGCCGGTCTCCCACGCCGACCGCCCGGGCCGCTTCGACGAACTCTTGCTCACGCAGCGACAGGAAGAGGCTGCGCACGAGGCGTGCCACCCCCATCCAGCTGAAGAGACCAAAGATCGCCACGATCAGCAGCACGTTGCCGTTGCCGAAGAAGCGGCTGGCAACGAGGATCAGGAAGAGCAGCGGCAGCGAGAGCATCACATCGACGATGCGCATCAGGACGTTGTCGAGGCGCCCGCCGAAGTAACCGGCCAGCGACCCGACCAGCGTTCCGAGGATCACGCCGATCGCCATGCTGCTGAAGCCGACGAAGAGCGATGTCCTTGCCCCGTTGACCACGAGCTGGAAGACGTCGCGCTGGAGGCCGCCCGTCTCGCCGAAGATGTGCATCGGCGATGGTGGCCGCCCATTGGGAACCACCTTGTCGGGATTCGGGACCTGCTGGAAGTTGAAGGGCAGGAAGATCGGGCCGATGATGGCGATCGCCACCAGCGCGATGAGGATGCCGAGGCCGATCAGGGCCAGGCGGTGCTTGCGGAACTTGCGCCACGCGAGCTGCCACTGGCTGAGCGATTCGAGGCCGACCTCGTAGTCGACGCCCGATTCCTCGATCCGGCGCTCGACGTCTGCGTCGAGCGCCGCTTCGGCCACTTTCGCGTCGAGGACCGGATCGGCGAGGCCGCCGGGCTCAGTCGTCATCTGGAGGTCCCTCAGTACTTGATGCGCGGATCGACGACGGCGTATGCGACGTCCGCGATGAGGTTGGCCATCACGGTCGCCAGCGCGGCGATGAGGAGCAGGCCCATCAGGGTCGGGTAGTCGAAGGCATTCGTGGCGTCGATCGTCAGGCGGCCGATGCCGGGCCACGTGAAGATGGTCTCGGTCACGATCGCGCCCGTGAAGAGGAACGGGATCTCCAGGCCGATGTTGGTGATGACCGGGAGCATCGCGTTCTTGAGCGCATGCCGGAAGACGACGGTCCGCCCCGGGAGGCCCTTCGCCCGCGCCGTGCGCACGTAGTCCTGGCTCATCGCTTCGAGCATGCTGGCCCGCACGAACCGGCTGTCACCCGCGATGTTCACGACCACGAGCGTGATGACGGGCAGGATCAGGTGCCGCCCGATGTCGAAGAGGGCGTCCAGCGGGTGGGCGGCAAAAGCGGTCCAGTAGGGACCGGTCCCGAAGGCGGCCGAGCGGCTGTTGACCATGCCCGATGCCGGGAGCAGGTCCAACCCCGGCCCCGCGAACGTGAAGATCAGCATCAGCCCCAACCAGAACGTGGGCATGGCGTAGCCCACGTAGGCGAACACCGTGGCCGCCTGGTCGAAGAGCGAATAGCGTTTGATGGCGGCGTAGACGCCGATCAGCAGCGCCAGCAGAATCCAGATGAAGAGCGCCGTGGTGGCCAGAATGATCGTCGGCAGCAGTGCGCGCTGGATCCGGACGAGGACCTTCTCACCCGTCTCGATGCTGATCCCGAAGTCGCCATGAAGGACGCCGTTGGCGCCTCCACCGAGCACGGCGGGCAGCACACTCGGGATCCCGTTGTCATTGAGCAGGGCTGCCGGGTTGGGCAGCACCAGCAGGAACGTGCCGTCCACGTTCGGGTTGCAGAACCCCATCCAGCGGCAGTACTGGACCGGAATGGGCTGGTCCAGTCCCCATGCTTTCTTGAACTTCTCGCGGTCGGCGTCTGTGACGCGCGGATTGTTGGCGAACCGCGCGGTTGGGCCGCCCGGAGCCGCGAGCAGGATCCCGTAGACGACGATGGTGATCCCGATCAGGACCGGGATCGCCTGGAGGATGCGTCTGAAGATGTACTTCGCCATCTGTGCCGGTCCCCGATAGCAGTTGTTGTGGGGTGCACGGCGGGCCTGCGTCCGGCCCTGCTGGGTGCGAAAACGCGATGCGGATTCCCGAAAGCATAGCGCTCGGGGCGCCTCTTGGGCGCCCCGAGCGTCGGTTGCTCTCTTACTCCGTGCCTGTAGCCGTCAGGGCTGCAGGAACCAGTGCTGAGCGTTCCACAGCGGCCCGGTGGACGTCGGGTTCCCGGTGAAGTTACCGAGCTTGGGATTGACGAGGTAGACCTCCTTGCGGAAGTACAGCGGCACCTCGACGGTGCTGTCCACATACAGCTTCTGGAAGTCGGCCATTGCCGACTTGACGACACCGAAGTCGACCGTGTTCTTGACCGTGTTGAGGTCTTTGTCGATGCCCTTGTCGTTGACATGAGCGTCGTTGGTGCCGGCCGGCTCGGTCTGCTTGGAGAAGTAGACCGGGTAGTTCGACAGCGGGTCGAGCGGAACGGAAAAGGCGTGCTCGGCCAGGTCGAAGTTGCCGCGCGACAGGGCGCACGGGGTGTCCTTGGTGGACTCGTTGTAGGCCGCGAAGATGTCAGCTGCGCTGACCGGGCTGATCACGATGGTGACACCGATCGCGTTCATGAACTGCGAGACCAGGGCCAGCGTGTCCTGGCGGACGGCGCGGGTCGTGGTGCACGCCTCGATGCGCGCATCGGGCTCGTTCGGATCCTTGACGGCGCTTGAAGGGAACGATCCGTCATCCGCTGCCGGGAACGCGGCGCAGACCGTGGCAGGATCACCCGTCTGTTCCTTGAGCTTCGGATCGTTATCGCAGGTGAAATTGCCGTTCAGGTTCTTGAACAGGAAGCCCGTGCTGGGATCAGCTACCCAGCCGGCGGCGGCGAGGGCGGCCGAAGCCTTGTCTGTGTCCTGCGTGATGGGTGCTGCCGGCGGGACGTAGAACCACGCGCTCGGCGAGGTGTTGGTATAGGCGAGATCGGCATTGCCCCCGAGCAGTCGCTCGTTGATGGCCTGACGGTCGATGGCGTACTGGAGAGCTACGCGCATCGCCGGGTCGGACATCGGGCAGTAGCCGCCGCGGATGTTCTGGAGGACGAGCGAGCAGCGCTTGTCATCCCAGTTGGGCCGCAGGAACTCGTAGGTCAGCGAGGTAAGCGCGACGACCTTGTCCAGGCCCGTGAGCTTGGGGAGGTCGGCGTCGTTGAGGTCGGTGGCTACGTCGTACTCGGGCGAGGCGCCCTGGAACGCGGCGATCATCGTGTCGGCGTCGCCATACCACTTGAACTTGACGCCGTCGAGGTAGGCGGGGCCGCCCGTGATGGCGTCCTTGTAGTTCTCATTGCGGACCAGGTCGAGTTCCTGGCCGGGGACGACCTGCGAGAACTTGAAGGGGCCGGAGACCGGTGCGTTGACCACGTCGGTCGCGGACCAGCCGGCGCCCGTCAGCATGTCGCTGATCTTGAACGTCGAGTTGTAGGCGCGCTGGAGGACAGCCGGCACGAGAACGAGGTAGCCCTCGTAAGGCTCCTTGAGGTGCCAGATCATGTCCGTGGCGGATGCGCACTCGACATTGAGGTTGATGTCGTTCGGATCGACCTTGCCAGTCTCACCGTAATGCGCCAGGCCGGCGTCGGTCAGGTACCCGGACTTGCCGGCAGGAAGGCCGGTGTTGGCGGGATCGAGGACCCAGTCGACCGTGAAGGAGAAGTCATCGCAGGTCAGGGGCGTCCCGTCAGACCACATGAGGCCGTCGCGGAGCTTCCAGGTGACCGTCACGGCATCGCCGTTGTCGCCGGGCGCCTTGACCCCACCATTGGCGGTGGTCGGGACCGACGTCGCCAGGTCGGGGGCGTACTTGAAGTCGTCGGTCGACGTGATGAGAGCTGCCTCGGTGGCCGTCGAGACGTTCGCCTCGGTGACCTGGTTGAAGTAGAAGGGGTTGAACAGGTTGGCTTCCTGCCAGTCGGCGAACACAACCGTGCCACCCGGCGTGCCCTGCACGATGCGGGTCGGGTACGTGGTGCCGGTCAGGTCAGGCGGGCAGTCGGCGCAAGCCGTTGGTCCCGGTGACTCGGCGGGACCACTGGCCATGGGTGACTCGGCGGGACCACTGGCCATGGGTGACTCGGCGGGACCACTGGCCATGGGTGACTCGGCGGGACCACTGGCCATGGGTGACTCGGCGGGACCACTGGCCATGGGTG
>JBBSGX010000156.1:0-5744 GCA_038253685.1 Candidatus Limnocylindrales bacterium | reverse complement strand
GGAGGCGCCCGTAGCCCATGAAGACGATAGCGGCATCGACGTCGCGCAACGGGACCTCCTCGGCCGCGGCGGCAAGCTCCTCGACGCCGCGGTCGACGCTGAAGCCGCCCTGGTACAGCACGATGGGTCGCTCCGGTGCGACATCGAGCGCCTCGCCGATGCGTCGCGAGACGGGCGGGCCGGGCTCGTCGGCGCGCCATGCCGGAGGGCAGTTCAGCAGAACCGCCGGGCGCGGCACGTTCCAGCGATCGCGCACGAGGTCGGCGACCGGATCGCTCACGGCCAGGAAGCCGGAGGCGTCCTTCGCCCAGCCCGCCTCGCGGCGACGCAGGATCGCACGCACGGGGCGTGGCATGCGGGCAAGACGTGCGGCCTCGGTGTGGTAGTCGGCCACGTCGTACACGAAACGGCCCTTGAGCCGTCGGGCCGCCGCGCGCACGACGGGCAGCGCGATGAGCGACTGGGCGTGGAACACCTCGGTATCAGGGGCCGCGGCGACAACCGCCTCGGTCCAGGGGCCGACACGCCGGGCGTTGGCGGTGATCTCCAGCAGGCGCCGGAATGGGTGCCGCAGCCGGTCGAGTCCGACCGGCCGGTCTGGAGGCAGCACCGTCGCAGCCGGATCGAGCCCGATGGCCCGGCTCAGCCCGGCACGCACCGGCCCCGGAAGCGGCCTGAGTCCCGACGAAACGCGGCGGTCGATGTCCAGCCGCCGCAGCCGGATGCCCGGCGCAAGCTCTTCTTCCGCGGCGAGCCCGGGCCCCGGCCAGCCGAGGATCTCGAGCGCGTGCCCGTCCGCCGCCAAAGTGGTCGCCGACCGCAGGAAGCGCGAGTCGAACTCGAACGCGTTGGCCGCCACGATCGTGACGCGCAAGCGGCGTGCGGGTGGGCTCGGTGCCGTGCCCTCCGGTTGGGCCGGCGCGGCGGCGATCGGTGCGATCGGCGGAGCGGTCAGCCCAGGTTCGTCGGCGAGCTCGGTAGACGCGGCCTCCGCCTGGTCCGTGGTCACGCCCCCGGCTGCCGGCGGCTGCGCAGGAGGCGGCGGAGGAGCACGAACGTGGCCACGGCGGCGACGATACCGCGCCAATCCAACGCAACGTTGACCTCCCCGCGCACGTTGCGAGCGAGCAGGAGGAATGCGCCGCCGTTGTGGATCTCGATGCGTCGGCCGACGATTGCCACCGCGCCGCCCTGGTCGACACGGACGCTGTCACCCTGGATCAGGACGGCTCCGCCCATGGAGACGTTGACCGATTGCGCATGGATCTGCCCCGCGCCGCCCTGGGTGATCGTGACCTCGTCGGCGATGACCGACTCCGCGCCGCCCTGGCCGATGTGGACGCGCTCGGGGTCATGCGCAATGGCGGACGGCGTCGCGGCTGATGTGATCGAAGCGGCGGCCGCGTCGGCAGACACGGCAGCGGTTTCGTCCTCGGACGGCGAACCGGACGTGACTCGGCGGCCGGCGCCGGCGGGCTTGCGGGTTGTCGATCGCCTCGTTGTCGTGGGCGCCTTCGCATCGGTCGATGCTGCGACGGTCAGATCGTCGCCGGTCGTGCTGTCAGGCTCAGAGTTCTCGGCCTCACGGGCCGCCTCGACCGCCGCGAGCGACTCCGCCTGGTCGAGCGTCTGGTCCTCGTCCGGGAGTCGTTGCTTCCTCGCCACGCTGCTCGTGCCTCCTTCTGGCGGCATCTGCCGCACCAACCGGACCTATGGCTGGAAAGCGTAGCAGTTGACCCCGCCGATTCGGCTCGATCGGACTGGGAACCTGCCTTTACGGCGCCTGCTGAAGCTTCGGCTCGAGCGCCGACGCGTAGACCCGACGGGTCTCGAGCGCGACGTCGGTCCACGTTCGCCGCGGCGCAGCGGCGCGCGCCCGTGCCGCGCGCGTGACCTGCTTCGCAACCGCCCCACCGTCCCACAGCGCGCGCAGGGCTGTCGCGAGGCGTGCCGGGTCCCGCGGTTCCACCACGATTCCGGCCGTGCCCACGATCTCGGGGAGCGGCCCGGTCCGGGAGCAGATGACCGGGATCCCGACGGCGAGCGCGTCCAGCACAGCGAGCCCGGTGCCATCCGAGAGCGCCGGCTGCACGTGGCCGATGGATCCGGCCTCGAGCGCCGCGAGCTCCTCGGGTTCCAGCCTGGGAGTCAGCCGCACCAGGTCCGCGGCGCCGGCCCGTCGCGCGGCCGCCGCGACCACCGGGGACTCGGCATTGTCGGGGCCGGAAGCGCCGGCCAGGACGACGACCGGCGGCCATGGAACCGTCTCGGACGACGCCTCGGTCGGACTCCGCTTCCCCAGCGCGGCGAGGGCCTCGAAGAGCGTCGCCAGGTCCTTGCGTGCATCGTGCCGTCCGGCGAAGACGAGGTAGCGCTGCGGCAGGTCAAAGCGCGTCCGCAGACCGGCAAGGAGGGCTGCGTCGAGCGCGCCCGGGTGGAAGGCCGGGTCTGCAGCGAGCGGCACCACCACCAGTTGCCCCTCGCGCAGATGGAGCAGCCGCTGCGCGGTCGCCGCGATCCCGAGTGAGCTGACGATGACCCGCCGGGCGTCCTGCAGGTTCCGGGCACGCAGCCGGTGCCCGAAGCGGGCCGCGGTCGACGCCGCGTATCGCTCGGGGAGCTCCCACGGGGCGAGGTCCAGCAGCGTCGCCACAACCGGCAGACGAGATGCGATGGGCACCGCGCCCCCGGCGGTGTGATAGAGCGAACCGGCTGCCCCCGATTCGGCCGCGCCAGAGCCGCTTCCAAGCTCGGCTCCGCGCAGCAGAAATGAGTCGATCGTCAGGCCCGCCGATCGGAAGGCGCGGCTGGTCGGAGGCAGGCGGCGGCGGGCCGCGATCGGAAGGCCGCGGCGCTCCAGCGCTTCCGTGGGGTCGTCACGCATGGCGCGCAGCAGCGGCACGAAGCTCTCGCCTGGATTTGGGTCGGCTGCGTAGGCGTCCAGCAACCGCTCGAGATAGTGGGCGGTGATCGGCGAGCGCTCCGGCTCCTGGAGCGGTCGCGTGTCGATGACGACACGGGCTCCGGGTGGCCGCTCGGCTCGCGGTCTCAGGTCCGCAAGCCGGCCCATCAGGAAGAACCGGCTTGTTGCGAATCGGTCTCGGTGGACAGATCCGCGCCGGCGCCCTCGGATTGCCCGGGGTCAGTCGTCAGCGAAACCGAACGCCGCGGGCCGCGGCCCCTGAGCTCCTCCCAACGCAGCCGCAGCACCACGATCAGCGCCTCGCCGATGATGCGCTTGGACATCTTGCTGACACCGACGCGCCGATCGGAGAAGACGATGGGCACCTCGGTCACTCGGGCGCCGGCCCGGGTCGCGAGGTACGTCGTCTCGATCTGGAAGACGTAGCCGCCGGAGTGGACGCGCTCCCACGGAATGGTCGAGAGCGCTTCGCGGCGCCAGGCCTTGAAGCCGCCCGTCAGGTCATGCGGGCTGAGGCGCAGCAGCGCCCGGGCAAAGATCGACCCGCCCCGCGAAACCATCCGCCGCGGCAGGCCCCAGTCGCGCACGCCGCCGCCGGGCACGTAGCGCGATCCGATCACAAGATCGACGCCGTCGCGCGGCTCGCCGGTCCACAGGGCACCGACCAGTGCGGGCAGATAGTCAGGCGAGTGCGACCAGTCCGCGTCCATCTGCACCACGCGCTCCGCGCCTCCGGCCAGCGCCACCCCGAAGCCGTCGACATAGGCCTTGCCGAGCCCTGCCTTGCCCTTGCGATGGCGCACGCGGATATGTGGATCGGCCGCGGCAAGCTCGTCGGCGATGCGCCCGGTGCCGTCGGGAGACGCATCGTCGACCACGAGCAGGGTCCCGCCGGGGAGTGCCTCGAGGATGGCCGCGGCGATGCCGCGCACGTTGTCCGCCTCGTTGTAGGTAGGCAGCACAACCCAGGTGGCGGCGTACGCGGGAGACTCGGTCATCGGCGACAGTCTAGCCGCGGGAATCGGTCCGGCCCGGGCTCCGCGTGGAGTCCGGGCCGGATCAGGGCTCTGGGCGTGGCCGCGTCACCGGACGCGGATCTCTGTCAATTCAGGGTGATATTGAAGACCTGTGCGTCGATGCCGCCACCGGTATCGGTGCCGATCAGGGTCAGGACGATCTGGCCGGGCGTGCCGCCCGACTTGAGCGTGAAGCTGGTCTTGTACAGGGTGGACGACCACTTGACCAGGCTGACGGAGTACTTGGCCAGGCCGGGCTGCTTGATGCTGAGCTTCGGCCAGCCGGTCTGCGGCTCCGCGGTGTTGACGGTCCAGGTGATCTTGGACCCGGCGGTTGCGGTCCAGTTGTTGGCGGTGACCTTGAAGGGCATGACCCGCACCCTGATGCGGTGGCTATAGGTGCCGGCTGCCGTATCGGCGGTCACGACCATCCAGTAGAGAGCGTTGGCAGCCGGGTGTCCGCTGTCGTCCATGCCGTCCCAGACCCAGCTCACGGGTCCGACGTCATGGGCTTCATTGGTCATCGCCGTCCGGACAACGGTGCCGTCGAGCTGCGTGACCTTCCAGGTCAGATTGGCAGCCTGGTCGAGGGTGACCTTCTGCGTCTGTGTCGAGGCCAGCGCGTCGCCGTCGGCGGCGTAGAACATGCCGGGCGTTGCCGTCGGCGCGCGCATGGCGGTGAGGACCTTGACGCGGAGGGTCACTGCTGCGCCCAGGTTACCGGCTCGATCGGTGGGGGTGATGGTGATGTCGTACCTGCCGTCGCTGACGAAGGCGCCGGCATTGTTCTTGCCGTTCCAGGTGTCCGAGGTGGTCCCCTGGGCAGAGTAGCTGGTGTAGTGGCGCACGACGTTGTCCGACGAATTGGCGATCGAGACGTCCAGGTAGGAGGGCTCGGAGAGCGTGTGGTTGAAGGTCAGGACATCGCTGATGCCGTCGCCGTTGGGCGTGAAGACGGTCGGGGACGAGGTGTCGGCCGGGACGGTGTTGGACGCCTGAGTGCCGCTCAGGTCGGTCAGCACCGGATCCGTCGTGTCATTCGGATCCCCGGAGCCGAGCCACTGGTCGGTGGTGAAGCTGAGGTCGCCGGTGACCGATCGGAGGTAGCCGGAGTACTGGTCGGGATCGAGGTGGACCGTGGCGCCGGGTGTGCGCACAGAGTCGATGTAGACATTTGGCTTCCAGCCGACCCAGCCGTGGTAGGGCAGGAAGTTCGGGTCGCCGTTGGCGGCGTCACGCGATTCGAAGAAGCCTTCCATGGTCTGGTGCGTATTGACCAGGGCCTTGGCGAGATCGACGCCGGGCTGCCAGCCGAGCGCGAACACGGCTCGAGCGCCGGCGGCGAGGAGGGTCGATGAGAAGTTGTCTGCGCGCTGGAAGGCGACGTCCTGCGTCGGGATGGCCATGCCGGGTTCGCCGTTCCCGTCCGCATAGCAGAGGCGGTTCAGCAGACCGACCGCGTTGGTGGCCAGGTGGATGCCGCCGCCGTAGTTTTTGCCAGGGGTGCAGTTGGGGCTCTGGTTCACGCCGCCGAGGAAGTAGCAGCGTCCGTAGTACTTGACACTGGTGTCGCCGTCGGTGGGATTGAGGCCCATGCCGTTCTTGCTGTCTTCCTGGAAGGGAGCGTAGGGGCTCGGCCAGCCGTTGCCATGGCCGAGGTAGGCGAAGAAGGCGGCGCCGTTGGCGACAGCGATCACCTTCGCCCACGTGGCGTTGGGCGAGAGGATCAGGTGGACATCCAGCCCGGCGCCGGTGAGGACCGTGCCCATGGCCAGGGCTTCGCTGATGTAGTCCGCCGTGTTGCT
>JBBSGX010000155.1:0-5831 GCA_038253685.1 Candidatus Limnocylindrales bacterium | reverse complement strand
TGGCGCCCCCGGACGGACTCGAACCGCCGACGCATGCCTTAGGACGGCATCGCTCTATCCACTGAGCTACGGGGGCGCGGCTCGAATCGTACCTTGCGGGAGGCGCGAACCGGACCCGGCCGTACAATCGAAGCACCTCCCATGACCGAGTCCCTCCCCTCTCCCACCCTGACCGTCTACCGGCGCGACGGCTGCCACCTGTGCGACGAAGCGCGAGTGATGCTCCAGCAGGCGCTCGAGGAACGGGCGATGCGGGGCGACACGACCGCCCGCGTCCGCGAGCTCGACATCGACACCGACCCGGAGCTCCACGCCCGCTACTTCCTGCGCATTCCGGTGTTCGCGATCGACGGCCTCGAGCTCGACCTGGTGACCAGCAGCCGCCAGGTGCGCGCCTTCCTGGATCGCGCCCTCCCGGCACTCGCCTGATCGAATGGAGCTGACCCTCGGCGCGGCCTTCCTGGCCGGGCTCATTTCGTTTCTCTCGCCCTGCGTGCTTCCGGTCGTGCCGGCCTACCTCGGACAGCTCGGAGCCGTCGCGATTCGCGCGCTGACTCCGGGTATGGCGTCCGCAACGCTTGGCGCGACCCCGGCATTGGTGCCGGCTGTGGCCTCCGGTTCAGGCGGCACAACGCCGGCCGGGACCGCGACCAACACGGCGCTCAGCTGGGGAACCTCTCGAGGTTGGCGCGCCGTGCCCAACTCCCTGGCCTTCGTGCTCGGCTTCACCGCGGTCTTCACCTTCCTGGGCACGACCGCCTACGTGTTCACCGGCCCGCTCAATCGCGACCAGGTCCAGGTCCTTACCAAGATCGGCGGGATTGTCCTGATCGTGCTGGGGCTCAACCTGATGGGCGTCCTGCGACTCTCACGGCTCGGGTGGTCATGGCGACCGCTCGAAAGGTTCGGTGCTGATGGCTCGAGCCGTGGGCGAACCGGCGTGGCCGGCGGCCTCACCCTCGGCGCGGTCTTCGCCCTGGGCTGGACGCCGTGCATCGGTCCCACGCTGGGAGCGATCTTCGCCCTGTCGCTTGCGGCCGGTGCCGCACCGCAGGTGATCGCCCTGTTCATCGCCTACTCGCTCGGGCTCGGCATCCCATTCCTCGTGCTCGCGATCGCCGTCGACCGTGCGCCGGCAATCACGCGCCCGCTCATCCGCCATGGTCGGGCGATCGAGATCGCGGGCGGCGCGCTGGTGATCGTGATCGGACTGGCCATCCTCTTCGATTGGCTGACCTGGTTCTCGCAGGAATTCCGCTTCCTCTGGCCGCAGGTCTGATGACGAGTCGAGTCGATCCGCTCCCGGCGCCCAAGGAACCTGTTCCCGTGCCAACCCCGGCTCCAGGCCGCCGCGCGCGTGGCTCGCGCCAGGTCGTCGGACCGTTCACCATGCGGCACATCGCCGCCCTCGGTGCGACGCTACTGGCCGTTGCGGCAGCGTTGATCCTGTTCACGCTGCCGATTGCCGGCCCCTCGGCCAGCCCGCCACCCGTGCCGGGCGCCAGCTTCTTCGTCATCTCGGCCCCGACGGTTGGGTTGTCGATCGGGCAGAAGGCACCCGAGTTCACCGGTGTCGTCGACGGGCGGACCGTAGCGCTCACCGACCTCTCCGGCAACCCCGTCCGGCTCTCCGACCTGCACGGTCACCCGGTCTGGATCAGCTTCTGGGCAAGCTGGTGCCCGCCCTGCCAGGCGGAAACGCCGGTGCTGCGCGACCTCTACCACGCGCACCGCGCCGCCGGCCTTGCGCTCGTCGCGATCAGCGTGCAGGAAACGACCGTCGACGACGTTCGAGCCTACGCGCAGAAATACGGCCTGGACTTCACGATCGGCTTCGACGCGACCTCCGCCGTGTTCAAGACCTACCAGGCGTACGGCCTGCCGACGCACTACTTCCTTGACGGCGACGGCGTCATCCGAGCGATCCACCTGGGACCGCTCACGACGGCCCGGGGCGAGGCGATCCTGGCCCCGTTGTTCGCTCGCTGAGCATGAAGGAGATTCGACGATGAGCATCTCGGGGCCCTGACCCGCGCCTACATCGAGGCCGTCGGCGACAAGCGTTTCGACGAGGTCGAGCGGCTCTTCCACGCGGACCACGCGTTCCACGTGGGGCCACTCGCGCTGGCCGGAGTCCTCGAGGAGCTCAAGCGACGGACGGCTGCGGCGAACTGACTCGGGCGAAGGCGATAGCTTCGCGACACTCCGGGGCAGCTGACGGCGGCCGGATGCCCGCCTAGGGAGCGACGGGGCCGGCCATCATCCAGAACTCCTCGAGCCTGGCGAAGTCGGCATCATCGCGGGACGCCACCGCATAGACGTACAACTGATCGTGGGTCCACTGGATCTGTGCATTGCCCGTCGTCGACTTGAAGCACTGCACCTGGCCGTTGTCCCACGTGTCGTGATTGGAGCCTTCCCCGCAGCCCGGTGCCCTGGCCCGCCCGGCTGCCGTGACCAGGGCCACCTGCGCGCGGTACCAGGCATTCGTCGAGGTGGAGCCGTCGAACAGGCGGTACGTGACGCGAGCCGCGAGGCCGCCGATGGGTAGCGCGCACTCGGCCGTGGCGTACTCGCCTGGCTCTTGGCGGTGACTGGTCCCCGAGGCCCGCTGGCAGGCCGTGGCGATCGGCTGTGGAATCGCGGCCAGAAGCTGTTGATAGGCCTCTTCCGGACTCGGCGTATCGGCGGGAATCGCCGTGTCAGGAGGCTCGGTGGGCTCCGCGGTGACGCGCGGACCGGTCAGCGATGCCGCTGGCGGCAACGTGTCACCTGCCGAGGGCGACGGCCCGACGCCTGAACAGGCGCTCGTCACCACGAGCAGGAGAATGCTCGCGGGCAGCACACGCACGGGCAGCATCCTACGGCGGACCTGGCCGCAGAACCGGCGTCGGACTAGGGCGTTGCCGGGCCCGCGGTCGCCCAGAACGCCTCGAGCTTCGCGAAGTCGCCGTCGTCGCGGAAGGCTGACGCGAAGATGAAGAGCGTCTCGTCGGTCCAGTCGACCTGCGCATCGTTGGTGATGAAGAGGTAGCAGTCCTTCCGACCGTTCGCCCACGTGCCTTCGCCGGGCCCCTTGCCGCAGCCAGGCCCCGTGATCGTGCCGGCGTTCTCGTGACCCTTGCGCTGGGTGCCGAAGAAGTCGTCCATCGACGCTTTGTCGCTGAAGAGCCTGTAGGTCGCGTAGTCGACCGCGCCGCCTGTCGGGAAGTCGCAGTCCGCTTCCGCGATCTCGCCGGGCTCAGGCGGAATGCTGGCCGTGTACTTGAACGGCTCGCAGTACTGAGCCACGGTTGCGGGGATCGAGCCCAGCAGCTGGCCGTACGCGGCCTGGGAGAAGGTGCCGTACGGCGTGGCCGCGGTGGCACCAGTCGCCGTGGCCTGGCCCGTCCCGGTCGTCGGCGGCGGCGCCTGCGTTGGTGACGCCGTCGCCCCTGTCGATGACCCAATTGTCGATGCCGGTGTCGGCCCTGCGCCACCACAGGCAGCCGCCGCGGCCAGCAAAAGGCCGACCAGTACTACGGAAATGCGTCGCATGAAACTCCCCAGTGCCATCGATCCGGAATGACTACTTGGAGGCTACAGGATCGGTGCCTCAGAGGCTGGATTCGAAACGGAAGCGGTCCCGAGCGGCGACCATGCGGCCGATCGGCTGGCGCGGCTCGTGCGACAGCACCACGGTCCAGCCTTCCTCGGCGGCCTGTCGGAACAGCGACGCCTTGACCTCGACGCTCGTGAGCGGGAAGTCGTCAAAGGAGGGCACCCAGCGTGGATTGGCGCTCCACGGGCGCATGCACAGGTCTCCGAAGAACCCCACGACGCCGTTGGGGCCGCGGGCGACGATCGCCTGGTGACCTCCGGTGTGGCCGCCGGTGCGCACGACCGAGACGCCGGGCAGGATCTCCTCGTCGCCGTCCGCCGCGCCGGCGTGCCCTGCCGGTTCGGCCAGTCGCAACTCGTCCTGCTCGTATGAGGCCCTGAGCCGCGGGTTGGTACCCATGGCGAACTCCCATTCGCGTCGCTGCGCTGCCAGCCGCGCATTCGGGAAGGCCGGGCGTCCATCGGCCGCCATGAGCCCGCCGGCGTGGTCAAAGTGGAGATGGCTGAGTGCCACCGCGTCGACCGTCTCTGGGTCGAAGCCCGCGTTCCGCAAAGCGGGAAGGATTGGGTCGCCCCTGACGCCGCGCTGGGTCCGCTTGTGTTCGTCCATGCGTTCGCCAACGCCGGTCTCGACCAGGACCCGGCCGGCGGGGGTCTCCACCAGCAGGCAGTTGAGCGCCTGGGTCAGGGTGGCGTCCGGGTTCAGCTCGTCCTCTACCAGGCGCAACCACATCGTCCGCGGCACAGGCCCGAAGACAGTGCCCGCGTCGGAACTGAAGACACCTGCCTGGACCAAGGCCACGCGGACCCCGCCTCCCAGGTCGGTTCGCCAGTCGACGGAGGCGTTGATCGGCACGCGTCGCTCAGCCCGGTTTGCGCCGGGGGCCACCCTTGGCCGCGCGGCGGCCGCCTTCGAAGTCCCGGTAGAACTCCGAGGCCGTCGGCGTCGACTGGCCCTGGTACTTGGAACCGAGCTCCTTGGAGCCGTACGGCCGCTCGACCGCGCTCGACATCTTGAAGAAGCTGATCTGGCCGATCTTCATGCCGAAATAGAGCGCGATCGGCAGGTTGGCGACATTCGAGAGCTCGAGGGTCAGATTGCCCTTCCAGCCCGGATCGACGTAGCCGGCCGTCGAGTGAATCAGCAGGCCGAGGCGGCCCAGTGAGCTGTTGTGCGTCGGGATGAACGAGCGCGAGACGAGGAAGACGCCGTCCGGCGAGGCAACCTGGATGCAGCGAACGGGCACCGAGGCCACGTCGCGCACCACGTCGATGGCCCGGAATCGGTGGAATCGGGCGGTCGTCGCCTTCTGGCGAGCCAGCTTGCGCGGGAGGCGGAAGACCCGTCGGTCGGGCGTGAACTTCACCCGGTACTTCGGACCGCAATCGACGCCGTTCAGCGTGGCGCGGCCAGTTGACTTCACGGGCCGAAATCCGAGGCTTGCCGCCAGCTCGACGACCGCGTCCGCCAGGACCTCCCGGGTGCTCGTGAACTCGCAGCGACCCGCGACGTCGTCGACGAAGCCGTCGGTGTCCATCAGGCCCTGGAGCAGGGCGAGGCGCTGCCCGACCCCGGCCTCGAGGTACGGGCGCGGCACGAACTTTCCATCCATCAGCCCGAGATTGCGAAGCTGGCTCGAGAGCGATCCGTTCCGGACATAGCGTCCGGTCTGCTGATCACGGGTATGCCCGGTGCCGCCGATGCGGTGCAGGTGCTGCCTGTGTCCAACCGCCTGAACCGTGAATCCATCGCCGCTGATCTGCTCGAGAATCTCCTCGTCGCAGCAGGTGATTGCGGCGGCCGTCGTCGTCCCATCACCGAGCCAGGCGCCGAGCGTGTATGGCTCGATCGGGAGGTCAGCGCGCGGCGGGTATTGGACGGGGCCCGCCAGCGGCACGTGATGGTTGAGCTCGCCTCCGACGCGGATGGAGCGCGCGATCTCATCCGTGGTACGAACGCCAATCCGGGCACGTCCTGAACGCCGCCCGCTTTTGTCCACCGTGACCCACTGGTGTGAGGCGTCGGCGACCACGCGCTGGCCGTCGGAGAAGACGACCTCGCGGCACGGGCGGCCGACCATCGGCGCTGCCGCGGCAATCACCTCCGTCGGGGCGCCGTTGTGGTCAAACACCGGGTCGCCAGGCTCGAGATCGCCCATCCTTCGCCACCCGAGGGGCGTGGGAACCGGCGTATCCAGTGCCAGAGCCTTGCCTTCCAGCCTGGCCACCAG
>JBBSGX010000154.1:0-5837 GCA_038253685.1 Candidatus Limnocylindrales bacterium | reverse complement strand
GTGGCCGTCGGCGGGCTCTTCGTTCTTGCGACCGCCCTCAGTGGATCGCGCAGCGCGCTGGTGGGCATCGCGCTGCTCGTGATCGTCGCGGCAGCCGTCCTCGTGCATCACAACGGCGGTATTTCGCGCTTGCGCGAACGGCGTTGGGCCGCGGGTCTGCTGGCGCTTGGTGGCCTGGGTCTCGTATTCGTACCGGTACTGGCAGTTCGGTTGTCGCAGGGCGGAGAAGCCCTCCGGCTGGACCTCTGGCGATCTGCGGTTGCGATCTTCGGGCAGCACCCGCTGTTCGGTGGCGGCCCCGGGACATGGGTACAGCTCAAACTCCTGAATACTCCTTCTGGCGCCACGAACCTGGTTCTGCCACACGCCCACGACCTCTATCTGCAGACCCTGGCCGAGGTTGGCGTGGTGGGCTCCGTTGCCCTGATCGTCCTCCTCGTCCTGGTGACCCGCCGGCTTCTCTCCGGCACGAGGTCGAACCAGCGGGCTTTGACGGCTGAGTCCGTCGCGGTACTGCTCGGGTTGGTGGCCCTCGCCGGACAGTCCGTCACCGACGATGTGGTCAACCTGCCGGCCGTCTGCCTGCTCCTCGTGTTGGTGGCTGGCTGGATCGACGGCGGCCTGATTGCTGCACGACGTGAGACGCAACCCGGGACCGAACCGGCGCGGGCGGGCTGGGCACTCGGGCGGGTCGTGGGCGCGCTTGCGCTGGCAGCACTGATCGTCTCGATCCTGCCGGTCGCGGCCCTGGACCGAGCTGCACTCGCCGCCGACGAGGGTAATGCCGCCGCCGCCACGGGCGACTGGACGAATGCACTCGCGAGCTACGACGAAGCCCTGGCGCTTGATCCCGGCATGACGCTCTACTCCCTCGAGCGAGCGACCGCGCTGGCACGCGTCGGCCGGGCCGTCGAGGCACGGACCGAGCTTGGACGCGCGACGCTCGACGACCAACTCCCGATGAACCTCCTTTCGCTGGCGTCCCTCGATGCGTCGGCCGGCGATTGCACCCACGCGCTCGTGCACGCGAAGCTGGCCGTGGATCGCGGCCCTAATGAGGCCGCCGTGGCGCTCAACGCGGGGGCGATCGCTGAACGTTGTGCCAACGGATCGGAAGTCGTCGTCGCTTGGTATGGGGCCGCGCTCGCGGCGATGCCGCAGCTCGCCGGCGATTCCTATTGGACGGACCCCACACGGTCCAGCCTGCGTACCACGATCCTCGAACGCGCTTCGACCCTGCTCGATGCGGCCGAGGATCTGCCCAACGCCGTACTGCTGACTGCCTATTCCGGCGATCTGGACGGCGCGCGGCTACTGCTGGCCGTACTCCCGACGCCGTGCATCACCTGTCAGGCGGTCATCGACTGGCAATCGGGCGACCGTGCAGCGGTTTTCGCGGGACTGCGTGCCGAGCTCGCGACGCATCCGCTCGACTGGCTGGCTGCAGTCGCCCTCGCTCGATACTCCTGGTTCGTCGGCGACGACCCGAATGCCTTGAAGTACGACCGCTGGGCCAAGATCGTCCAGGGAGACGCGGCCCCGAGCGCAGTCGTCGCTCCGAACCGTATTGAGATCGACGCGCCAACCGGTCAGCTGGAACCGGCCGACTATCCGTGGGCCGTGTACCTCCGCAACGGCCCGCCGCTCCTCGGACCGCCCGGACTCGTTACCCCGGTCTTCGCTCGCTGACGAGCTCGAGAGTCAGCTCGTCAGCTGGGCGCGTATTCCGCGGTCGAGCGCGAGACCGCACAAAGTCCGTAGCCGCCAGCCACACGAACTTCAGGTTGGTGATCGTGTAGCGCCGCCACAGCCGGCGTGGCTCGGATGCCATCCGGAAGATCCACTCGAGCCCCGCCCGCTGCATCAGGCGCGGAGCCCGCTTGACCTTCCCGCTGTGAAAGTCGAAGGCGGCGCCAACAGCGAGAATCAGGGGAGCTTCGAGCCGGCTCTGGTGTCCCGCAACCCAGAACTCCTGCTTCGGCGAACCCAGGCCAACCCACACCACGTCGGGCCTCGCCTCGTTGATGGTGTGCACAACGTCCGCGTCCTCCTCGGCGCTGAGCTCACGGAAGGGCGGTGAGTACGTGCCGACGACCTCGATGCCCGGATAGCGGTCCGTCAGCCGCCTGGCCAGCTCCTCGGGCACGCCCTCCGCTCCGCCATAGAAGTAGTGACGCAGGCCATGCTCGCGCCCCCGGTCCGCCAAGGCCAGCATGACGTCTGGGCCGCACACGCGTCCAGCCTCGCGGGCCCCGTGCAGGCGCGCCAGCCAGACGAGCGGCATGCCGTCGGTCGCAGCAAAGCCTCCCGAGTTGAGCACCGAACGAAGGTCCGGATTGTTCCTCGACTCCACGACCGTGTGGACGGTCAGGAAGTGGGCACGCATCGATCCCCCGGCGCGCGCCAGTGCCGCATCCAGGAACGTGGCCAGAGCGCCTTCGAAGGTCATCGGCCGCAGGGATATGCCGAGGACGTTCAGCTTGTCAGGCGTGATCCATCCCTCCGGATGGAGCCAGATCATTTGGCACCATCAAGTGGTTCCACGGAAGGAATCCGGTCGGCGATGCAACGTGGTATTCGTGGAGTAGGCCTGCGACCCGCGAAATCTGGCGGTGATCGTTGACCTCCACGATCAGCGAGGGGCGACACTGCGTAATCATTTCGACGGATCCGAGAAGAACGTCGCTTTCACCGCCCTCAACATCGATCTTGGCGATGCTTACCGGTGGCCGGCCCGCTCTGATCCACAACTCATCCAGCGTGTACGCCTTGACTGAGATCACCTGGACTACCGAGTGCGCCCGTATCAGCTGACCTCCCGCCGTATGAAGCGCAGGATCATCGGTCAACGTCAAAGGGATGTCGCCTGGCGCCGCCGAGGCGGCTCCTTGGACGACTTCAACGTTGGTGCATCCGTTGCGCTCAAGATTCTTGTTGAGAGCGAGAACTGTATCGGCGACGGGCTCCACCGCGATTACTCGCCCGGTCCGGCCCACGGCTCGAGACATCGCGACCGTGAACAATCCCACATTTGCACCAACGTCAAATGCACACGTGCCGGGTGTCGCCAAACGGTGCGCAGCGCTCAGCTCGCTCTGCTCAAACGAGCCGACGGACCAGAAGATCTGGCCGAGCAATGTATCTGGATCGAACTCCACGGAGCCGCCGCCTGGAGTCTGCGCCGTGATCATCGAGTGCGGCAGAACGATGTCTCCGGCGATGCGTCGTGCAACTCGACCGATGAACCACCTGCCGCGAGGCAGTCTCCACGCCACGGCTGCCGCTCGGACCGGCCGCGATAGGTGCCAGCGGACTGCAGACCTCAACCCGGGAGAGCGTCTCCACGATTCAAGCGTCACGGAAAATGCCCGCCTGCATCCGGCCGCACCGAGGAACAGGTGTGCTGCCGGCGCTCGCAAAGCGTGAGTCGAGCACCCGAGTCGATCAATCCGTTGCTCCACGCTACGCGCCCGATGTCATCGCGCCTTGGGCCGAGGACTGACCTTGATCGAGATTGCGAAGCAGCCTGCGCACGTAGAGGGCGGCTGGAATGATGAGTACCGCGACTACCGCGAACATCGATCCAAATGCCACTCCTGCTACGCCGATGCGAGAGGCCAAGTACACGCTTGCGACAACATTCAGGAATGCCATCGGTACCCACGTGCATATTTGAAACCGCAGCTCTTGTGCGCCATTCAGAAACACGGAGAAGACATTCGCCACGGCGTAACTGATCGTCAGTCCAGCAAACCCTACGTAGAGGCCGAATACTGGCGCGAGCCCGCCTCGGGTCCACACATCGACGATGGCAGGGCCGCTGATCGCCAAGCAGATAGCCAGCGGAACCGTAACAGCGACGACGATGACAAATGATCGTTTGAGCGTCACCCGTACCCATCTGATATCTGACCGCGAGAGCGCCTCTCGGTATGCGGGCCAGAGCGGAATCATTGAGATCACAGCAAGTCCGGCGGGGATCGAGAACAGCCGGTATACGACGGAATAGTCGGCGACGGCCACTGGACCGATGATCTGAGCCACGATCAGAGGGTCCGCTGAGAATGCCACTGCATATGCAATTTGCAGCACCATGAACGCCAGGCCCACCCCCATGACAGAGCGGAGGGCGGCAATACTGACGTCTGCCCAGGCTGGGACGAGCCACCTCCGCTTCCCTCGGAGCAGGATGACCAGATTGATCACAGCAGCCAAGATCGGGCCAATCGTCATCGCGAGCACCAGGACCGGCAAGCTTGCTCGTGCCCATGTCGTCAGCAATAGCATTGCGAGGGTGATCATGTTCCCGAGCCCTGCGAAGGCGCTCTGTACGAAACCCTCTTGGAAAGCAGAGCGAACCTGCCCGATCAGGCCGAGGGGAAGGCCCACCAGGAAGGTCGCCACAAATACCGCCGTCGCGGGCCCGGCCTCGGAGGCAGCTACTGGGTCGGCGGACACGTTGTACAGGTGGGCCCATGGGACCATGGAATACGTAAGGGCGAACAGGACTCCGAAGACCGTCGCGATCCCGGTCAAGACAACGAGCCCCGATGCCAGATAGCGCCGAGCTGCGGCCCGGTCTCCTTGGCCAAAGGCGTGGGCGACGTTGTTGAGTACGCCGTTACCAACTCCGAGATCCGTTGCCCCGAGAAGTGCTACAACGGAAGCCAAGGTCATCCACATCCCAAAACGGACTGGATTGAGGAAGCTCAGGGTCAGCGGCACGCTGAGTAATAGAACGGCGAATGACGAACCACGAAGAGCCAGTCCGGCAAGCGCACTGACCAAGGCGCGACGGTTGCGCTCCGAAGATCGCTGACTCTCGGCGTCTCCGTCGATGCCAGAGGACGCCAGCCAGCGCGCGAGCTTTTGTTGACCATGGACCAACTTGTCTCGAAAGGACCTCGGGCGGCCATCGCCTGGCAACCTGCGGTCTGGCCCGCCCTCCGCCCATGCCTCCGCAGTCTCCTCAATCATTGGAGGTCACGTTCTGTTTCTCGTACCAATGGATGGTCTCGCGTAAGCCATCGATGAACTCGGTCCGTGCCTCGAACCCGAAGCGCTCCCGCGCCCGCGTCGTGTCCAGTGCTCGGCGCGGTTGCCCGTCCGGCTTCGATGCATCCCAGCGCAGCTCGCCCTTGAAGGCGGTGAGTCGGGCCATGAGCTCCGCGAGCTCGCGGATCGTGATCTCGCGTCCCGTGCCCAGGTTCACCGGCTCGGCGCCGTCATACCGCTCCGATGCAAGGACGATTCCGTCTGCCGCGTCGTCGACGTAGAGGAACTCGCGCGAAGCGCTGCCGCTGCCCCAGACGTCGATGAATGACGCCCCCGCGACCTTCGCGTCGACGCATTTCTTGATCAGCGCCGGGATCACGTGCGAGCTCGCGGGATCGAAGTTGTCGCCGGGGCCGTAGAGGTTCACCGGGATGAGGTGGATGACGTCGAAGCCGTACTGCTCGCGGTAGGCCTGGCCCTGCACCAGCAGCATCTTCTTGGCGAGGCCGTAGGGAGCGTTCGTCTCCTCCGGGTACCCGTTCCAGAGATCGTCCTCGCGGAACGGCACGGGCGTGAACTTGGGGTACGAGCAGACGGTGCCGATCTGCACGAACTTGGCCACGCCTGACAGCCGGGCCGCCTCCATCAACTGGATTCCCATGACCGAGTTGTCGTGGAAAAACCGTCCCGGGTTCTCGCGGTTCGCGCCGATGCCGCCGACCACCGCGGCGAGGTGGATGATCAGGTCCGGCCGGCCGTCCGCCAGCGCCCGGTCGATGTCGGCCCGCTGTCGCAGGTCGTAGTCGCGGCTGCGCGGGACGAAGACGTTCGTGGCCCCGGCG
>JBBSGX010000153.1:0-5902 GCA_038253685.1 Candidatus Limnocylindrales bacterium | reverse complement strand
CTAGCCGCGCTCGTTCGGTGCTTCGTCAACCCTCGCATGACCGGCGATCAGCCGATCGCGCATGGCATCCCTGGCCGCCATCCGCTCGCGAAGCCGCGCCTCATCCCAGGTCTTCGCGGCGAGCAGAAACTCATAGTACCCCCGCGCGATCGCAACGATGAGCCCGGCGGTGCCGTCGCGATAGGCACGGCGCCGAACGTAGTCCGTCCACACCGAGCGCGCTGGTCCCACCAGAAGCTGCCGGGAGCTCGGCACCGGCGCTCCGTCGGCGAGTGCCTGCCGAGCCTGGACGGATGTGTAGCGATTGAACTTTTCCATCATGTCGTCGACGCTCTCGTAGGAAAAGTGCCAGATTGCGTTCCGCGGATCGGCGGGAAGGTTCAGGCTTCGGGCGCCGTCCGAGACGGACAGGCCAACATGAATGCGGTCGCTGACGGTGAGGGCGCCTCGACGAAAGAACCGAAGATGACGATTCGGCCAGTTCTTCTTGCCGACGCGCGCCCAGCGCCCGAGCACGATGTTCACCCGCGGAATCCGGACGACATCGATCTCATCCTGGCCGTCGGCTATCGTTCGCAGGCGTGCTGCCAGCGACGCCGGGACGACTTCGTCGGCGTCAAGGATGACGAGCCATTCGCCCGTGGTCTGATCGATCGAGAATTTCCTTGCGGCCTCGACGAACCCGGTGTTCGGGTGGGAAACGACGCGTGCCCCCATCGCTCGCGCAATCTCCGGCGTTCGGTCGCTGCTCTCCTGGTCGACGACGACGACTTCGTCGCACCACGGCAGCAGTGACCCGAGCGAGTAGCGAATGTTGCTCTCCTCGTTGAAGGCGACGATGGCGCCCGAGATCGTCGCGCGAGGCGCACCGCGTGCCTCGGGCGGCACGATGGTCTCCGTCCTCCCGGTCATTCGCTTGAAGCGTTCGCGGCGGCAAGGCGCAAGAGGTCGTCGGAGCGGCGACGCGCGGCAAGGATGCGGAGGGCGACCTCCAGCAGCCGGTCGGGGCCCGGCGGCCCGGTCTGGCCCGCTCGCTCGTTCACCCAGACGACGCGGCGCCGCGAGACCCGGAGCGTCAGCATCAACGCAACCAGGGCGGCGCGCCGACGAGCACTGCCTCGCCGCTCGGACTGACTCAGTTCCCCGCTTCGCCCCCAGATCACCGCGGTTGCCGGACGCGCCTCCCGATGTCTTCGCATCGTCGTCCTGACCAGTGGCTCGATCGCGATCCGTCGCTCCAGCAACCTTGAGAGGGTCTCCTCGTTGCGTTCGAGGAACCGCGTCGTGAGAGGACGCAGCCGTATCTCTGCAAGCGGCGCGGTCGGCTCCGGATAACCGTGACGTCGGATCCCCGTGTGACAGAAGACCGCGGCGGCAGCCTTCTGTTGCGGCGAGAGTGTTCGCCGCCAGACCTCGATGCGACTCACGTCCAGCGGTTTGGCGGCGCCCTCCTTGTACAGCTCGCCGGGGGCCTTCACCACGGCCGCCGCCTCCTCGCGCTGGTTGATCATTCGTTCGTCGAAGGGCTCACCGATGAAGGCGCAGACCCGTGCAAGCTCGGCAGCCGGGTCGCGCAGCAGATCCTCGTAGCGAACCGTCATCGAGCGGCGGTCCCGCTCGAAGAACGGTGCGCTTGCCTCATCACGTTTGCGCCAGAAATCGAGATTCGCCAGGAACGATTGACTTCCGAAGCGGATGCCGCGCAACGACAGGGCAACGTCCCGAGGATCGCGGACGATCCGGATGATCGGGGCGTCCGGCCAATGCCTCCGGATCTGCCTGGCCCGAATCAGGTGATCGGTCGATTTCTCGACCCAGCGAGGCTTCCCGGCGCGCCGGGCGTGGGACACGGTGATCGACTCCAGCATCGCCGTGACCGACGGAGGCCGTGCTCCAAGGTAGGTGCGCACCTCGTCCGCATCAATCCCGAACGCCTGAAGGACCGGTTGCTGTGCCGTGATCATCGAGGCGATCAGTTCCACCGCGCGCTCCGGCCACTCCGGATCCTTCAAGACCGCGTCGACATCCGCGTCACGGAGGCCGAAGAAGAAGCGACTTTCGGGGCCTACATCAAGGTGCGGGTGTGCCCCGAGCATGGTCGCGAGCAATGTCGTCCCCGACCGGGCGACACCGACCAGGAAGATGGGCGCCTGCACTTCTGATCCGAGTCCGTCCCGCGTCACCGGCCGCATGGTAGCGCCTGGCCGCCGGGACCCCGCGCCGTCGGGCCAGCCACGGTCCGCGACGTACCATGACGGGCCATGCTCACCGAGCCGCGACCTGACGAGCCATCTGCCGGCGGGGATGACGTGATACGGACCGGGCGAGCAGGGGAGGGCACGCGGTGACCGGGGCAGCGGCCGGCATTGCCGTGACAGCGACGATCCGCGGGCCGGTCGCAGACACGCTGCGTTGGGTTCGGTACCACCGGTCCATCGGTGTGGATCAGGTCACCGTCGTTCTCGATGATCCGACCGATCCCGCGTTCGAGCTGCTGAACGCCATGGAGGGGGCACTGCCCATCCGGGGTGACGCCGAGCACCGAGCACGGACCGGAGTCGCCCTGGACGATCCCATCGAGGTGCGTCTCCACGCCAACGCCGAGTTCGGCTTGCAGATCGCTCGTGAGCGGGGCTGTGGCTGGGCGATCACGCTCGACGGGGACGAGCTTCTGTACGCGCCGGACGGGCTCAGGCAGACCCTCGAACGGGTCCCCGACGATCAGCCCGTGGCTCGTTTTCCGGTGCTCGAGGCCGTTCCCGACCGGCTCGAGCACGACGACCCCTTCCTGCAGGTTCACACGTTCCGGAAGGTTCCGTCCCCTCGTCGCGCGTCGCTCGCGCGTGCCCTTGGCTGCGGCAGCGCGTTCTTCGCCGGCGAGTTCCTGCGCGGCCACCGATCCGGCAAGTCAGCCGTGCGGACGAGCGCAGACGTGGTCTCGATGCGCAGCCACGCTCCGCAGCTCGCGGCGGGCTCTGGGCGCGGCCGAGTCGTGCGCGGCGCCTGGTTGCTTCACTACGACTGCTGCAACCTGACGGGGTTCAGGCGCAAGTGGTCCTGGCGCCGGGATTCTTCCGGGACGGCCGCCAGGCTTGGGCCTGCCCGGCAGGCCCAGGGCGATGCGTTCGCGCGCATCGCGAGCGACGCCCACGCCGAGGAGCAGCTCTTTCGGAGGCTCTACTTCTTGTCAACCCGGCAGCGCATCACGCTGCGAGCGCTGGGAATGCTTGCGTCGGTCTCACTCGATCAGGCGCTCTTCGGAGATTGACCAGCCAAACAGGTTTTGCCTTGACCAGACTTCGGAATACCGTGCAGGCCCTTCGCACGGATCGTCTTCGCCTGTTCGTGCGTGGAACTGCTGTGCTGCCAGGGGTCGTTCGAGGGCCGCTGGGCCGCGCGCTTTCCCAGCTTGCGCGCGCCTCCTCGTCGGGATCCCGGCAGCATGGACGCGTGGCCCTGGTGGATGGCGTGGGTCTCTGGCTGAGCGGCAGGCGGCGCGAGGCGGTCTCGACACTTGCGCCGGTGTCGAGGGATCCCCAGACCTCTCCGCGGACGAGGCTTCAGCTGGCGAGGATGTTCGTCACCGTCGGCGCGCTCGACGAGGCGTTGCAGGCTCTTTCCGGCGCGGGCGTGGTCCAGCGGGTTGACGACCTGGTGCTGCTCGCCCAGATCAAGCGCTCCCGGGGCGAGTACGACTCGGCCGTCGAGACGGCGCACGAGGCGGTCCGACGGGCGCCCCGGAATCGGAGGGCCGAGGCAATCCTCGCGAAGTCCCTCTCCGAGCGACACGTCTACACGCCGGGGTGGCGACCCGCGCTGCCTCGTGCCACGACGTCGTTTCAACCCGTCCGTGGACGCGTCCTGCATATCGTGTCCCATGCGCTGCCCCAGTGGCAGGGCGGGCACACCATCCGAACGCAGAGTGCGGTCCACGCACAGCTCGTCGCCGGCCTCGAGCCCGTTGTTGCGACGGGGGTCGACGCCTCCGCAAGTGGGACCCGGAGTCCGTCGGCCGAATCATGGTCGATCGACGGCGTTGCCTACCGGTCCCTCGATCCGGGTTCGGACGGTGGCGCATCGCTGGCAGCTTTCCGCGCGAAGGAAGCCGTGATCGCGGCCCGCATCGTGGAGGAGCTGCGGCCGGCGGTCGTTCATGCGATCACGCCGTATCGCGACGCCCAGATCGCGCTCGCGCTTCGCGACGGGTACGGCCTCCCGTTCGTCTACGAGGTCCGGGGTTTCCGCGAGGAGAAGTTTGCGTTCGGAAGGTCCGGAGGCGGCGCCAACACGGCAAGGCATGCCGCCGTCATCGCGTGCGAGACCGAGGCTATGCGGCTGGCTGACGCCCTTGTCACGCTCTCCAACGGCATGCGCGACGAGATCGTGTCGCGTGGCATTCCGGAAGAGCGAGTCTGGGTGGTCCCGAATGCCGTGGAGATCGAGCGTTTCACGCCCGTTTCTCGTGACGAGGCCCTGGCGGCGCAGCTCGGCATCGGATCCGACCCCGTGATCGGCTACGTGTCCACGTTCGCCCCTCACGAGAACATCGCCTGTCTGGTCGAGGCGACGGCGGCGCTACGGCAGCGCGGTCACGGGCTGCGTTGCCTGCTCGTGGGCGATGGGCGTCATGGCGAGCGCCGGGAACTGGAGGCCCTGGCCGAGCGGCTGGGCCTGCTCGACGGGACCGTGATCTTCACGGGGCGCGTACCGTTCGAGGCCATTGCCGCCTACTACGCCCTGATCGACGTGTTCGTCGTCCCTCGCCTCAACGATCCCGTATCGACCGTGGTCACGCCCCTCAAGCCGTACGAGGCGATGGCCATGGAGAGGGCGGTCGTGGTGAGCCGGATTCCGGCGCTGATGGAGATGATCGTGGAGGGTGAGACCGCCCTCGCCTTCACCCCGGGCGACGCGCTCGACCTTGCGACGACCCTCGAGCCGCTGCTCGGGTCTCCGGAGCGGCGCCGCGCTCTGGGCCATGCCGCGCGCGCGTGGGTGCGCGATCACCGCAGCTGGACGGCGAACGCCGAGGTCTATCGGCGTCTCTACGAGAGCCTCGGCGCCGCTTGACGCTCCAGACGACAGGTCCGGGGTGAAGAAGCTACCCGACTTGCGCTGCCCTATGATCGTCGACGCATGAACGTGTTCGTCCTGACGACCGGTCGCAGCGGGTCGCATACCTTCGTGGAAGCGTGCAGGCACATCACCAACTACACCGCCGGCCACGAGACGCGCGTCAAGACCGTCGGTGCGGGTCGCGTGGAGTATCCGGAACATCACATCGAGGTCGACAACCTGATCTGCTGGTTTCTGGGCCGGCTCGGCGAACGATATGGTGATGACGCGTTCTACGTGCATCTGATTCGGTCGCGCGATGCAACCGCCAGGAGCAGAGTGGATCGCATGCCTGTCGTCCCGGGAAATGTGATGTTCGCGTACGCGCGCGGCATCTACCACAATGCGCATCATGCCGCGACACCGCTTGAGTTTTCGTACGATTATTACGACACGGTCAACGCGAATATCCGGTTGTTTCTCAAGGACAAGACTCGTCAGCTCACCATCCAGACGGAAGACGCCGCGGAGCAATTTCCCGCGTTCTGGCACGCGATCGGCGCAGAGGGTGATCTGAGTGCCGCCGTCGCCGAATGGCATGTCACCTACAATGCCGGACCGCTTCAAATGAAACGACGGCCCGAGCTCAGGTACCGCGTCGGGCGAAAAATCCGGAAACGAATTCTGCGGCTTCTGGGGCGGGGGCCGGCGAGCGCACGATGAGCCCGGGCCTCAGCGACGCTTGGTGCCGCCGAGACCTCTGAGCCGGGCGATCGGGATCTCGCCACGCGCCATGGCCGCGACGTGCTCGGCCCGCTCGCGCTTTCGCTGGGCGGCGTGCTCCATG
>JBBSGX010000152.1:0-5902 GCA_038253685.1 Candidatus Limnocylindrales bacterium | reverse complement strand
TCGCCGATGACGCCCCACGGGCCGCGGCGAAGCCACACGGAGCGCATCCCTGCCGCGATCGACGGGCGCACGTCGTTGTCGATCCGATCGCCCACGTATGCAACGGACGCCGGATCCGGATTGCCGAGCAGCTCCCGGGTGCGCGCAAAGAACGCGGGGTCTGGCTTCCACACGCCCATTTCGTCGCTCATGGCCATGACCTCCGCGGTCACGCCGAGTGCCTTGAGCTCGCCGGTGCGCTCAACCGGCTGGTTGGCCGTAATCGCGAGCCGGTACCCGAGCTCGCGCAGGCGCGCCATGCTCGAGAGCGCATCGGTGTACAGGTCGACGGACTGGAAGCCGGCGTAGCGTCGCTGAACCGCCGGGATGAATTCGCGCCAGGCAGGCGCACCAAGGATGTCGAACACGTCGTGGTGCTCACGGCCGCGTGCCACGGCCGCCCCGAACGCTGACATGAACGTCATCACAGGAATGCCAAGCTCATCGGACCAGATTGACCACAGGCGGGTCTCGTCGATCAATGTCTCCCCGACGTCCAGGCAGATCCAGCGGTCTGCCGCACCAGTCTCGGCGACGTTCACGCGATCAGGCGAAGCTCGCGACCGACCGTCGCGAAGGCATCGAGGCAGGTCTGGAGCTCGTCCCGGGTGTGCTCGCTGCTCACGATTGTGCGGATGCGGGCCCTGTCGATGGCCACGGTTGGAAACACCACGGACGTGGCAAAGACGCCGAGCTCGAAGAGGCGCGTGGACATCTTCTGGGCGACGGATGCTTCGCCGGCCATCACCGGCGTGATGGGCGTCTCCGAGATGCCCGTGTCAAAGCCGAGCCCGGCCAGGCCGGCCTTGAAGAAGCGCGTGTTCTCCCAGAGTCGCTCGATGCGCTCGGGCTCCGTCTCGAGCACGTCGATCGCGGCAAGGCAGGCGGCGGCAACCGCCGGCGGATGGGAGGTCGAAAAGAGAAATGGCCGCGCCCGCTGGACGAGGTAGTCGCGGACGTGCTGGCGGCCGGCCACGTACCCTCCGAGCACGCCGACCGCCTTGGAGAGTGTCCCGACCTGGATATCAACCCGGCCGTGGAGGTCGAAGTGGTCGATGGTGCCGCGGCCGTTGCGGCCAAGCACGCCCGACGCGTGGGCGTCGTCCACCATCACGGCCGCGCCGTAGCGGTCCGCCACCTCGCAGATGCCGGGCAGCGGCGCGATGTCGCCGTCCATGCTGAAGACCCCGTCGGTGATGACGAGGATGCGCCGGTACTCTCCGCGTGAACCGCCGGCGACCGCCTTCTTGCGGGCGTCCTTCAGGACCGCCTCGAGCCCAGTCACGTCCTTGTGCGGGTAGACCGCTCGCGACGCCTTCGAGAGCCGCACCCCGTCGATGATCGAGGCGTGGTTGAGCTCGTCGCTGACGATGAGGTCCTGCTCGGTCGTGATCGTTGGAATGACGCCGCTGTTCGCGGTGAAGCCGGACTGGAAGACGAGCGTCGCCTCGGTGTGTTTGAACGCCGCGAGACGTCGCTCCAGCTCCTCGTGGAGCTCCATGGTGCCGGCGATCGTGCGGACGGCCCCGCTCCCGACACCGAGCTCGCGCACGGCCTTGAGGGCCGCCTCCACCAGGTGTGGGTGCGTGGCGAGCCCGAGATAGTTGTTCGACGACAGGCTGATCACAGGACGGCCGTTCACCGTTGTGCGCGGCGTCTGCGGTCCACTCACGACCGCCAGCGGCCGGTACAGCGCCTGTGCCTTCAGCGCCTCGATCTCGGCGCGGAGATCCTCTAGCGGGTCCGCGCGATCGAGGTCGCTAGATACAGCGGTCGTCTGCTGGCTCATGGCTCATGCCTCCTGGGGGTGCAGCACGATCTTGCCGGCGTGCCCCGACGCCACCAGCTCGAAGGCCTCGCGGTAGGCGCTCAAGGGAAGTCGGTGCGTGATGATCGGCGTGATATCAAGGCCCTCTGCGAGCAGAGCGGCCGTGCGATACCAGGTCTCGAAGAGCACTCGTCCGGTGATCCCGTAGATGCGGAGACCCTTGAAGATGACCTCCTCCGAGAGATCGATCGCAGCCGGGCGGGTATGCGTCCCGAGGAGCGACACCCGACCGCCGTTGGTGACCGCCGCAAGGCCCTGGTGGAGTGCCGCCTCCGCTCCCGACATCTCCAGGACAGCATCGACACCATTGCCGTCTGTCCGGGCCAGGATCTCAGCCACAACGTCGCCGGCCGCGTCGAGGACAACGTCCGCCCCAATGCGCTTCGCCATCTCGCGGCGCTCGGCGTTGATGTCCGTGGCAAAGACCGTGCTCGCGCCGGCCTGCTGGGCGATCGCGATCGCCATCAGGCCGATCGGGCCGCACCCCAGAACGGCCACGCTCTGACCCGCGATCTCCTCCACGAAGGCGGCATGGACGGCGTTGCCCATCGGCTCCTGGAGCGCGGCGACGTCCGCGGTCAGGCCTTCGCTGACCCATGCGTTGGTCTCCGGCAGCACCGCGTACTCCGCGAACGTCCCGGGAACGTGGACGCCGAGGATGCGCAGGTTGCGGCACACGTGCTGGCGTCCGGTGCGGCACTGGTAGCAGGTCCAGTCCACGAGATGGGTCTCGGCGGCCACCAGGGCGCCGAGGGGTACGCGGCCGGCACCCGGGCCGTGGGCGATGACCGTGCCCGCCATCTCGTGGCCGAAGACCATGGGCACCGGCCCGAAGTTTTCCTGAGCCCACGGGTCCCAGCGCTCGATATGCAGGTCCGTGCCGCAGACGCTGGCGGCCTCGACCCGAACCAGGACCTCGCCGCGGCCCGGATCGGGAACGGGCACCTCGCGAATGGCTGCACCTGGAGCGGCCGACTCCTTGACCAGGGCTCGCATGGTCGCAGGCACGGCCGCTCCGGTCAGCATGTGTTGGGTTGCTTCTCGGGTATGGCGGGGCTGTCCTGCCACTGCCGCGCGAAGGTGGTTGCCAGGTCGGAATTCCACGTGTCGAGCAACATCGCGCGGTCCCACGCAACAAGGGCGAACGGACTGTTCATGTCGTCGAAGCGCACCACGATGACCTGGTTGGGGACTCCGCAGGTGGCGGCCTTCGAGCCACCCGGCGCAGAGTCCATGACCGATTGCAGCGAGTCCAGGACGTCCTGGGTCGGCGATCCCTTGTACAGGATCACGACGCCGCCGTGCTCGAGGTTGTGGATCCAGTTGCCTGGCCTATAGGCCTTGTCCGGACCGTAGAAGGCGCGCGGCAGAGGCGCGACGCCAGCAGCGTTGAAGTGGCTGCCACTGGTCGGCGGACAGAACGCGTAGTTCACGTGGTCGTTCACGCCGATGTGCTGGTTGCTCATATCGAGCGTCGCGAAGCCAAGACGCTGCGTTGGCGACGGCTCAGGCGTCGGCGCCGCGCTCGGGCTGGCCGAAGGCTCGGTCGAGGGTGTGGTCGACTCGCCGGCGACGGGCGATGCCGAGGCCGGGGCGCTGACCTCAGGAGATGCGGACGGTGACACGCCGGCGCCCGGTGAGGTCGACGCGGCCGGACTGGTCGCCGGTGAGGCAGAGGCCGAGGCACTCCCCGATGGAGCGGCACTCGCGCCGGACGTCCCCGCGGCCGGTGATGCGGACGCGGCCGGGCTCCCGCTCGGCGCGGTCGACGGTACCGCGGTCGTGACGGAACGCGCCGTGGCGGACGGAGACGGCGACGGAATGAGCGCCGGCAGAGACGGGCGCGGAGTGGCGACCTGCTCGGTTGGACCCGGTGTCAGCTGGCTCTCGCAGGTGTAGGCCCCCTGCGTTACGGACCCGAAGTAGAGGGCTGCGATGAACGCCACTCCGACCACCGCGAATGCCGCATACAGCAGGGCACGATAGCGCTCGAGCGCGCTTCGCTTGCGTGGCACCGGCGTGTTGCGGGCACGCCGCCGGGCGGACCGGGTCGTGACGGACGAGCCGCCGACCGAGGAGGTCTTCGGCAGCGAGCCGCGTGCCGGTGTGCTCGAAGCCTCCGGCGACGGGGGACTGCCGTCCGGAGTCGTTTCCGGGTCGTCGTTCGGCGGTCGCGGTGCGCCGTAGGCGGGTCGGGTCGTCGGCGCGCGGCGGATGCCGCGCTGTCTCTTGCTCACTCGTTTCCTCTGATGGGTCCTGGGATGAGGGGGGCGGTCAGGGCTCCGCGAACCAGGCTCGGGTCGCGGAGCGGCGCAGTGATCCGATGACCGCGATCGCAAAGATCAGCGCGATGACGGCTCCCGGCGCCCCCGCTGGGGAGAAGTACGTGAACGCTACCAGTGTCAGGCTGAGGCTGGCGAGACCGAGGGCCATTGGGTATCCCGCCTGCTTCCGCTGGAGGACCAGCGTGATCGTGAAGATCAGGTACGCCAGGAGCAGCATCCAGACCACTCCGAGCGGAGACACCGGCGCCTCGACGGCCTGATCGATCACACGCGGTGTGAGCAGTCCGACGAGAGCCAATATCCCAAATGCGTAGACGAGAAAGACGCGCACACCGTTGGGCATCGCATGCAACTCCTGGAGCATCGCCGGGATTCTGCCACGGCGCGCCCGAACGACCGGGCCGACGCAGGATCGCGTTCATCTGCTACCGTCCCGGGCGGTGACCGACGCATCCTTTGATCCACCGTCCTGGGTGCGAGACGCCGTCTTCTACCAGATCTTTCCAGACCGTTTCGCCAGGAGCCGTGTGCCCGGGCCCGGGCCGTTCCAGCCCTGGGATGCGCCGCCCACCTTCGATGGCTTCAAGGGCGGCGATCTGCTGGGCATCGTCGAGCGACTCGACGAGCTGGTCGACCTGGGGATCACGGCCCTCTACCTGAACCCGGTCTTCACCTCGGCGTCGAACCATCGCTACCACACCGACGACTACCAGGCCGTCGATCCGCTGCTCGGTGGAAACGCGGCATTGCGCGAGCTCATGGATGCGTGCCACGCACGAGGCATGCGCGTGATCCTCGACGGCGTCTTCAACCACTGCGGACGCGGCTTCTGGCCGTTCCACCACGTGGTGGAGGCGGGGGCCGGTTCGCCCTACCGCCACTGGTTCCACCTTGACCAGGCCGGCCTGGACGCCGGCCGGAAGCTTCGCCCGTACCCGACCGACGCGGAGATGGCAGCCATGCAGGCCGCGGCGATCCACGAAGGATTGCACGCGGGCCAGGCCTCGCAGCGCTCCCTGGGCTATCGCGCGTGGTGGGACCTGCCGGCCCTCCCGAAACTCAACACCGAAGAGCCGCACATGCGCGGCTATCTCATGGACGTGGCCGAGGACTGGATCAGGTTCGGTGCCGACGGATGGCGCCTGGACGTCGCCGAGGAGGTCGATGCCGGTTTCTGGCGGGAGTTCCGCGAGCGCGTCCGCGACGCCAGCCCGGAGGCGTACATCGTGGCGGAGATCTGGCACGTCGCACCGCACTGGCTGACCGGCGACACGTTCGATGCCTTGATGCACTACCCGCTGGCCGAGGCGATCATCGGGTTCGCCGCAGGGTCGCACCTGGACATGGACGTGGTCGGCGCGCACGACCAGTTCAGCCGATTCCTGCGACCCCTCGATGGTCCCGGCTTCAGCGCCGAGCTCGAGCGGCTGATGGGTGCGTATCGCCCGGCCACCCGGGACGCGATGCTCAATCTTCTCGGCAGCCACGACACGCCGAGGGTGCGCACGGTCTGCAGCGGAGACGTGGCATCGGTGCGCCTCGCGACCCTCATCCAGATGACGCTTCCGGGTGCGCCGTGCATCTATTACGGCGACGAGCTGAGTATGGAGGGCAAGGGCGATCCTGACTGCCGTCGCGCCTATCCGGTCGACATTGCCCAGGGCGATCTCGAGCTGCGCTCCTTCACGCAGGCGATCATCTCGCTGCGACGGCGGACCGCGGCACTGCGCGGCGGTGAAGTGCGGTCGCT
>JBBSGX010000151.1:0-5904 GCA_038253685.1 Candidatus Limnocylindrales bacterium | reverse complement strand
CTGCAAGCTCTTCCGCCGCGAGGCACTGGACGGCGTGCGGCTCGAATCAGGCGGTGCCTTCCTGTCGGCCGAACTCCTGATCAAGCTGCGTGCACGCGGACGGTCGATCGTGGAAGTGGGGGTGCCGCACTACCCGAGGACGGCTGGAACGGCGTCCGGCGCGAATCCGAGGGTCGTGCTGCGCGCGGTGCGCGATTTCTGGCGCCTGCGATTGCGACTGTGGGCCCAGCCGACAGCGGCACTTCGCCACGGCGAGCCCGTCCTCGGGTCGGTGCCCCAGACCTGACGGAGCGGCCAATGGGCCCGCGGACCCGACGACGCTCCGCGCGGGGATCAGTCCGGGCGCTGGCGGCCTCCGGGATCGGTGGGCCCGCCCGGCTCTCCCGAGCCCTCGCCCGACTCGAGGTCGATATCGAGCGAGTTGATGAACTCGCGGAAGACAGCCAGCTTCTCATCCTCATCGGTCTCGGGGATCACGCCAGCCCGGTCCAGCACGGCGTCGGTGGCATAGATCGGCACCGACGAGCGGATGGCAAGAGCGATGGCGTCACTCGGTCGCGCGTCGATCTCACGGGTCTGACCGTCGAGCTCCAACACGATGCGGGCGCGAAAGGTCTCGTCGGCAAGGTCCGACACCACGATGCGTCGCATCGCCACGCCCAGCTCCTCGAGCGTGCGAGAGAAGAGATCGTGAGTGAGCGGGCGGTCGGGCGTCACGCCCTGGAGCTTCATCGCGATCGCGTTCGCTTCCCAGGGGCCGATCCAGATCGGCAGGTAGCGGTCGCGCTCGGTCTCCTTGAGGATCACCACGTGCTGGGATGAGAGCATGTGGACGCGGACGCTCTCCACCACCATTTCGCTCATCCCCGAGGGCATGGCGCGATTCTACCTTCGGGTCCCGCGGCCCTACGGTGCCTTGGTGGGCTTGGGCGTCCTGGTCGGTTTCGCTGAAGGGGAGGCGCTCGACCCCGGCGATGGGCTCGCCGACGCTGACGTCGAAACGTCGACGAGCTCGCTCTGCTGCAGGGCGGTCGGGCTGAGCCAGAAGAGGTTGGGGGGCGCCGGCGTTGCGCCACCACCCGGTGTCGACGGCACCACCAGGACCATGCCGCGCAGGTCCTTCATCGGCGTTCCTGACGAGACGCTCTGCCACTGCTCGACGTAACTGCCGTTGGCCTTGTCGAAGACGACCACGCGGTCCCACTTGGCGTCATAGACATAGAGGCGGCCAGCAGCCGCGTCGCCGGATCCTGCCAGCAGGCGGTAGTCGTGGCCGGGCCGCAGGTCGCCATTGTCTGGCGGCGTCTGGAGCGCGAACTGCTGCACCTTGCCGCCGTGGTGCTTGATGACGTTGTCCGAGGTGAGGGCGTAGATGTCCCCGTCGATGTAGAGCTGGAGGAAGGTGTCGACCTTCTCGGTCGTGCTCGCCAGCCAGTCGCTGGGCGCCGAGAAGGCGTTACCCCCGCCCTGTGGCCGGTAGCTCAGGATCTGCGAGGTGGATAGGTCGACCAGGTAGAGGTTGTACTCGCCCGTCGAAAGAGACAGCAGGAACGTGCCCATGGCGTTCACGTCGCTGCCGGGCGGGTCACCGCCGAGGTGCACCTGGCCGAGCGTCCCGCCGCCGCTGGCATCGGAGGGCCGCCAGTACCAGAGGCCGCCACGCACATCGACCACCAGCAGGTCCAGGCCGGCTCCGCCGATGAGCGTCGGCGCGCCGATCCCCTGCCCCGGCCCGTCCCCCGCGTTGATCACGACCGGCGAGTTGTCGCCCGACTTCTGGTCGACCCGGGTCACCGTGCCTTTGCCGGCTTTGTCGAGGAGATACTGGGCGCCGTCGGGACCACGGGCGAGGCCGGCGGGATCGGACCCATCGGGCAGCCGGTAGAGGGTCTTCGCCGACGCGTGCTGGACGTTGTAACAACAGGCGCCGTCCAGTGTGGCGGTGACCTGGGCCAGGACGGGATTGATGCTGCTGGCGGGCACGCCCGACTTCCCGGCGGTCTCAAGGTCGCGGAAGGCCTCCTGGAGCAGCTTCAGCGCCGTGGCCTTGTCGATCGTGACGGCTCCACCCGCGCCGATCACCTGGTGGAGCTTCGCCACGGCATCGTCGAAGGCAGCCTGGCCCTGCACCACCTGCTGGACCGGCGCCTCGCTGACCTTCGGCCAGAGGGTGATGAGTACGCCGAGCGCCAGGATGACGGCAAGAAAGCCGAGGAGCGCGATGGCCGCCCTCCGCTGAGCCTCGCGTCTCGAGACCTGTGGCGTAATCCGGCGAGTCGAGGTGCGGCGCCGCGGCATGAGATCGAAGATGCGGTCGATGGCAGAGCCGAAGGCACCCGTCACCGAGCCCGCCATATTGCGTGCCCCGCCGCCGACCGCACTGGCTGCGCCGGCGAGTGGCTGGGCCAGGGGAATGGGGCCGCCGGCCGGGAGGTCGCCGTACGCGTCGCCGACGCCCGCAGGAGGCACCAGGCGGTTCTCCTGACGCCCGGAGGCGACTTCGGTGGCCTCGATGGCGAGCACGGCGTCCGAGCCCTCTCCACCGGCCGCCACGAAGAGGTGGTGGAGGTGCTCCACGGCGGATTGGGGGTGGAGCGTCACGACGGCGTTCTTGAGCTCCTCCGTCCCGACCACCTCCGTCAGGTTCCGGGAGACGAGCAGGAGGGAGTCGCCGATCGCGAACTCGCCGCGCCAGACGTCCACGCGCACGGCATCGCCGGCCGGGATGCCCGGCACGGAGGCATGTTCGGGCATCAGCAGGCGGGCGGCGCGCACCAGGTACGTCTCGATGTCGCCGACCGTCGCGACGTAGAGCTCGGTGGTGCGGATCACCGCGATGGCCACCCCGATCGATCCCGGGGCCAGCCCGTTGCCCTCGCGGCTGCCGCGCAGCTTCCGGTTGGCACTCCGGAGGGTCTTCTCCAGGCATGCGGGAATGCCCGCCGATTCGTCGTAGTAGTACTCGCGACGGATGGTCTCGGCGACGAGGGCGGTCGCGTCGCGCGAGCGGCCACCGACGCTGGCGGAGCTCACGACGAGATACAGATTGCCCTTCGTCCGCGAACTCGAACCCGTCGCCGGCTCGTTCACCAGCAGCGTGTCGGCCGAGGTCGAAAGGCGGTCCTGCTCAGCGACGAGGCCGTACTTGAGCTGGAGACGGGAAGCCATGGGGGCCGTAGTCTACCCGTTCCCGCTTTGACCTCCGCCACCGGTGCCGGGTGCCCCGGGCCCCGCCGCGCGGCGGCTGACCACGGGCCGCAGATCGAGGAGCCGGAGTCCCCCGGGTGCCGTTGCGAAGGCCGCCAGCAGGTCGTCGGCGCGCAGCCGCAGCTCCTGGGCCACAATCTGATCGCTGGCACTGACCACCAGGGTGGGAGGCCGGATCTCCAGCACGGCGGTGGCGCCGGCTGCGGCCGGCACCAGCTCCTGGACGAGCCGTTCCCAGCTGGCCATGGCGCGGGACAGCCGGAGCTCATCGTCGAGCCCGAGCTGGAGCGCGACCTCCGGCAACAGGTCGGACAGGCGCCGCATGGGACGCTTCCTGGGAGTCGTCATCGGTCGTTCGCCCTCATCGTTCAGGAGGTTCGCTCGAGCCGGCCGGGTTGGACTCGCCAGGCGGTCGAGGCCGCCACCAGGGCGGGGTCCAGGTCGTCGAGGGTCGTGGTCGTGACGAAGGCCTGTGGCAGCCCGCCGATCCGCCGCACAAGGTGCGCCCGGCGCTGGGGGTCGAGCTCGCTGAAGACGTCGTCAAGGAGCAGCAGCGGCGGCCGCCCGTCGAGCTGCCCCAGCAGATCCAGCTGCGCCAGCTTGAGCGCGAGGATGGCCGTCCGCTGCTGTCCGCGCGACGCGAACGAGGAAAGCTCGCGGCCGCCCAGCTCGAAGCTCAGGTCGTCGCGATGCGGCCCCACCAGGGTCTGCCCGTTCCAGACCTCCTTCTCGGCGGTCTCGAGCAGGCGCTTTCGCAGGGCAGCCTCGGGGTCCTCGTCGGCGACCGGGGCGGCGTTGCTCAGGTAGCGCAGAGAGAGGCGCTCCTCGGCCGGCGCGATCTCCGCGTGCGACGCCTCGAGTGGGCCGGCGAGGGCATCCAATGTCTCCAGCCGCCAGCTGACGATGCGTCCGCCCTCGACGCAGACGACCTCGTCCCAGTAGCGCAGCTCGTCCGGCGCCGCGACCTCCTCGCGGATCCGTCGCAGAAGGTTGTTACGCTGGGTCAGCGCCCGCGTGTAGGTACCCAGGCTGGCGCCCGCGGCCGGAACCCGTTGCACAACGAACTGGTCCAATACCGAGCGCCGGAGGCCGGGCGAGCCGACGACGAGCAGCATGTCCTCCGGGGCGAACAGCACCGCGCGCAGGGCGGACGCCAGCGCCGACGGCCGGCGGGGCACCCCGTTGACCTTGACGCGCGTCCGGGCACCCGGCACGCCCGGCGGGAGCAGCACGACTTCCAGTTGGTCGCTGCCTGCGTCCCTGTCCGCGGAAGAGCTTACGGCCGCCTCCATGCGGGCGAACCCGGCGCCCCAGCGGATGAGCTCAGTGTCCGTCGTCGTCCGGTGCGAGTGGCCCTGGGCGAACACGACGAGCGCCTCGAGCAGGTTCGTCTTGCCGGCCGCGTTCTGCCCGACCACGACCTGCGGACCATCGGGAAAGTCGACCTCGAGTTCGGCGTAGCTCCGGAAATCGCGCAGCGAGAGGTGGCTGACCAGCACGGTCGGGCAGCCGGCGGCGACCGCTGCGCCCCTCAGGAGGGCGTGCGGACCGGCATGATGACGTGGACGTACTCAGGGTCGTCCACCGGCTTGAGCACGCCGGGCGAGAGCGGGCCGCTGAACTCGAGCGCCAGCTGGTCGCCGCTGAGGTTCTGGAGGGCTTCAGTCAGGTAGCGTGCGTTGAATGCGATCGTAACCGGGTCGCCCTCGATGGCGGCCTCGACCTCACCCTCCGCGTCGCCCACGTCTGCTGCGGCAGCGATGACGATGCCGCTGGATCCGTCCTCGCCCAGCTTCAACCGGACGACGTTGGCAGCCGAGCTGGCGATCAGCGCGGAGAGGCGGACCGCCTTCAGGAGATCCTCGCGTTCCACGACCGCACGACTCGAGTGGCTGGTCGGCAGCACCTGCTGGTAGTTGGGAAACTGCCCGTCGATCAGGCGGCTCACGAGCTCCGTGCCCTCGACGTGGAAGATCACCTGGCTCTTGGCCTGCGCCAGCATCACGTCGACGGGATCGTCCGTGTCGCCGAGGATCCGCATCAGCTCGGTGTAGGAGCGCGCCGGCACCACGAAGATGGTCTCTTCGACGGGTGAGAGCACGTCCAGCGTCTTGACCGCGATGCGGTAGTTGTCGGCGGCGGCGAGGGTCAGCTTGTCCCCCACGAACCTGGTCAGCACGCCGGTCAGGATCGGGCGCGCTTCGTCGCTGGCAGCCGCAAAGGCAACCTCGGAGAGCGCCTGTCGCAGGTCGCGCTGCTTGAGGCGGGTGGTCGGCCGCTCGCCGGCGGAGGGAATGACAGGAAACTCGTCCGCGTCGATGCCGCGCAGATGAGTCTGGTAGCGGCCCGCGCGGATGTGCAAGGTGGTGCCGCCTTCGACCTCCAGATCCACACGCTCGCCGGGTGGCAGACCGGTCACGACGTCCGTGATGAGCCGCGCGGGAACGGTCAACGATCCCTCGGTGTCGATCTTGCCGGGCACCCACGACGTGATGCCGATCTCCAGGTTGGTAGCCGTCAGCTTCAGGCCGGCGTCCTCGGTCCGCAGCAGCACGTTGGCGAGCACCGGCAGGGTGCTGCGGCTGCTGACGGCGCGGCTGACCACGGACAGGCCGCGCGCCAGGTTCTCCTGCATCACCGATAGCTTCACGTCAGTAGGGCTCCCTCATGGGTCACGGCGCTGCGCGTCATTGCTGT
>JBBSGX010000150.1:0-5936 GCA_038253685.1 Candidatus Limnocylindrales bacterium | reverse complement strand
GAAGAAGGCGGCGCCGTTGGCGACAGCGATCACCTTCGCCCACGTGGCGTTGGGCGAGAGGATCAGGTGGACATCCAGCCCGGCGCCGGTGAGGACCGTGCCCATGGCCAGGGCTTCGCTGATGTAGTCCGCCGTGTTGCTTCCGACCGGTCCGACCACGATCACTGCCTTCTTGGGGGCAGTCGATGCAGACGACGCCGAGTTGGTCCGGGCGTGGGCGCTCTGCGCGTGCGAGCTGGGGGTCGCGCCACGGGCAATATTGCCCAGGCTGGTGAAACTCATGACGAAGACGACCGCGAGAAGCGCGGCAAGAAGGCCAAGGAACCTGGATGCGTTCCCTCGCGCGGCCCGTGCGGCAGTGGCAGTGAACATGGGGCGGTCTCTCCGGTTTCGGCTGGGGCACGCATGGAGGACGTACCAGAACTAACGTCGCAAGAGTCCGCTTTCACGCTCGTTCCGACCATGCCGAGAAGGTCCCAATCGCTCTGGCCCGATCGGGCCGGGCGATTGGCGCGTAGACGCACCACGCCGCGAGCAAGCCTTGTGGACTGCGGTTCGGCCGTGTGCGGTCCGCGGCACCGGCGGCAGCGGGGGCGGTGGGAACGAAGTACGCGGTCCGCCAGGACCGCCCCGTTCAGGTCAGGGTGCCTTGCCCGGTATTGGCTGGTGACTGGCCCCCGGGCTGGCGCCGGGCGCGGGCACATCGGGCGGCTGGAAGTCGGTCATGACGAGCACGAGCTCCAGCTTGTCCAGGTTGACCGCGGGCTGGATCAGCGCGATCTGGACGATGGCACTCGGATCCTGCTGCACGTCGACGACACGGCCGATCAGCAAACCCGGGGGGAAGGCCGCACGCACGGCGCCGCCGAGGTCGAGGCCGGCGGTCACGACGGTATCGCCGACGGCGACCTTGTCGGTCGAGGGGATCTGCGTCATGCCCAGCGGTCCAGCGAGCCGACCTTCCACCTCGCCGGTGGCGCGGCTCGACTCGACCAGCCCGATGACGATCGAGCGCGTGTCATTGAGCAGCATCACCGAGCTGTAGTTGCTCCCCGCATCCACGACCACGCCCGCCAGAGCGCCCCCCTCGGCCAGCACGGGGTCGCCCACCGCGATGCCCGAGTCCGTCCCCTTGTTGAGCGTGACCGCGCGCTCGTACTGGGTCGCCTGGCGCGCGATCACGGCGGCGGGCTGCGTCTTGAAGTCGAGCGTGCCGCGCAGGCCGAGCAGCTTCGAGAGCTGCTCGTTCTCGGTGCGCAAGGCCTCCAGCTGCTGCGTCTGTACCTGGAGCTGCTGGACCTGCGCCGCCAGCTGCTGGTTGTCGCGGCGCAGCTGATCGATCTCGGCCACCGCGTTGAAGATCGAGGTCACCGAGCGGGTCGAACGGGCCAGCGTTTCCTGGAGCGGCGACAGCG
Organism: Candidatus Limnocylindrales bacterium; assembly: GCA_038253685.1. Lineage (GTDB taxonomy): Bacteria > Chloroflexota > Limnocylindria > Limnocylindrales > CSP1-4 > JAFMJV01. The sequence continues at coordinate 4,521 of JBBSGX010000150.1, read as the reverse complement.
CGTAATTGATGCCGTGGCGAAGATCCTGGAGGGGCACCGTCTTCGATGCGGCCAGCATCAGCAGGCTGACCGTGACCAGCATCGCGTAGGTGATGATGCGGCGACGAGTGGCACGGTTCTGGAGCATCGGGTCGCGGCTGCCCCTATCGGAGGGCCGGCTGACGGCCGGCCATGCAGTGGATCAGCGCGGCGGTCGCGAGTACGTCTCTGCGACGAGCGTGCGCTCCATGATCGGAGAGTCCAGCTCCTCGAGCACGCGTCCGGTGCCTCGGGCCACGCATGTCAGCGGGTCGTCGGCGATGTGGACCGGCATCTGCGTCGCTTCCTGGATGCGCCGGTCGAGGCCCTGGAGGAGCGCGCCACCGCCGGCCAGCACGATGCCCTGGTCCATGATGTCGGCCACCAGCTCGGGCGGTGTCTCCTCGATCGTGTCCTTGATCGTGTCGACGATCTGCTGGACCGAGAGCTCGAGGGCCTCGCGGATCTGGTCGGCAGTGATCTCGACGGAGCGCGGCAGGCCGGTGAGCAGATCGCGGCCGCGCAGCGTGACGCGCTGCTCGTCGTGGGGCCCCGGGTAGGCAGAGCCGATGGCGATCTTGATGTCCTCGGCGGTGCGCTCGCCGACCAGCAGGTTGTACTCGCGGCGACCGTAACTGATGATGTCCTGGTCGAGCTCGTCCCCGCCGATGCGGATGCTGCGCGAAACAACGATGCCGCCGAGGCTGATGACCGCGACCTCGGTAGTCCCTCCGCCGATGTCCACGATCAGGCTGCCGGTCGGCTCGCCCACGGGCAGGCCCGCTCCGATGGCAGCCGCCATGGGTTCCTCGATGAGGCGCGCCCAGCGGGCACCGGCGTTGAGTGCCGCGTCCCGGACGGCCCGCTTCTCCACCTCGGTGACGCCCGACGGAATGCCGAGCAGCATGCGCGGCCGAGGGATGAGGCCGACCCGGTCGTGCACCTTCTGCACGAAGTACTTGATCATCTGCTCGGTGACGTCGAAGTCGCTGATGACCCCGTCCCGCAGCGGGCGCACCGCGATGATGTTGCCCGGCGTCCGACCGATCATGCGCTTGGCCTCCGCCCCGACCTCCAGCACGCGCTTGGTCTTGGCGTCGATGGCGACCACGCTCGGCTCGCTGATCACGATGCCGCGGCCGCGAACATGGACGAGCGTGTTGGCGGTGCCGAGATCGATCCCGATGTCACGGGAGAACAAGCCAAGGAAGGCGTCGAGCATCGGGCGGACGAACCCTCCGGGAAAGCTGGTGTCAGGGAGGGCCGGGACTGCGGACTGACGATTCCCGGCGATGGATTCGTGGTCCCGTCGACCACAAGGGCGGCCAGCAGTATACCCGGAGGGTCCGCGTCGGCTCACCACGCGGTGGCGAAATCAACGGCTCGGGTGTGCGAAAGCACCACCGCTCCGCCGCGTGCGTTCGATCTACGAGGCGTACTCGTCCGGGTGATCGCCGCGGTCCTTGTCGGCCGTGCGGGCGATCGTCTCGAGCGCCTGCTCGACGGTCATGTCGTTGGCGTCGGCAGCGGCCTTGACGGTCTCATAGGTGATGTTGATGCCGGGCTTGCCCATGTCGTCGTGGGCACGCATGCAGCCGCAGTTGAGGCACATGGGAAACGCTCCTTCTTCAGTTGCTGGAGGGGACAGCTTCGATCCTGTCACGTGGTGGTCGCACGCAGGGCGTCCGCGCGCACGTTGCGAATCCCCATCAAAGGGAGATGGACCTCGGCGGAACGTCGACACCTGTCACCCGTCAAGTCTTTCGCCAGTGGATATGCGCAGTAGAGTGATCACCATGTCCGCCCGACCCCAGGCCGATCCGATCGCTGCGATCGGAGCCCTGAGTGAGCCCGTCCGACGGCAGCTCTACGAGTACGTGGCTGGACAGCACGAAGCAATCGGGCGGGATGACGCGGCAGCCGCCCTGGGCGTTGGACGGCCGCTTGCCGCGTTCCACCTGGAACGGCTGGCGCGCGACGGGCTCCTCGACGTGGAGTACCGCCGTCTGAGCGGCCGCAGCGGGCCCGGCGCCGGCCGGCCGGCCAAGCTCTACCGGCGGTCGCGGCGGGAATGGGCCGTGTCGCTCCCGGCGCGGCGCTATCGCGTCGCAGCAGAGCTCTTCGCGCGCGCGCTCGAATCCGAGGGCGAGACTTCCGTCGAGGCGATCACCGCGGTCGCGCACGCGTACGGCCTCGGGCTCGCCCGTGCCGCCCGTGACTCGTCGGTGGCCGCCGGCGCGCCCGGAGTGCGGCTCGATGACCGGGACGCAGTTATCGCGGTCCTGGATGACGCGGGCTTCGAGCCCGTCGTTGATGACGTCGGCACCATCAGGCTGCAGAATTGTCCGTTCGACGCGCTGGTGCGCGAGCACCGAGAAATCACCTGTGGCATGAACCTCGCGGCACTCGAAGGGGTGCGGGACGGCCTCGGCACCGATAGCCTCGCGCCGGTTCGCCGGACGGAGTCCGGTTATTGCTGCGTGGCCTTCGAGCCGGTCGCGACCGAGACCGGACTCACGGTGCGCCGACGCCGCGATCGAAGGCAATGCCGCGATCTCGCAGGCTGACCCAGGCATCGTGGCCGATGATCAGGTGGTCGAGGACCGGCACGTCCAGCAGGCGGCCGGCGGCAACCGTCTCCGCCGTCAGGTGCAGGTCGTCCGGGCTGGGTGTCGGATCGCCGGAGGGATGGTTGTGCACGACGATGATGCCGGCCGCGTGCTGCCTGACCGCGTCGCGGAACAGCTCCCCGACGCGGACAAGCGCCGTCGAGACATTGCCCTGGTAGACGGTCGGCGCGGCGAGCACGACATTCTTGGCGTTGAGGAGGACCACGCGCAGTTCTTCGCGTTCCAGCCGGCCCATCTGGACGAGCAGCCGGTCGGCAAGATCTCGCGGACTGCGGATCGTCCAACGCGAGGATGGCCAGTCGGCGAGCAGGCGACCCCCGAGCTCGAACGCCGCCGCCAGCTGGGCCGCGCGCACGGGACCCACGCCTGGCACCTGCTCGAGCTCCGCGAGGCTCGCGCGCGCCACACCGCCCAGGCCGTCCAGGCGGACGAGCGCCTCCTCCGCCATCTGCGTGGCACTCACGGCGCGGGTACCGCTGCCCCAGACCAGCCCGATGAGCTCCGCCGCCGAGAGGCCCTGCGGGCCTCGCAAGGCCAGCCGCTCCCGAGGACGCTCACCCTCTGGAAGCTCACGAACCGAGTGCCGGAAGGCGTCATGGTGCACGGACGCTTACCGACCTCCAGGCAACTCCAGCGGCGAGCGGGTGCTCCCGGGTCCGAACGACGGAGCCCGCCGATTCCCCCGCCGTCCGGACCCGAAAGCCAGGTCATCGTACAGAGCGGCCCTTCACCAGGGCTCGCCGGCTGATCGACCCTGACTTAGCCGCTCACCCGACTGCTGGACTCGAGCACGATGGGCAGCAGCAGGAGGATCGAGTTGTAGGTCACGTGGCCCGCGATTGAGGCGAGAATGCCGCGCTGGAGGAACAACCAGCCGAGCAGGAAGCCCAGCGGCCCAATCTCGGCGAGCACCAGTACGGCCTGCTTTGCGCCGATCTCGAAGGTCGTGCTCTGAATGTTGAGCACGTGGACCGCCGCGAAGAAGATCGCACTCCGGATCACGGCGCGCCGTGGGCCAAGATCGCGCAACCACGCCGTGAGCGCGAAGCCGCGAAAGAACAGTTCCTCCCCGATGGGAGCCACTGCGGCCGCTGCGAGCGCAACAGCCACCGCGTCGAGCTGGCTGCGTGCCGCCGGCAACACGTCTGGCGCATGCACCCCGCCCAGCAGCGTGGCAACGAGCCCGCCGAAGACCAGCACGGCAAACGTCGCCGGCAGCATCGCCGCGACCGCCAGCCCGACCGTGTTGAGCGCGTACCGAACCGACCGTCGCGTCGGCCAACCCATGTCTGACCACGACAGCGCGCCGGTGCGCACGACAAACACCCACACGACGCTCGCGTAACCCGCTCCCACCGCCAGCAATCCGAGCAGGAAACCGACGGCATTGCCGGGCCCGATGTCGATCCCGACGAGGCCGATGAGGACCGAAAGGAGGGTGCTGACCGGCAGCACCAGGAAGAAGCACAGGACCGGCGACGGGCCACGGAACCAGCCGGGGTCGCGGGTGGAGCGCGCGACGACCTGGTAACCCACCGCAGCCGCCAGGCCGATGGCCAACGCTGCGATGCCCGCCAGACCGAGCACGAACCGGAACCCGCCGGCGCCGTTCGGATCGCTCAGGCTCCGGACGAAGAGAAGCGCGACGCCTCCGAGGGCGAAAAGCCACGCCACGAGGTAGAGGCCGGCCGCCGGGCGTCCTTCCAGCGAAAAGATGCGTCCACCGGGAGGGCCGGTTGGCCCATGGCCGGGCGGACCGATGACCCAGTGGCCCCCCGGCGGCTCATCCTCTTCGGTCGTGATCGCCGAAGGTGGCTCGGAATCGAGCGGGACGCTCAGGATCTTCCAATCGCCGGGATTCGGCCCTGGCTCG
>JBBSGX010000149.1:0-6087 GCA_038253685.1 Candidatus Limnocylindrales bacterium | reverse complement strand
CGACCGGTGGCGCCAGGTCCCGGACGACGTGCTGACCACTGTCGTGGTGCGCCGCGGATTGTGCCTGTGGGGGCTCTGGCCGGCTGTAGAGCCCGACTGGGACGACTGCGCACCCAGTGACCGGGAATTGGCTGCCCGGTTATGCGCCGGGTGCCCGGTCACCGACCAGTGCCGGGAGCTGGATCTCCGAACGGCCGGTGCAAGCACCACCGGCGTGTGGGGCGCACTGGCCGAGGACGACCGGCGCGCGCTGCACCCGATCTGGCAGCACCGCCGCCAACAGCACAACACGACAGATCAGGAAGGAGGACCGCTGCCATGACCATCAACCTGAGCCCGACCGAAATAATCGCCGCGATCGGAGTGCTGCTAGCGCTGATCATGGTCTGGCGCTCAGGCACCCGGCGAGCGCGCCGGACGGCCGACACCGCCCACGCGGCCTCCCGGCTCGCCTCCCTAGCCGGACAGGTATTCATCACCGCTGGGGTGATCGTCGGCGTCCAGTGGGTGGCGATGACCTACGCCGCCAACACCACCTTGTTTTGGGTTGTGCTTGCACTCCCCGCGCTGATCACCGCCTACGTGGTTACTCGCGCCCTGGCGGTGACCTCGCTGGATGTCACCTATCGGCGGGGGGGCCGGCGATGACCACGCCCCACGTGGGACCGGAGGTGGCCGCCGCCCAGCCTTCGGCGGTGATCCCGGCGGATCCGGTGATCGACGCCGAGCTACTCGATGACGACGACCGACCCCACACCCGACAAGAGCACTACCGGCGGCCGTCGCGGTGGCAACGCTCGCCACGCGTACCGGCCGCGTTCAAGAGCCGCGCCCACGCAGCACAGGCCGCCAAGGACGCGGCCGTCACCACGGTGCGCTCGCCGTGGCGATTCCTGCGCGCGGCCGGTCGGGGCACGGTGCTGGCCGTGCGGGCGTGGCGGCGGTGGGTGACCGTACGCGACTACCGAGAGGCCGCCGAGCAGTCGGAAAAGTTAGCGGATAAGTACGTCGAGATCCGGGAGCTGACCCTGTTGCGATGGCGAGTGACCGGCGGCGTGACCGGGATCGGCGTGGCCGGAGTCGCAGTAGGCGACATGGTCTACGGCTCGCGGGCGTTGTGGATCACGGCCGTGATCGGCGCGGCCGTGTTGGCGATCACGGGCCGGCGTAAGGACGGCAGTCCCGGCCGCAAACCGGTACTCGCCGGACCCCGGTCGCTGACCTGGACCATGGACCCGCAAATCCTGGTCGACGCCTTCCGCGACGCCAAACTGATCGGCAAAGACGAAACCCTCCGCCTGGTCGAACGGGCCAGCAGGGTAGGTGCCGGGTGGGCGATCACCGTCGACCTCCCAGCCACCCGCAAAGCCACCGACGTGGTCAAAAACCGCGAAGCGCTGGCGTCCGCGCTCGCCGTAGACGAGGTGCAACTGCTCGTCGAACGAGTCCGCGGCAACGGCGGCCACGCTGGACGGGTCGCGATGTGGGTCGCCGACGCCGACCCCTACGCCACCCCACCGCTACGCACGCCCCTGCTCGACGTGGCGTGCTGGGACGCCTGGCGAGCGATACCGTTCGGCCGAGACGCCCGAGACCGCCGCATCACCCTCCCGCTGGTGTGGACCTCACTGCTCGTCGGCGCGATCCCCCGCCAAGGCAAGACCTTCGCCGCGCGCCTGGCCGCCACTGGCCTGATCCTCGACCCGCACACCCGCCTGTACGTCGCCGATTTCAAAGCCGGTAAGGACTGGGACGCCGCCGCGCACGTGGCACACCGCTTCATGTCCGGCGACGAACCCGCCCACGTCCTGGCCCTGGCCGCCTGGCTCGTTGAACTCGTCACCGAAGTCCAAGGCCGATACCGAAGAATGCGCGACCTCGACAACGACACCTGCCCCGAATCGAAAGTCACCCCCGCGATGTCCCGCGACCCATCCCTGAACATGCCGATCACCGGCATCTTCATCGACGAAGTCCAAGTCCCCCTCGAAGAACGCACACCCATCAAGGTACAAGGAAAAATGATCCCCGCCGGACAGTACATCGGCGAACTGCTCACCTGGCTCGCCAAAAAAGGACCCGCCGCCGGAATCGTCCTCGTGCTGGCCACCCAACGACCAGACTCGAAAACGATCCCGTCACAGTTGCGCGCCGTACTCGGCTCCCGCTTCGCGCTGCGAGTGATGGACTGGCGCGACAGCAACATCATCCTCGGCGAGCAGATGAACACCCGCGGCTGGGACAGCAGCCGACTCCTGCCCTCGCACAAGGGCGTCGGCATCCTTCGCCCCGACGGCGAGACTACGACCGGCGCCGATGTGCTCGCCATGATGGTCCGCACCGACTACATGCCCAACGACGACTGGACCACACTCTGCGAGCGCGGCCGAGCGCTGCGCGCGGCGGCCGGCACGCTTACCGGCCATGCGATCGGCGCCGTGTCCGTTCCCGTGCTCGACACGGCCATCGTGGCTCACGTCATCGGCACCAGTCAGATCATCACCGAGAGGCCGCCAGGCCGTGAGGTGCCGGAGGATTTGCCGGAGCCGCTGGCGTCGGTGGTCGAGTACCTGGGCGCCGATCTCGTCGACGGTCGCCGTGAGTTCGTCCCCACAGCCGAACTCGTCGATGCCCTCGACGTCGAGCCAACCGCGTTCGGACGGCAGATGGGCGAACTCGGATGCCGCCCACGTCCGGGGCGCCGAATCACCGCCGAGGACGGCACCAGCCGCCGGGCCCGCGGCTACCTCATCGCCGATATCCGGGCCGCGATCGAGGCCCAGCGAGACGACCCGGAACCCGACGACGGCCAAGTTTGAACCCGTCACGCCAACCTGGTAACCCGTCACACCAGGTGGTAACCCGTCACAGCCCATGTGACGGGTTACCACGCCATCTGAGCTGCGGAAACGTCTAGTGTGACGGGTTGACTGACCCGTGTCGAACCCGTCACACCCGTCACCAGAAGCCTCTGATGAGCCCGTTTTCGGGATGCGGGTTCAGTTGTGACGGGTTCGGTCACGGAATCGCCGCCAGGCGTTTGGACGAGCGTGCCGTCCGTCACGCTGCTGATCGGCTTGCCGTTGCGCGGGCAGGCCCACGCAGCTCGAGCACCGGCGCCCCGGTGGCGCGCTGAGAGCGGCCGGAATGAGATTCGCGCCGCACGCCGCCACCGTCCGTCCGGTGGTACGCACCGATTCCATCGCGTCCAGCGTGACCGCGTGGTCGAGACGATCCGACACCGACGTGACCCAGATCGGCAAAGCCTGTTTCACGGCTTCGGCTCCCAGGTCAGCACCTCAGTCAGCACATCGAGCGCACTGCCATCGGTCCGACGCTCCACCAGGCCACCCCCGGGAACGATCAGTGACGACGTCCGCTGACGCCAGGCGAAGCAGTCGCGACTGAATCCCTCAATATGGATAAGGTCCACACAGCCACCGGCCACCCGGCTTCCCATCAGCGGCCCGTCTTCACCCGGCGCGAGCCGCTGGAACTGAAAGCCCTGCAGCTTGAGCTGGTCGAGCAGGCGTTGTGCAATTACTACATCTGGAGGCTCGGTGTGCTCGTCCACGTCTGCCCTTCGCCTCCGCGATCACTGGAATCACGGCCGGGAGCCCGAGGCTCATCGGGGTCCCACCGGCTCCCGGCCGTGACGGGGTGCCCCGGCGGCGTCTTAGGCGGGCGCGGCACCAGGGCACCCTGCTCGGTCACATTCGCGACGAGCTGAAATAATCTTCACTCTGGCGCTGTATCAGCGGAAGGACACCAGCCCGCCATCAAGACGCCACGAACACGCCGCACCGAGGAGGTGAACAGCGTTGGCTGACCGGCCGCCGCGGACGTTGCTCGAACAGCGCATCCGCCAGCGATGCATGACCTACGACGAGTTCGTGCAGCACGCCGAAGCCTTCGCCCGGGACAATCACGAACCCGGCACGCTGAGCCTGCGGCACCTTCAGCGACTCGTCAGCGGCCGAGCACACGGCGCACTTCGACCAGCCACCGCGCGGCTGCTCGAACGACTCTTAGGCGAGCCCATCGCGGCCCTCCTCGCACCGCCGAAGGCCGTTACAGTTGAGTCCGAGAATCCCACCGACGAATTACGTCGGCTACTCGACGCCGCCCGACGCGTTGACCGCTCGACCATTACACTTCTGCACCAACAACTCGACGCGATCCGCCGACTCGACCGGCAACTCGGTGCAATCGTCATCCGCGACGAACTCAACGTCAAGATTCGCCAAGTCCACCGACTCGCTACGCACAGCCTTGCCCCGGGAACCCGTGAACCGCTCGCCGGTCTGCTCTCCGAGATGCATACCCTCGCCGGCTGGCAAGCACTCGACCTCGGCGACGTGCCCAACTCCTGGCAACACTACGAGCACTCACGGTCCACCGCCGCACAATCCGGCTCCATCCCACACGAATCGCACGCTGCAGCCGAGCAAGCATTCGTTCTCATTGACGCGGGGGCGACCCGCGACGCGGTCGAACTACTCGACGACACCCGTCACCGCGCCGACGCATCCTCACCCCGAGTCCTGCGTGCGTGGCTGGCCGCCGCTCACGGCGAGGCCCTCGCTGCCCACGGTGACCGAACCGCCAGCCTGTACGCCTTCGACCGAGCGGCTGAACTCCTGCCCCGCGACCCGGCCGACGAGCGGCCGTACGTCGCGCTCGACCCTGTGCACCTCGCCCGCTGGCGCGGCCACGCACTCGCCCGCTTCGGCCACCCCGACGCAATCACAGTCCTCACCGACGCCCTCAACCGCCTCGACCCATCCTTCGTCCGCGCCGAAACCGCACTCCACGTCGACCTCGCAACCGCACACGCAGCCATCGGCGACCGAGACGAAGCACGCAGCCACATCAACCACGCAGTCCGGCTTGCAGCACAAGTCGGCTCAGCACGCCAACGTCAACGCATCACAACCCTCCTAGCCGCCATGTGACATGTGACCACCCTGCCGGGAGGTGATCGGTTGAGTATCTCGGCTTCACGCCGGCGTGAGGATCGAAAACCCTACAATCTCCGGTTCATCACCGACTGTGTCCAAAACGGCCAGGGTTTCTGTACTAGAACTCGACCCGCCAAGCTTCTCCGTCAGAACGTAGGACTAGGCGATTCACCAACTTCTTGATCGTGGACTCCGCGTCCCACCCTAGTTCAAGAGAAAGTCTGTCCGAGGTGGGCAGACTGGGGTCATTCTCAGCAAGCATAATGACCGCGCGCACAACCTCAAGTTCCTCCTTCGTAAGAGACCGTAACTTCATCACTAGTATACGCAAGCTTTCGGGAGCGAGGGCAGAAGCGGCCACAGTTGGTGAAGCTCCCATCGAGACTACGAATGCCGCCGCCATTACTGCACCAAAGAATTCTTTGCCTAGTTCCTTCACTGGAAGGTAAAGCCGAAGGATTGGCAACACCAGTCCTAGACTCCCGGGCCGTGCATCAGGAACTTCGAGTCGTGTCTCTGCCGGGATGCCAATGCTCTTCATGGCATCTACTGCATGCTCAAGCACACTCCTCTTGTCGTCTTGTGGCATGCCTGCCCAACGGACATTGGAGATACCTAGCCGGCGACTCCCAACCACCTCGTTCTCATCTACAACCAGAAATCCACCGCTTACAGGATCATCATTCATTGAACTTAATCCCCTTCTCGAAGGCTTGATTAAAAAATATATCGAATGCCCCGATGGAATGGGCGATCGCCACACCACGCAGGTTCTGTTCCTTTTGGAGCTCATGCTCGTTCGGTATCGAATAGATCTTCTGAAGCCAAGCGCGGGCTGCCCTGCTATCTGAAGCAATTCGCGCCAGACCGCCCTTCTTGGGGATTCCGATGACAAGGCGTATTTGCTCTCCAGTCGGCGCAGCGAGCCAGTCGTGATTTTCGCTCTCATGCACACGCATGACCCACCGCGTCGGCCGCTCCATGAGGCCTAGCGATCCTTTGGTTGCGAGGTTCTGACGTTTGTCCTGAGTTTTCGGTGTGTGTGGATCCGTTCGAAGGGTGGGTGTGGAGTCAGGCTGGCGTGCGTAGCCGGGCGTGGGCCAGGCGGTGGTCGATGGCCTGGTCG
>JBBSGX010000148.1:0-6106 GCA_038253685.1 Candidatus Limnocylindrales bacterium | reverse complement strand
GAGCTCGGCGGCATCGTGCCCGCGCTGTTCGAGACCATCGAGCCGCTGGACGCGCCGCCCGATCTGCGTGCCCGCGTGCTCGATGCCGTGGCCGGCGTGGAGCAGCTGCCCGCGCTCCAGGCGGAAATCGCGCCGATGGCGTTGCGCGCCGCGCCCGGGGTGGGTGCCCCGACCCTGGAGAGCGCCGCGCCCAGGGTGAGTGGCCCGACCTCGGTCCGTGCCGGCGCACCGGATGCGCCGATCGCCATCAGCGCCGTGCGCGAGCGCCGCATGGCCCGCAGTCCGTGGCAGACCGCTCTGGCCGCGGCTGCCGTCCTTCTCATCGTCGTGCTGGGCGGCTGGAACCTGCTCCTCCAGGACCGTGCCAGCACCGCAGAGAATCGAGTCGCCATCCTGCGCGACGCCATTGCGGCCAGCACGGACCCATCCAGCCAGGTTGCACTGCTGCGTGGCTCGGGATCGGCGTCCGGCGCCAGCGGGCTCGCCGTCTTCCCCAGCGGACGTCCCGGGACCATCGTCGTGGAGGGACTGCCGCCGGCGGCCAGCGGGCGAACCTACCAGGCATGGTTCCTGGTCAACGGCACGCCTGTTTCCGCAGGCCTGATGTCGGTGGGATCGGATGGCCTGGCCGTGCTCAGTGGCCTGTCTCCGGTCTCCGGGACGGACACGATCGCGCTCACGGACGAAGTTGCCGGCGGTGTGCCGCAGCCGACCGGGAAACCCATCGTGGCGGGGCAGGTTGCTCATCCGACCGCCAACGCAGTGTCGGGAAATCCGCAGGGATAGCTCGCGCCGGCTCAGCCGGAGGCAGCGTCGCCCTTCTCGGTCGTCGAGTTCAGCGAACCCGGGCCCTGCTCGCGCGCCGCGGACATTGCTCGTTCAGCGGCCCCGAGCAGGTCCTCTGACGTGGTGCCGTCCTGCGGATGGTGCGCGACACCGCCGGCGACGGTGATCGACACGCCGATCGGTTCCAACGCGGCCACGGCGTCCCGCACACGCCTCGCCACTACCATGCCGTTGTCTCCCGGGGCGATCACGCCGAACTCGTCGTTACCGATCCGCGCGACGGTGTCGATCAGTCGCACCTGTCCTGCAAGCGTGGACGCCACGCGCCGCAGCACGTCGTCTCCGGCGCCGGCCCCCCGCTCGGTGTTGATCCGGGAGAGGTGATCAACACCGAAGACCAGGACGCTGAGCGGCGAGGCCTGGCGCGCCGCGCGGGCCAGCTCCAGCTCCAGCATGCGCTCGAACGTGCGGCGATTCGCCAGTCCCGTCAGAGGATCCGTGTGCGCGAGCCGCTCCTGGTACTCGGCGTGCTCCATGAGCGCGTTGTGCATGCGCGCCTGTCGAATGGCGACGGCGGCGAGATCCGCCAGCGCCGAGAGGCTCTCGATCGTGGCCGCCTCGGGAGGTGCGGCCGTGCCGAAGCCAACGACCAGGATCCCCTCCACCTCCGTCCCGTCCTCGTCCTCGACGATGAGCGGGACCAGCGTGCGACTGGCACCCCGCGCCAACTCGACGAGCTCCGGCCGCGAGGCTGCCCCGTCGCTGACCACCTGCCGATCGCGGATCGCCTCAGCCAGAGCGTCCTCGGGATTGGCCGCGTCGAACCAGTGCGAACCGTCGGCGGAGAGCAGCTGCGCCGTGTCGGCGTCGTAGAGAAGCACCACCGCGGAGGTGCCGCCGGCCATGGAATGAGCATGGCCCGCGAGAGCGCGGAGCTTCGCGTCCAGGTCGCGGCCGCGCGCCAGTACCCTGGCAGCGTCGAGCAGCGTGACCTGCGACTCGGTGCGATCGATTGCCACCGGCAGCTCCATCTGGGGCCCGCGCGCGAGTTTCGCACGGCTGCCGCGATGATACCCGCCGCGGGTCAGCCGCCTGCGGCCTCTCCAACGGCGAGCAGCTCGGCGTAGCGCTCGGGGTCCACGTTCCCGCCGCTCAGCAGGCAGACCACGGGCCCTGCGTCCGGCAGCTCGCCGGGATGGAACAGCCACGCGGCGAGGGACGTTGCGCCGGATGGCTCCAGCACGAGACGCGCCTCCCGCGCCGCGCGCAGCATCGCACGAGCGATCTCCGCCTCGGACACCGCGACGATGCCGTCGAGGCGCGCCGCGAGATGGCGAAAGGTCAGCTGGCTGAGCGTTGAGCGCATCCCGTCCGCCGCTGTCCGGGCAAGCCGCTCCGCGTCCCACGCCACGAGGCGGCCGGCTTCGAGCGACTCGCGGGCGTCCGCGGCCAGCTCGGGCTCGACACCCAGCACGCGCGCCTCTGGACGAAGCGCCTTGACGGCAGTCGCGACTCCGCTCGCCAGACCGCCACCGCCAACAGGCACGAGGACCGCGAACGGCGCCGGCGCCGGTGCGATCTCCGCGATCTGCTCGGCGATCTCCAGGCCGGCGGTGCCCTGGCCGGCGATGATCCGGCGGTCATCATAGGAAGGGATGAGGACGAGGCTGCTCTCTTCTGCAAGCTGCGCGGCCCGCGCGGCCCGCTCGTCCCCGGACGGGCCCACCATGTCGACCTCTGCTCCGTCCGCGAGCACCCGCTCCATCTTGGTTTGCGGCGCATCCCGCGGCATGACCACCACGACGCGGATTCCGAGCAGCCGCCCAGCCCTCGCAACGCCCTGTGCGTGATTGCCGCTGGAGTGCGAGACCACGCCTCGCGCACGCTCGTCGGGGGTCAGTGACGCGAGCGCGTTGTAGGCGCCGCGCAGCTTGAATGCGCCGATTGGCTGAAGGCTCTCCGGCTTCAGCCAGGCTCGTGGATGACCATGAGGATCGCCATCGAGCGGTGGCCCGAAGGGCAGCAGCGATGTGCGCACGACCACGCCGCGCACTCGCTCGGCGGCGGCTCGAATCTCGTCCAGGCTGACGAGCGGCTCTTCCACGCCGGTATACTGCCCCGCAGGTGGCATGGCCGCTCGGCGGCAGCAGCCCAGCGTGGAGGAGCCCATCGACGTGACCCTCGGGACCAGCACCCACGAGCAGGAGCTCGGCACCCCTGTGTCCCGGTCACCGCGCCGCGTCTCCAAGGTCGACTCCATACGCCCCACCTTTGGCTTCGACGACGTCTCCCTTGCGCCCGGCGTGGAAACCGTCGAGCCCTCCGAGGTCGACGTCTCGGTCGAGCTGTGCGGCCTCCAGTTGCAGATCCCGATCCTTGCGGCAGCCATGGACGCGGTTGCGGACGTGCGACTTGCCGGTGCGCTTGCCGGGTTCGGCGGCGTGGCCGTGCTCAACCTCGAGGGCGTTCAGGCCCGCTACGACGATCCCGACGCGGTTCTCGCCCGCCTTGCGGCCGCACCCGACGACGAGGTCCACCAGTTGCTGGCCGAGGCCTACGCCGCGCCGATCCGCGAAGAGCTCATCGAGAAGCGGATCGCCGAGCTGCACGCGCTCGGCTCGCCGGCGGTGGTGGCCGCGACGCCCGGCGCCGCGCGTCAGCTGGGACCCTTCTGTGCGCAACACGGCGCGGACCTCTTCCTCGTGCAGTCGCAGGTCTCGTCGGCACGGCACCTGGCGTCCGGCTACGACCCCCTCGAGCTCTCGGAGTTCACGCGCCTGATGACGATCCCGGTCGCCGTGGGCAACACGACCAGCTACGACGCGGCGTATCAGCTGATGGGCCAGGGGATCGCCGCGATCTTCGTTGGGGTTGGTCCGGGTGCCGCCTGCACCACCCGCGAGGTGCTCGGCATCGGGGTGCCGCAGGTGACGGCCATCTCCGACGTGGCGTCGGCTCGCGACGCGTTCTTCGACGACACCGGTCGCTACGTGCCGGTGGTCGGCGACGGCGGCATGCGGCGCGGCGGCGAGCTTGCCAAGGCGATCGCGGCGGGTGCGGACGCGCTGATGCTCGGTTCCCCACTGGCGCGTGCCGAGGAGGCGCCCGGCCGCGGCACGAACTGGGGAATGGCCGCTCCCTCCCCGACCCTGCCGCGCGGCACCCGGATCCGGGTCGGAACGGTCGGTTCGCTCGAGCGCATTCTCTTCGGTCCTGCCCACGTCACCGACGGGTCGGAGAACCTCATCGGAGCGCTGCGCCAGTCGATGGCGGCACTCGGCGCCCGCACGCTGCGGGACATGCAGCGGGTCGAGATGGTCTACGCGCCGGCGGCCGCCTCCGAAGGCAAATCCTGGCAGCGAGGCCGCTGAGGAGTCGCCTTCACCGACCAACCTGCGCCCTGCGCTGCCCATTCGTGGACGACTGATCTCCGCCTATTCCCCCAGGAAAGCGAAGAGCTCGGAAGCCAGCGCGTCGGGCGCTTCCTCAGCGATGTGATGCCCGCAGTCCATCGAGGCGCCCCGAAGATCCACGGCCCAGTCCCGCCACGCCTCCAGCGGGTCGCCGTACAGGTCCTCCATGTCGTCCTTGGTCGCCCAGAGCACCAGCGTGGGACAGGCAAGCCTGCGCCCGGCGGCACGGTCCGCCTCATCGTGCGCACGATCGATGCCGAGCCCTGCTCGGTAGTCTTCGCACATTGCGTGGACAGTCTCCGGGTCGTGGATCGCGCGGCGAAAGTCCGCGTATGCCTCCGCACCCATCTGGTCGGCGCTCGCGGTGTACCAGGCATCCGGGTCCGCGTTGATGACGCGCTCGGCGGGCTTCACGGTCTGGCCGAGAAAGAACCAGTGCCACCACCTGGCAGCGAACGAGGCATCGCAACGTCTCAGCGCCTCTCCGATCGGGATGGCATCCATCACCACGAGCCGTTCCACCACCCGCGGATGGTCCAGAGCCAGACGAAACGCCACGTACGCACCCCGGTCGTGCCCCACCACGGCGAAGCGCTCGTGCCCGAGTTCTCGCATGAGCGCCACGACATCGCGGGCCATGGCGCGCTTGGAATAGGGCTCGTGGTCGGGCGTAGTTGGTGGCTTGGACGACTCTCCATAGCCCCGAAGATCGGGGCACACGACCGTGAATCGGGTGGCAAGTTGTGGCGCCACCCGGTGCCATGTGGCCTGCGTCCGGGGATGTCCATGCAGCAGGACCATTGGCGGCCCGGAGCCGCCGTGCGGATGCGAAGGATGACTTCGCCGACGTCAATCCGATCCAGAGCGAAGCCATCGACCAGCCGGCCGCGTCCTCCCCCGGGCGTTCCCCGGTCTCGAGGGCGGCTACCTCTTCGACTTCGTCCCGCCCTTCTCCGCGCGTTCCTTGTTGATGGTGCGAGCTGCACGTTCCTCGGCCTCGTCGGTCGAGACGCCGCGCTCCTTGTATGACTCCTTGATGTGGTCGTACTGGCGCTCGCGCTTGTCGCTCCAGACGTTCTGCGGCATGGACTGCTCCTTCCAGACGCAGCTTGATTCGCCGTCCCTTTCGGGCGTCCCATCAGGCAAGGACCGAGCGTGACAGGCGCGCAGCGGCCGCCGTCCGCCGCGTAGGATGCGTCGATGCGAGCTCGTGATCTCGGGATCCGCATCGGCCTCCTTCAACCTGGACCCTTGAACGCGATCACGGACGTGGCGGGCGTTCGGGTCGGCCACACCACGCTCGTGGAAGGCGAGGGCCCTCTGATCGTGGGCAAGGGCCCGGTGCGGACCGGCGTGACCGTGATCCGTCCGCATGACGGCGATCCTCACCGCGAGGCCGTGTTCGCCGGCACGCACCAGCTCAACGGCAATGGCGAGTTCACGGGCTGGCAGTGGATCCGTGAGTCGGGACTGCTCACGACGCCGATCGCCATCACCAACACCAGCAGCGTGGGCACGGTCCGCGACGGGATCATCTCGTTCGAGGCGCGGGCGAGGCGCGGGCCAACGTTCCCGGCGGGCTGTTCTGGGCACTGCCGGTCGTTGGCGAGACCTGGGACGGCCATCTCAATGACACCGAGGGCCAGCACGTCCGGCCCGAGCACGTCCATGCCGCCCTGGAGTCGGCAGCGTCGGGGCCCGTGGCGGAGGGAAACGTCGGCGGCGGGACCGGCATGATCTGCCACGAGTTCAAGGGCGGTATCGGGACGGCGTCGCGGGTCCTGGAGGCCGCAGGCGGCGGCTTCACGGTTGGTGCGCTCGTCCAGGCGAACCATGGGCGGCGCGAGCGCCTCACGATCGACGGGGTCCCGGTCGGGCGCGAGATCGGCTTCGATCTGGTTCCCTCG
>JBBSGX010000147.1:0-6118 GCA_038253685.1 Candidatus Limnocylindrales bacterium | reverse complement strand
TGGAACCGCGCCGCTGCCTCCGCTCGAGCGCGGTGATCTGGTCGCGATCGGCTTCGCCGGCGCCTATGGCTCGTCCATGGCGTCCAGATACAACGGGCGGACACGTCCACCCGAAATCACCTGGGACGGCGATGGGTTGCATGTTCTCCGCCGCCGAGGGTCGGTGCGGGCACTGCCGTAGCTGCCCACGATCGATCCCAGCGGCATGGGTCCGACGGCTCTGTGCATGTGGTGTTCATTGGCGACCCATTGCGTGGCGATTGGCGCCGCGCGGCCAAGCTCGCCTGCATAGTCCCCTGCGAATTTGCGCATCCATGCTTCGTCCTGCCCGCACGAATGTCGATCATGCAGGGCCCGACGCACCTGGTCCGCCGTTGGGACTCTTGACCTCGGCCCCTGGTCGCGGACATGGCCGCGCTCGTCGCCGCGTGGCTCCCCGGCACGGAGGTGCCGGCGTGGCCGACGCGCTCTTCGGCGACGCACCCGCCGTCGGCAAGCTCGGCTTTTCGTGCCCGCGCTCGGCGGACCAGCTGCCACTCAATGTCCGCGACGCGACCTGCGCCCACTCTTCCGCTTCGGCTGCGGCTTGGCGGTGCGCTGATCGCCCAGGTAAGACCGACCGTGCGGCTGGGTGTGCATGTGGCGTTCATTCGCGACCAGTTCAGAGCAGGTGATGCCGCCCGGCCAGGCTCGGCTGCATGGATCGTCGCGAATTGATGCATTTCGGCACGATCCTGTTGCGCGAAGCGTGGATGATGCCCCCGCCGATGCATCAGGGCCCGACTTCGGTCCCCGGGCGGATGGATTGGTCGCCAATGGACCTCACGCGCACAACCTGAGCTTGGGCCGGCACGCGCGAGTCCACGGAGCCGCTGCCGGCTCAGGGGCAGCGGGACGACCTTTCTTGGGCGTGGACCCGTCCGCAACCGAGTCGCGGCGGGAACCGCGGGGTACCGGCGACCGGCAGGCCGCTGTGTCGAAGACCTTCCTGTTGCTCGCTGCGGCGCTCCTTCTGGTTGCGTGCAGTGCCACGGCGCCCGGCGCGCCACCTTCCTCTCCGACGATCCCGCCCACTCCACCCGGCCCGACGCCCTCGGACGGAGCCCCTCCTCCAAGCGCCACGACGCTGGACGGCCGCGTCTTTCTTTCCGTCTCCGTCACGAAGGCGGGCGTCGAGCGTCCGCTGGTCCCCGGGACCCGCATCCGGCTCGACTTCGGTAAGGATGGCCGCCTCGGCGTCGCGGCAGGTTGCAACACCGGAGGCGGAACGTACACGGTCGACGGCGCCAGGATGTCGCTCGGGCCGATCGCCCTGACGAAGAAGGCCTGCAAGGGTGCCTCTGCGGAGGTCGAGCGTGCCATCGTCGCCACGCTCGGTGTCGATCGACTCACCTGGGAGATCGATGCCACGACGCTCTGGCTGCGCTCGGGCGACGCCGGCCTGGGCCTGACAGCCAACGGGTAGCCGACTCCTCCGGTGCACGGCTCAGCCGCCAGCCGCGACGCACCGGTTTCTCGGCAATCCCCGTGTACCCTTTCGCGACCATGTCGACGCCCGCGCCCTCCCACGCCCGCCGCGCCTTCGCAGAACGCATTGCCCGCAAGCCATTGCTCATCGATGGGGCGATGGGCACGCTCCTCTTCAGCCGGGGAGTGCCGCAGCGCGCATCGCTCGACGCCCTCGTGGAGAGCCATCCAGACCTGATCGGCGCGATCCATCGCGAGTACATCACTGCCGGTGCGGACGTGATCGAGACGTGCACCTTCGGTGCCAACCGATTCCGGCTTGCGCCGCACGGCCTCGCCGCCCGCGCGGGGCGAATGAACCGAAAGGCTGCTCAACTCGCGCGTGAGGCGCGCGACGTTGCCGGCCGCGATGTCCTCGTTGCGGGATCGATCGGTCCCCTGGGCGCCCCGCTGCACAGTCCCGAGCGGCCGCCCGCGCGAGAGGTGCGTTCAGCGTTCCGCCAACAGATCGAGGGCCTGCTCGAAGGCGGCGCCGACCTGCTTCTCCTGGAGACCAGCAGCGACCTCGAGGAACTGCTGATGGGCGTCGAGGAGGCACGCGCCCTCTGCGACCTGCCCGTCCTGACCTCGATGACCTTTGGCGAGGAGCTCGTTGCCAGCGACGGGACCACGCCAGCTGCGGCCGCAACGGCCCTGACCGGCGTCGGTGTCGACGGTTTCGGCGTCAACTGCGGCGTGGGGCCCGAGGTCTGCCTCGACGCGCTGGACGGCATGGGAGCCGACGCCGACGGGCCGCCGCGCCTGATCATGCCGAACGCCGGCCTGCCGTCGCGCGTCGAGGGGCAATTCGTGTATGCGGCCGGCCCGATGTACTTCGCCGAGGCCGTGCCGCGCTTCCTGGCCGCGGGCGCGCGGATCGTCGGCGGCTGCTGCGGCACGACCCCGGCCCACATCGCCGCCATGCGCCAGTGGCTGGATCGCACCGTCGCGCGCGAGGAAGGCACCGCCGCCGCGATCGCCGCAGCCTCGGCCAGCCCCACGACCCACGCGCCGGCAGCGAGCACTCCGCTTGGCGCGGGAGCCCCGCGGGCGACCATCGTCGAGCGAACCGCCGCCGGGGCCACAGTCGATGCACCACCTCCTCCCACGCGGCTGGCCGAGGCCCTCGCCGACGGCCGTTTCGCGATCAGCGTGGAGATAGATCCCCCGCGCTCGGTCCGGATCGAGCGCACGATCGAGGCAGCGCGCCTCCTCCAGGAAGCCGGCGTGGACCTCGTGAACGTCAGCGACAGCGCCATGGCGCGGGTCCGAATGGGCGCGATGTCCGTCGCCTTCGGCATCCAGCATGACCTCGACCTGGAATGCCTGGTCCACTTCACGACCCGCGACCGCAACCTGATGGCGCTCGAATCAGAGCTGCTCGGCGCGCATGCGCTCGGGGTCCGCAACATCCTGGCACTCACCGGGGATCCGCCGCGCATCGGCGATTACCCGACCGGGACAGGCATCTGGGACATCGACTCCACGGGACTCATCGGCATCCTGGCGCGACTGAACCGCGGCGAAGACCAGGCCGGCAAGCCGATCGGTGCGCCCGCCGGCTTCACGATCGCCTGCGCGCTCGATCCCACCGCCGACGACCTGGAGCACGAGCTCGACCGCCTCGCCGGCAAGATCGAGGCCGGGGCACAGCTGGTCATGACGCAGCCGATCTACAGCCGCGAACAATGGGAGCGCTTCATGACGGCCGCATCGGCCCGCTGGGGCGACCGGCTGCCCCGGCCGGTCCTGCTCGGCATCCTGCCGCTGCACACGGCGCGCCACGCGGAGTTCCTGCACAACGAGGTGCCCGGCATCACCATCCCGGACCGTGTCCGCGCGGCCATGGCTGCGGCCGGCGAGCGCGGCGCGGAGGTCGGCCTGGAGATGGCGATGGAGCTCCTGACCGAGATGCGGCCGCTCGTCCAGGGCACCTACATCATGCCCAGCTTCGGCCGCTACGAACTCGGCGCGGAGCTGGTTCGCCGCCTTCGGGCGGCGGAGCCGGTCCCCGGAGTCGCCGCCACGGCCTGACCGGGGCCGCACTTGGCCGCCCGGCCGGTCGAGGCTTGCGATACCCTCCGCGCGATGGCACGAGGAGCCCGCCGGTCCGTGGCGATCGCAGCTGCCGCCTGGGTCGTGCTGCTTCTGCTTACGTCCGGATTGGCAGCGGCTGCCGTTGCGCCCGGCCCGCCCTTCCCTGACCAGCAGAGCGGCCGGTTCGTCTACGACCAGGCCGACGCCTTCTCAGCGGGCGCGCGCCAGGCCATGTCCGGCAAGCTCGCGACACTCCTGCAGGACACCGGCGCGGACGTGGTCGTCTACACGCAGGTCAAGGCTGCGTCGACGACGGCGGACCAGGTCCAGGCGGGCGCCACCGCCCTGATGGAGCAGTGGCATGTCGGCGGAACGAGCGGCGACGGCGCCGTGATGTTCTGGGACCTGACGAAGGACAAGACAGGAGCCATCGTGCGCTTCGCTGCCGGCGATGCGTTCCTCCAGCGAGTCGATCAACCCTCCCTGGACCTGATCGTCACCGACACGATGGCGTCGTCGCTCGCGAGCGGTGACTGGGATGTGGCGCTGAGCATCGGCATTGCCAGGGTCATCAGCACGATCGGTCCCGGCACCCCGACTCCGACCCCGGGCGAATCCCTCCCTCCCACGGCCACGCCTCCGCCAACGCCAGCCCCGAGCCTGCCGACGCTGCCCTCCGGCCCGGCCCCGCCGGCCGGACCGCCGTATCCGGCGCCCGAGACCAACGTCAGCGTCTACGACTACGCGCACGTCCTGAAGCCAACCACCGTCGCCCAGGTCGAGCAGACGATCCTCGGCATCGAGCAGAGAACGGGGGCGGAGGTCGTCGTGTACACCCAGATCAAGCCTTCGAGCAACACACCCGAGCGGGCCCAGGCCGATGCCATCGCCCTGATCGATCAATGGGGCGTCGGGCGAAAGGGCTTCGACGACGGGCTGGCCATCCTCTTCGATCTCGACCAGAGCAAATGCCACGGCCAGGTCCAGCTCTACGGCGCACCGGGCTATCGGGCCACGTACCTCACCAACAGCGAGCGCCAGTCCATCTTCGACGACCAGATGGTCCCCTCCCTGCGACAGTGCGACATGGACAACGCGCTCCTGGCCGCCATGGGCCAGATCGACGCGGCGGCCACGCCCGAGCACGCGCAGAAGCTCCAGGTCGCGCGCCAGCTGGACGCCGCGGTGGGCCTCGTCGTCGCGCCCCTCGCGCTGCTGGCCCTCGTCGGCTGGGCGGGCTGGAGCTGGATCCGCTTCGGCCGCGACCCCGTTTATCTCGACGACCCATCGATCCTGATGCCGGCGCCGCCACCCGAGATGACCGCGCCCGCCGCGGCCGTCGTAATAGATGGCAAGAGCACGCGCCACGCACTCACCACGGCCATGGTCGACCTTGCCAGCCGAGCCGAGATGGCGTTCCGAGAAGACAAGGGCCTGCTCCACTCGAAGGTCGGGATCCAGATGACCACGCCCGACGAGTCGAATGCGCAGGTCGCGCTGAATCGCCGCGCGCCAACCGACCCGGCCGAGACCTTTGCGCTGGAGAAGCTGCAGGGCATCGCCGTCGGCGAGACTGATGCCTACATCGATCCCGACGCGCTGCTCGCCTTCGGCAAGAGCGCCGACGACTTCGACCGCAAGCTCGACGCGTACGTCGCGAAGAAGGGCTGGTTCCGGGAGCCGCCCGACAAGTCCATCGAGCGCTGGAGCTTCCGCGGCGGCGTGGTGCTGGTGCTCGGCGTGGTGGCGCTGATCATCGGTTATAACCTGCCGAGCACAGGGCTGGAGCTGCTGGGCGCGGCGCTCGTCGTGGCGGGAATCGCCATCTTCATCATCGCCCGGACCATGCCCCAACGGACGATGGCCGGCGCCATGGCCTACGCGATGCTGGCCGCGTACCGCCGGACGCTGCAGAAGACGCTGGCCCAATCGCGCTCGATGGACCAGGTGGTTGCCGCCAGGACCGTTCCGTGGCTCGTGACGCCGGACCAGGCCGTGGTCTGGGGCGTGGCCTTCGGCCTGGACAAGGAGGTCGAGGACGTCCTGCAGCGATCGCTCGAGGACGTTCAGCGCGGCAACGTGCCCGGCACGCCGTACTTCCCGGTCTGGTACTGGGGCGGCTCGAGCTTCTCCGGTGGGGGCGGTGGCGGGGCGGCCGGCTTCGCGCCGGGCGTCTTCTCGAGCAGCGTCGTCCCGGATTTCGGCGGCATGATGTCGGCGCTCGGTACGATCGGAAACTCTCCGTCCTCCTCGGGATCGGGTGGAAGCGGCGGTTTCTCGGGCGGTGGCAGCGGCGGTGGTGGCGGCGGGGCTGGCGGGGGCTTCTGACCGCTAGACTTCCGTCATGGGTGCCGTCGAGACCGTGGAAGACTTCTTCGAGCGATTGAACGCGGGCGATCGACCCGGGGCTGTCGGCCTGTTCGACGACCGCACCGAGATGCGTGTGCACGTTCTCGGCAACGTCCGGACGCTGCGCGGCGCGGACCAGGTGAGCGGCTGGTTCCTGCGCGCCGACGAGGGCTTTCGCATGATCCCGGGACAGGTGCGCGAGACGGGCAACACCTACGAGGCGGAC
>JBBSGX010000146.1:0-6180 GCA_038253685.1 Candidatus Limnocylindrales bacterium | reverse complement strand
GCTCCGGGATCCGCTCGAGGCGCGTCCCAACGCGCAACGGGTTCGCCGGCACCTTGTCCGGGTGCCCGACGTGCTGGCGGTCGTGCAGGATGGTCCCGCGGACGTGCTCGATGTGAGCGGCGTGCTGCGCCTCGTCCTTCGGCTTGGCGGGAGACGCCGCCTTCGGCTTGGCGGGAGACGCCTCCTTCGGCCTGGCGGTCGACGCCTCGTCCTTCGGCTTGGTGGCCATCCGGCGCTCAGGCTTCCTTCACGGCGTGGCCGCCGAACTGGTTGCGCAGCGCCGCCAGCACCCGTGCCGCGTAGCTCTCCTCCTGTCGGCTTCGGAAGCGCGTCAGCAGCGACAGCGTGATCACCGGCGCGGGAACGTCGAGATCCATGGCCTCCTGGACGGTCCAGCGGCCCTCGCCCGAATCCTCGACCCAGCCACGGATGTCGCCAAGGTCCTCGCCGTGCTGCTCGAAGGCGAGTCCGGCAAGCTCCAGCAGCCACGAACGGATGACGGTGCCGTACTGCCAGGCCTTGGCCACCGCCTCGAGGTCGATCGGGTACTCCGAGGCATGCAGGATCTCGAAGCCCTCGGCGTAGGCCTGCATCAGCCCGTACTCGATGCCGTTGTGCACCATCTTGGTGTAGTGCCCGGAACCCGACGGGCCGCAGTGCACGTAGCCGCCCGTGGGCGCCAGCGCCAGGAAGATGGGCTCGAGTGGCTTGACCGCCTCGGGGTCCCCGCCGACCATGGTGCCGTACCCGTTCTTCAGACCCCAGATGCCGCCGGAGATGCCGGCGTCCACGTAGTTGATGCCGCGCGGCTTGAGCTCGTCGTAGCGGCGCTTCGTATCGTGGAAGTTGCTGTTGCCGCCATCCACGATGGTGTCGCCGGGCTTGAGCAAGGCCGCGAACTCCTCCAGCGTGGCCTGTGTCGCGTCGCCGGCGGGAACCATCAGCCAGACGATACGAGGCGCCGTCAGCTTGGCGACCACGTCCTGCGGCGTGAAGGCGCCATCCAGCCCCTCGCCCATGATGTCCGTGGTCTTGTCCGGGCTCCGGTTGAAGGCGACGACCCGGTGGCCGGCAACGTGCAGCCGGCGCGCCATGTTGCCGCCCATGCGGCCGAGGCCCACGATCGCGAGTTCCACGCTCTACTTCTCCTCCGCCGGGGCGCCTATCGGCGCCGGCTGCGCGCGAAGCGACAGGATCCCAGCGTGGCCGCTGGGCTCCGGTCGTCGCTTGCGGACTCCCTTTCAGGGCACCAGATCAATTGAGGGCGGCCTCCAGCGCGTCCCGCAGCTCGGCGAGCCCGGCGTCGGGGTCGTCCGAGAGGTGCACACGGAGCACCGGGAGCTCGTGCGACTGGAGGGACGCAAAGTCCCCCAGCGCCTGGGCGTCGATGAGCGTTCCGAAGGTCTCGTGGCGCCCGGGAATCGGCAGGTCATGCGGGTGCCCGGACACCAGCTGCAGGAAGCAGCCGATGCGGGCACCGCCCTTGTGCAGCTGGCCCGTCGAGTGCAGGTAGCGCGGGCCGTAGCCCAGCGTCGTGGCGTGTCGCGTCCGGTCGCGCAGCAGGTTCTGGATCTGGCGCAGGAGCGCGGTGCGCGCCTCGGTCGGCGCGATGAAGGCGCCGATGGCGTGGTAGCTGTTGGGCCTGGCGCGGTCGAGATGGCGGCGGAGCTCGGCCTGCACATCCCCACCGCCGGCGGTCAGGCGCAGCGCCGCGTCCCCGATCAGGCGCAGCCGTCCCTGGCTGGCGAGCGGCTCTTCCGCGGATAGCGAGCCGTCCTCGTGAAAGCGCTCCAGGACTGCCCTGGTGTTCTCCTTGGACTCGGTGACGTTCGGCTCGTCGAAGGGGTTGACGCCGATGACGATGCCGGCGACGGCCGTCGCGAACTCCCAGCGGAAGAACTCTCCGCCGAGCCACTCCCCGCCCTGCAGCGTGATGTCGACCACCGGGTGTCCCGCCGCGGCGAGGGCATCGAGGGCGTCGTCCGTGCTTGCCAGCCAGTTGGTCTGCGTGTCGCGACCGACGCGGACGAAGACCCGATCGGGACCGTAGACCGACGGCGGACCCAGCGGTTCCCCGTCGACGGGCACGATGCCGACGCCGAGCTTGCCGGTGCTCTCGGCAATCAGCTGCTCCGCCCAGGCCCCGAACCCGCTGAGTTGCGGCTCCAGGACGAGCGTCACCTTGTCCCGCCCGGCCTTCGCGAGCGCGCCCAGCGTCACGCCGAGCAGCAGCCCGGGATTGCGACCGTCGTCCCCCTGGCACCGCTCAGCCATCACCTCGCTGTCCGCGAGGAGTTCCTCGAGATCGAGTCCCAGGAGCGCGGCAGGCACCATCCCGACATAGGTCAGTGCGCTGTAGCGGCCGCCGACGTCGGACGGGTTGAGGAAGACCTCCCGGAACAGGTCGGAATGCGAAATCGCCCTGAGGCTCTCTTCCGGATCGGTGATTGCCACGAAGGAGTCGCCCGTCTCGGCGCGCGGAATCCGGCCAACGCGGCTGTGCCGCTGGTCCCAGAAGTAGGCAAGGAAGGAAAGCGTCTCGGTGGTCGTGCCGGACTTGGTGGCGATGAGGAAGAGCGGCTGGCCGTCGGCTTTGGCCGCGTCGACGGCCGCGACCGCCTCGGGATCGGTCGAATCGAGGACGCTCACCGGCACGCCGTGGGCCGAATGCGCAAAGGCGTGCGCCAGCACCTCCGGAGCGAGCGAGCTGCCGCCCATGCCACACACGATCGCGGCCGTGAAGCCGGCCTCGACGATGCCCGACGCGAAGCCGGTCAGCTCCTCGATCTGCTCCTGGAAATGCATCGGCGCGTCCAGCCATCCGAGCCGGTTCGCGATGCTCGCGGCCACGCGCTCATCCGTGGTCCAGAGGGACGCGTCACGTTCCCAGATGCGGCTTGCCCAGCGTTCGGCGACGGCGCGGCGCATCACGCCATCGACGGCAGCGTGCATGTCCTCCGGAAGGCGCAGTGCCGTTCCGGCGCCCGGCTCGGTCAGCGCGTGAACGGCGTCGGTCATGACAACCTCCTGCGATCCTCAGCGCGAGGGATGGGGAGCGTCGCTGGCGGGTGGCGGCGAGATCACGCCGTGCGTTTCGCCGGTCAGCACGCCGCGTGCCACTTCGGCGACGTGTACCGGCGTGAAACCGAAGTTCTTGAAGATGTCCTCTGCCGGCGCAGAGGCACCGAAGCGCTCGATGCCGATCATCGCGCCTTCGGGTCCGACCCAGCGATCCCAGCCCAGCGTGGTGCCTGCTTCCACGCTGACGCGTTTCGTGCAGGTCGCCGGCAGAACGGATTCGCGATAGTCCTCCGACTGCTCAGCGAATCGCTCCCAGCAGGGCATCGAAACGACCCGGGTCCGGATCCCCTCGCCGGCCAGCTCGTCGCGCGCCTGTATCGCGAGGTGCAGCTCCGAGCCGGTTGCCAGCAGGATCACGTCGGGCTCGGCCGGTTCGCCGTCCGAATCGAGCGCGTCGGCGAGAACGTAGCCGCCGTGCACCAGCCCCGGAGCTGCGAGCTCGAGCGTGCCGGGGAGCACGGGAAGCTTCTGGCGCGTCAGCGCCAGGGCGACGGGACCGTCGCGCCGCTCCACGGCGAGTCGCCACGCGGCGGCGGTCTCGTTCGCGTCGCCGGGCCGCACGAACCACAGGTTCGGCATCGCGCGCAGCGAGGCGTAGTGCTCGATCGGCTGATGCGTGGGGCCGTCCTCGCCGAGGCCGACGGAATCGTGCGTCCAGACGTAGATGACGTGGAGGCCGGAAAGGGCCGCCAGCCGCACGGAGCCGCGCATGTAGTCGCTGAAATTGAGGAACGTGCCGACGAACGGCAGCACGCCGGTGTGGTACGCCATCCCGTTGGCGGCACCGCCCATGGCATGTTCGCGGACGCCGAACCGGATGTTGCGGCCGGCTTCGTCGGAACTGAAGCTGGCCTCGCCCTTGATGTCGGTGAAGGTGCTCTCCGAGAGGTCTGCCGAGCCGCCGAAGAGCCCCGGCAGAGGCTTGGCAAGGGCCTGGATGCACTGCTGGGAGGCCTGCCGGGTGGGGAGTGGCTCGGACCCGTCCGCGAAGCGCGGCAAATCACGATCCCAGGCAGGCGGCAGCTTCACGGCGATCCGGCGCCGGAGCTGCGCCGCGAGGTCGGGATGATCCTTCTCGTAGGCCGCGAGTCGCTTCTCCCAATCCGCGACGAGCTCCTTGCCGCGCGGGACCGCCTCGCGGAAGTGGGCGAGTGCCTGGTCGGGAATGTAGAAGGTCTTGTCGGGGTCCCAGCCGTAGGCCAGCTTGGTGAGGCGGACCTCCTCCTCGCCAAGGGCCTGCCCGTGCGCCTTCGACGTGTCCTGGCGGTTCGGGGAGCCATAGCCGATGTGCGTGGGCACCGAGATCAGGCTCGGCCGCGGGTCCTTGCGGGCGGCGGTTATGGCGGCCTCGATCGCGTCCACGTCGTTGCCGTCCTCGACCCGGTGCGTGTCCCACTGGTAGGCGTCGAAGCGCTCCAGGACGTCCTCGCTCCACGCCCACTCGGTAGGTCCGTCGAGCTGGACGTGGTTGTCGTCGTAGAGGAAGAGCAACTTTCCGAGGCGCAGGTGGCCGGCCAGGCTGGCAGCCTCGGCCGAGATGCCCTCCTGGAGATCGCCGTCAGAGCAGATCCCGTATGTCCAGTGATCGACGATCTCATGACCGTCCCGGTTGAACTCGGCCGCCATCCGGCGCTCGACCATCGCCATCCCCACGGCGTTCGCAAACCCCTGGCCGAGCGGGCCGGTGGTGGCGTCGACGCCCGGCGTCAACCCGTACTCGGGATGGCCCGGCGTCCGTGATCCGAGCTGGCGGAAGCGCTTCAGTTCGTCGAGCGGCAGGTCATAGCCGGTGAGGTGCAGCAGCGCGTAGAGCAGCATGCTGGCGTGTCCGGCGGACAGCACGAAGCGGTCCCGATCGAACCAGTGCGGTTGTGTCGGGGCGTGCCGGTAGAACCGGGTCCACAGCGTGTAGGCCATCGGTGCCATGCCCATTGGCGCACCGGGGTGGCCGCTGTTGGCTTTCTGGACGGCGTCGATCGCGAGCGTCCGGATCGTGTTGATGGCGAGCTGTTGATCCACGCGGGTTGCGGTGAGGGTCATGGAAGGGTCCCTTCGGCGCTCGGGCTGCCTATGATAGTCGCCGCGTGTGATCGCCCCCGAACCGCGAGCGTGCCCTGCCCGACCTTCCCCGGTCCCGTCGTCGCGCCTCCCTGCGGCCTTCGCTGCGCGCGTCACGGCCGTCGCTGCACGCGCCGCGGCCGCACCTCCGGACGCCGCGCCGCGCCCCTGACAGCCTCGCGACCCTCGGCGACCTGCTGCTCGACATCGTGGTGATCAGCGAGGACCCGCTCGAGCGCGGAACCGATGTGTCGGGCACCGTGCGGTTCCGCCAGGGCGGATCGGCGGCGAACGTGGCACGCGCCTTCAGCCGGCTCGGCGGGCAGGCGACGTTCATCGGCTCGATCGGGGCGGATGCGTGGGGGCGGCGGCTGACTGCCGTGTTGCGCGCCGACGGCCTTCGAGTGCACGTGGTGACCACGGCATCCCCGACCGGGCGGCTGGTGGCGATCGTGGAACGCGGCAGCGGCGAGCGTTCGTTCATCACCGAACGCGGAGCCGCCGACGCGCTGACGGCCCGCGACATCCGGCCGGCCTGGCTGCGTGGCGTCGGAGCGCTGCATCTCCCGGGCTACTCGATCTTCAACCAGCCGCTCGGCGGGGCGGCGGCACTCGCCGGAGAGATGGCACGCGGCAGGGGAGTGCTGGTCTCCGCAGATCTCGCCTCCGTCGGGCCGTTGCTTGCCGTCGGTCGCCGCTCGACGTGGTCGCGGATCCAGGGGCTTGCGCCGCACCTGATCCTGGCGAATTCCGCGGAGGCCGCCGCACTGGCGGGCCGCCTCGGTCCGGCGCGGCTGCTCGAGCTCGCGGCCGTGGTCGTCGTCAAGGAGGGCGCCGAGGGCTGCCGCGTCCTGTGGCGCGAGGAGGGCGATCGAATACTCCAGCAGTCCGTGGCGACCCCGCCGATCGCCTCGGCCGACACGACCGGCGCTGGCGATGCGTTCGCCGCAGGTTTCCTGAAGGTGCTCCTTGCCTCCGGTGGCGCAGAGGCCAGTCCATGGGGAGCGGCCACGCTCCGCCGCGCGGCGCTCGGCGGTCATG
>JBBSGX010000145.1:0-6191 GCA_038253685.1 Candidatus Limnocylindrales bacterium | reverse complement strand
ACGAGACCGAACTGGATCGCTCCGCGCCACATTGCCCGCGCCATGGTTTCTCCTTCCGGCTGTCCGACATGCCGCTCTGGAACGGCTTGCGGCTCACAGCGTACCCGTGGAAAGCAAATCGGCGGGTTAGCGGTATCCTCCGGAGTCTGATCTTGAGGCCGTCACTCGCCGTCATGTCCCTGGCTGGAGTGGTGTTCGCCGGTTGTGCGGGCGCCGCCAGTCTCACCGTATCCCCGACGTCGCGCTCGACCCAGACCGCCGGCAGCGCGCGTTCGATCGAGGTGCCGACGATGGCGCCACGCCCCACCGCGCAGCAGGCCGCCACGACGGCCGTGGCCTGGCACTACGTGGCGCTGGGTGACTCGTACACCATCGGCACGTCCGTCAAGCCGCATGACCGCTGGCCCAACCAGCTGGTGCGCACGCTGCGGCCCGACGCAGACCTGACCCTGGTCCAGAACCTTGCGACCAACGGTGCGAGCACGGCCGACCTGATTCGCGAGCAGCTGCCGGCCCTGGACGCGCTCAATCCCAACGTGGTCAGCGTGCTCATCGGGGTCAACGACGTCGTGCGCAGCGTGGACGTCGACACCTATCGCATGAACCTGCGAACCATCCTCTCGCACATCGCGAGCCGGGTGCCCGCCAATCACATGATCCTGGTCACCACGCCCGACTACACACTGACACCTTCAGGCTCGGACTACGGCGACCCAGCCAGGCAGTCGGCGAGGATCAAGGCCTTCAACGCGGTGCTGACGGAGGAGGCTTCCCACGCGGGCATGCCGGTCGTCGACATCAGCCCGGTCTCCGACCTCGTGCCCGGGGATCGGACAATGGTGGCCTCGGATGGGCTCCACCCCAGCGGGAAGCAGTACGCAGGCTGGGTCGACATGATTGCGCCGCAGGTCCGCGAGATGCTCACGAGTGGAAAGTAACGTGCACGCAACATTATTCGTGTCACGATGGACAGAGCCCCGACGGACGTCGGAGTATTTCCATTGGGGGAACACACCATGAACCTGAGACTCCCCACGGTCGACGTTTCGTCGACCAGATCTGACCTCGCCGATCTCGGACCACGTGCCAAGGCGGCGATCGCTGACATCGAGCTCCCGGCGCTCAACCTGGCGCGAGTCCAGGTCCCGGACCTCGACGGGAAGGGCCGACAGGTAGCGGGATCGCTCTCGGACGCCGGGCAGTCGGTGACGGGTGCGCTCTCGGATGCCGGAAAGGCAGTGGGCGGAGCGCTCGGTGACGCGGGACAGCTCGTGTCCGGTGCGCTTTCAGCCGCCGGCGACCGATTGAAGGAGCTGCGCCCGAGTCCCGAGCCGAAACGCCGATCGCTGGCTCCGCTCGCCATCGGCGGCGTGGTCGTCGGGGCGATTGCTGTCGCCGTTGGCACGGCCGCCGCGTTTCTGATGGATCCGATCCAGGGCGCCCGGCGGCGAGCCGCGGTGCGACGACGCGTAGATGGAGTCGCCGAGCGCGTACGCCAGATGCGCAGTGGCGAGGCATCCACCAAGCTGTTGAAGGCCCCTGACACGGAGGTGATGGCGGTCCCCATCGAGATGGGCCCCGGCGAGACGCCGGATGTTGCCGCCAACCTCGAGTTCACGGACGTCGCGGTGCCGGTGACTGCCGGAGCCACCAAGGGCAAGGGCCACAACGGCGCGAGCCACAGCTCCGATGCGGGAGTTGCCGAGGCCGCCGTGGAGTAGCCGGCTCCGAACCGGCGGCGCCGAGGCGCCGCCGCGTGATAGTCTGGGAGCATCTCTTGCGACCGGTCCCGTGAGGCCGGACTGACGGCCCTGAGAGGCCGGCAAGGAGGAGCCTTGGACCTGCATAACCTCGACCACCGCCTGGCTGTGGGCGGTGGTCGTTTCATGCCGCGGGCGTGACCGTCGACCTACGGGGCATGAGCTCCGCATTGCCACTGCCCATGGATGCCGTCGTGGACCCGCGGATCGGCGGGCACGGGCCGGCGCTCCTCTGCCTGGAGGATGGCACCTGGTTCCGCGGCGTCGCGTTCGGCGCACCGATTGCATCGGGCGGCGACCTCGTGGTCAACACCAGCCAGACCGGTTACCAGGAGGTCTGCACCGACCCGTCCTACGCAGGGCAGGTCGTGGTGATGACCTATCCCCTGATCGGCAACCACGGCCGACTCACCGACGACGACCAGTCGGAACGGCCATGGCTGCGAGGGCTGATCGTGGGACATGCCACTGCCGCGGTTCTGGGCCGCGCGCGCCAGATCGTCCACCTGCTGCGCACGTCGGGCGTGCCGGCGATCGCCGGCCTGGACACGCGCGCGCTGGCCCGACACCTGCGCACCACTGGCTGCCAGCGCGGGTTGATCACCGCGCCCGGCGAGATCGACCGGGACGAGGCGATCGCCCGTGCCCAGCTGATCCCACGCTGGGAGGACCAGGACTTCGTCGGCCAGGTTTCCGCCCGCGAGCCATACGAGGTCGGCGATCGCGGCCCGCTCGTCGCCGTCATCGACTACGGCCTCAAGACGAACATCGTCCGCGCACTCCACCGCCGCGGGGTCCGTGTCCGCGTCCTGCCGTACACCGCCAGCGCGGAGGCAGCCCTTGCGTCGGACGTCGCCGGGCTGGTCCTGTCGCCCGGACCCGGCGACCCGGCGCGGCTCGATGGACCCGTGGCACTGGCGCGTGCCGCGATCGCCGACGGTCTGCCGCTCCTCGGGGTCTGCCTCGGCCACCAGATCGTGGCGCGGGCAGCCGGCGCCGAGACCCGACGGCTGCGCTTCGGCCACCACGGCGCCAATCACCCGGTGCAGGACCTCGGCACGAGGCGCGTGCAGGTCACCGCGCAGAACCACGAGGTGCAGGTCGTCGGCGAGACGGTCCCGGTGGAGTCCGGTTTCAGCGTCAGCCAGCGCAATCTCAACGACGGTTCGGTGGAGGGCCTGCGCCACCGCACCCTCCCGATCGAGACGGTCCAGTACCACCCGGAGGGCTCGCCCGGGCCGTTGGACGCCGCGGAGGTCTTCGATCGCTTCATCGAGCGGGTCCGCGCCCGCATGGTCTCGTGAGCGTGTCCTCGAGTCCGCGAGTCGACCACGCTCCGGCCGCGGTGCCCTCGAGCACGCCCGTGGAGCGGGCGGCCGCCGCCACCGATGGCTCGGCCGCAGGCGGCTTCGAGCGCCCACGCTCCGTCCTCATCCTGGGCAGCGGCCCGGTCGTGATCGGGCAGGCCGCGGAGTTCGACTACGCCGGCACCCAGGCGTGCCGCGCCCTCCGCGAGGAGGGCATCCGCACCATCCTGCTCAACTCGAACCCCGCCACGATCATGACCGACCCGGGTGTTGCGGACGTCGTCTACCTCGAGCCGCTCACCGTCGAGGTCGCGGAGCGCATCCTGGAACGGGAGCGACCCGACGGCGTGCTGGCCGGGCTCGGCGGCCAGACCGGCTTGAACCTGGCCATGGACATGGCACGGGGCGGCGTGTTCGAGCGGACCGGGGTGCGCGTGCTCGGCACGCCGATCGCCGCAATCGAGATGGCGGAGGACCGGCAGCGTTTCCGCGGCCTGCTCCACCGGATCGGCCAGCCCTACGCTCCGTCCGAGATCATCGACGCCGGTGCAGCGGGAGCCGACGAGGCTGACACACGCCGTGCCGCGGACCGCGCGCTCGAGATCATCGGGCTGCCGGCGGTGATCCGCCCGGCCTTCACGCTCGGCGGGACAGGCGGTGGGATCGTGGCCACCGAGGCCGAGTATCGCGAGCGGGTTCGCAGCGGCCTGCGCCTGAGCCCCATCCACCAGGTCATGGTCGAGCGCTGCCTGGTCGGCTGGCAGGAGATCGAGTACGAAGTCATGCGCGACGCCGACGACACCTGCATCGCCGTCTGCTCGATGGAGAACGTCGATCCGATGGGCGTCCACACCGGCGACTCGATCGTGGTTGCCCCGGTCCAGACCCTGCCCGATCCCGTCCACCAGCGCCTGCGCTCGGCTGCCCTCGCCATCATTCGGGCCCTGGGGGTCGAAGGCGGCTGCAACGTCCAGTTCGCGCTCTCGCCGGACGCGTCCGAATACGCCGTGATCGAGGTGAACCCGCGCGTCAGCCGCTCCTCCGCGCTTGCCTCGAAGGCGACTGGCTATCCGATTGCGCGGGTGGCCGCCCAGATCGCCATCGGGCGACGGCTGGCGGAGATCCCCAACGCGATCACCGGCACGACCGTCGCCGCCTTCGAGCCGGCGCTCGACTACATCGTGGTGAAGCTACCGCGCTTCCCGTTCGACAAGTTCCCGACGGCCGACCGCTCGCTCGGCTCGCAGATGAAGGCCACGGGCGAGGTGATGGCCATCGACCGCACCTTCGGCGCTGCACTCAACAAGGCGCTTCGAGGCCTCGAGCAGGCAGGCGCCGGGTTCCTTGCCGAGGATCCCGCCTGGACCCCGACGCTGGATGCGCTCTCTGGACCGGTTCGCGGACCGGGTGAGCGGCCCGGCAGTCTGCGCCGCGAGGATCTGCTGGGTGAGGTCTTCGTGGGAGAGGACGGCCTGGTCTGCGCGGACGGCACGAACGCGATCGCCGCCTCCCGCCCGATCCTCTTGAAGCGCTTCCTGGCCCCGTCGGACTCGCGCCTGTGGCGGCTGCTCGCCTTGCTTCGGCGCGGTGTCCCGGCAACGGAGCTCCAGGCCGCAACCGGCATGGCGCCCTGGTTCGTCGGAGAGATGGAGCGCCTGGTGGACGTGGCTCAGCGCATGCGCGAGGAGGGTCGCGGCCTGTCGGTCGGGCTGCTGGTTTCGGCGAAGCGCGCCGCCTTCGGCGACCGCGACATCGCCACGCTGACGGGGCTCACCCCGGCCGAGGTCGCAGAGCGCCGCCGCGCCGCGGGCCTGAAGCCCGGCTTCGCCATGGTCGACACCTGCGCCGCGGAGTTCGCCGCGGAGACTCCGTATTTCTATGCGACCTACGCCGCGTCGGGTTCGCCGCCGGAGGCAGCTCCCGTCCAGCGCCCCGCGGCCATGGTGATCGGATCCGGACCGGTTCGCATCGGGCAGGGCATCGAGTTCGATTACTGCGCAGTCCAGGCCGCGGCCACGCTCCGAGAGGACGGCTGGAACGCGGTGATGGTCAACTCCAACCCGGAGACCGTTTCCACCGACTTCGACGCCTCCTCGCGCCTCTACTTCGAGCCGCTGGACCCGGAAAGCGTGCTGGCGGTCATCGAGGCCGAGTCACGGCCCGGTGAGCCGATGCTCCCCGCCCTCGTCCAGTTCGGCGGCCAGACCCCGCTCAACCTGGCCGAGTCGCTGGTCGCCGCGGGCGTGACGCTGCCGGGCCTCACGATAGAGGCGATCGAGCTGGCCGAGGAGCGGACGCGCTTCGCGGGACTGGTCGAGCGCCTGGGCATCCCGCAGCCGGAAGGCGGCATCGCGACCTCGCTGGAGGAGGCGCTGGTGGTCGCCGAGCGCGTCGGCTACCCGGTGATCATGCGACCGAGCTTCGTGATCGGCGGACTCGCCATCGACTTCTGCTTCGGTCCGGGCGACCTGGCGCGCCAGCTGGCCACGGCGGCGGTGGTGTCCGAGGACCGGCCGGTGCGCATCGACGCCTATCTCGAAGGGCTCGAAGTCGACGTCGACGCGGTCTGCGACGGCGAGCAGGTGCTGATCCCCGGCCTCATGGAGCACGTCGAACGAGCAGGCGTCCACTCCGGCGACTCGGTGGCGGTCTTCCCACCCCAGCGCCTGACGGCCTCCGACCAGGAGTCGATCGTCTCGGCCATGACCCGGGTCTCGCTCGCGATGGGGGTGCGTGGCCTCATCAATGCGCAGTTCATCGTCCGCGACGACGGCGTCTACCTGCTGGAGGTCAACCCCAGGGCGAGCCGGACCGTGCCGTTCCTGTCCAAGGTCACGGGCGTCCCGATGGTGGCCCTCGCGACGCGGGTGGCGCTGGGTGCCACGCTCGCCGCGCTTGGTTGGGGAGACGGCCTGATGCAGCCGCCGCCGGTGGTCGCGGTCAAGGCGCCGGTCTTCTCCACCTCGAAGCTGCGCGGCGTCGATCCGTCCCTCGGCCCGGGCATGCAGTCGACCGGCGAGGTCATCGGGATGCACGGCGACCACGACGTCGCCCTCGCCAAGGCGCTCATCGCGGCGGCGCTGCGGCCGCCGGTCGCGGGGGAGGAAGGCGCGGTGGCGCTGGT
>JBBSGX010000144.1:0-6196 GCA_038253685.1 Candidatus Limnocylindrales bacterium | reverse complement strand
GTAGTCGGGGTCGAGCGCTTCCTGCGCCGGGCGTGTCTCCTCAGGGATGTGGGTCAGGTTCACGCGGATGCGCGTCCAGGTCGTGAAGCGGCCGCGCATGGAATCGACAAGCTCGTCGGCGGGCTCCAGGTGCTTCGCGGCTTCCGGGTGGCGGGTCTTCCAGCGGTCGAGGCCTGCCAGCGCATCCTCCTTGCGAGCGGCACGACTGATCTCGATGACCGGAACCGTGCTGCGGCGACGGCCAGTCGGCGTCGGGCGCGTCCCGCCGAGCGTGGCGCGCTCCTCTGCGGCCCTCGCGAAGCGGCGCTCCATGGCAGCGCGCGACTTTTCGCGTTCGGCATCGGCTTCCGGGGTGTCGTAGTCGGCATCCGGGCGCCGCTTCCGGGACGGCTGCACCCGGGGCGGCTCACCTTCCTGTTTGCGGTAGCTGGGCGGCCAGGGCGCATCACCCTGCCCTTCAGCCTCGTGGCGCTTTGACAGCTCCAGCAGGGCGTCGAGTGAGCCCACCGCCTCGTCGATGCCGGCGTGCGGGTCGCCGAATCGTTCGAACAGCGCGGGCACCGTGGCCAGGGTGAAGTCGGCCATCTCGACGTCGGGCACGTCCTTCCAGGCGAGCGGCATGGAGACCCGGGCATCGGGCGTCGGCCGTACCGAGTACGCGGAGGCAACCGTCCGATCCTTGGCGTTCTGGTTGTAGTCGAGGAAGACGCCGTGCCGCTCTTCCTTCCACCACTTGCTGGTGGCGATGGTCGGTGCGCGCGACTCGACGTCGCGTGCCAGTGCAAGAGCGGCGCGGCGAACCTCTGGAAAGGTCCACTTCGGTTCGATTCGAACGTTGATGTGGATGCCGCGGGATCCCGACGTCTTCGGCCAGCCGACGAGGCCGACGGCCTCCAGCGACTCGCGGGCGACCAGCGCGACCTTGCGGATCTGGTCCCATTCGATACCGGGCACCGGATCGAGGTCCACGCGCAGCTCGTCCGGGTGATCAAGGTCCTCGGCGCGGACCGGGTGCGGGTTGAGGTCGACGCAGCCGAGGTTGATGATCCAGATCAGTTGCGATGCGTCGCGGAGCACGATCTCATCTGCCTTCCGGCCGGAGGGAAAGCTGAGCTCCACCGTCTCGATCCAGTCGGGCCGGGACTCCGGTGCGCGCTTCTGGAAGAAGAAGTCGCCGCCGGCACCGTTGACGAAGCGCTTCAGCGCCATCGGCCGGCCGCCGGCGCCGCGCAGCGCGCCCTCGGCAACCGTGACGTAGTAGTTGACGAGGTCGAACTTGGTGTAACCCTGCTCGGGGAAGAACACCTTGTCCGAATTGGAGATCACGACCTCGCGTCCGGCGACGGTCAGTGTCTCGCTCTTCCTGGCCATGCCGTCACGGTAGCAGGACCGGCGGCAGGATCGGGAGCACGGCGAGCATACTGGCTATGACAGAAGGCGCGGGAGAAGCCACAGTGGCCGAGCGGTTCGTCACGCGGGGATTCGTCGGTCGACGGAACGCGGCTGAGGATCGCGAGCGCATCCCGCCGGGCCAGTATCTGACCACCGACTTCCCGGTGCTGTCCGCCGGTCCGACGCCGCACACGCCCCTGACTGATTGGACGTTCACCCTGAGCGGCCTCGTCCGCCAGCCGGTCATCTGGACCTGGGACCAGTTCCAGGCACTCCCGAGCCAGAACTTCACCGTGGACATCAGCTGCGTCACGAAGTGGACCAAGCTGGACACGCGCTGGCACGGCGTCAGCCTCGACGTCCTGCTGGAGCACATTGAGCTGGACCCGCGCGCCCGGTTCGGGATCGCGTTCTCGGATGGCGGCTACACCACGAACCTCCCGATCCCTGACCTGGTCAACGGGCAGGCGTTCGTGGCCTGGCAGTACGACGGCGGTCCCCTGCCTCCACCCCACGGCGGCCCTGCGCGACTCGTCGTCCCGCACCTGTACTTCTGGAAGAGCGCCAAGTGGGTGCGCGGCATCCGGCTCGTCGAACAGGACCAGCGCGGGTTCTGGGAGGGGCTTGGTTACCACAACCGCGGCGATCCCTGGAAGGAACAGCGCTATGACGGCGACTGACTCGTCGTGAACGCCGCCCTGGAGTGGCAGCTCGCCACGGTGACCGGGATCCGGGACGAGACGCCGCGGGTCAAGACGTTCACCTTGTCGCTGCCCGCGGGGCTGCCGCGCCTGCCGGGCCAGCACTACGACCTCCGGCTCACGGCCGCGGACGGCTACCAGGCGCAGCGGAGCTACTCCATCGCGTCGGACCCCACGCACACCGGGCAGATCGAGCTCACGATCGAACGCCTGCCCGACGGCGAGGTCTCTGCCTTCATGCACGACATGGTGGTCCCCGGCGACAGGGTCGAGGTCCGCGGGCCGATCGGCGGGTACTTCGTCTGGAACGCGAACGATGGCGGCCCGATCCTCCTGATTGCCGGCGGCTCGGGCATCGTGCCGTTGATGGCGATGGCCCGTCACCGCGCGTCAACGGGTTCGCACGTGGCTGCGACGCTGCTCTACAGCTCGCGCAGCCGCGAAGACGTCATCTACTTCGACGAGCTGGAGCGGCTCCGGTCGCAGGACGGGCTCGCGGTGTTCCACACACTGACGCGCGCCCAACCACCGGGCTGGGCCGGCTATTCCCGGCGCCTCGACGGTGCGATGCTCGGCGAGGTCGTGGCGAAATCGGATGCGGTTGCGCAGGTCTTCATCTGCGGTCCGACGCCGCTGGTCGAAGGCGCAGCGGAGGGGCTCGTCGCACTGGGTCTCGCGCCGGCCCGCATCCGCACTGAACGCTTCGGACCGACGGGGAGTTGAGAGGCACGACCATGGACGACGACGTCGAGCAGGATCCCACGGACGCCATGCGCCTCGATGGCAATGCCGTTGCCGGCACGTTCCACGAGTGGTTCGGCGCGGAGATGACGGCTGTTCCGGGCCAGTGCGCGAGCTGCGGCAACGTGGCCATGCTGGCCACCCTGCTGGCGTATACCCAGGCTCCCGGCGTGGTCCTCCGATGCCCGGTCTGCCTGGCAGTGGTGATACGAATCGTCGAGACGGCCGACGCGTCATACCTCGATGCCCGCGGCGCAGCCTGGATCCGGCGGCCTCGCCAGGCTCCGTGAGGTTCGTTAGGACCGGGGTTCGGGCTCTATTGCCGCGCGCCGGCGATCAGAACGCAGCACCTCGAGGGCCCGAGCGCGGTCGTGCCAGCCGAGCACCTCGGTCAGCTTGTCCTCGAACAGCTTGTAGGTCTGGAAGAAATGCTCGATCTCGATCAGGCGATGCGGGCGGATCTGCGCGAGCCGCTCCACGTGGGCCTGGTGCGGGTCGCCGACCGCGACGCAGAGCACCTTGAAGTCGGGACCCTTCTCGTCGCGCATCTCCAGGCCGCCGACGGGCCGCGCCCAGACGTGGCAGCCCGGAAACGTGGGTTCGTCGATCAGCAGCAGGGTGTCAGTCGGATCGCCGTCCTCGGAGAGCGTGTCCGCCGCGAAGCCCTAGTCGAAGTTGTAGTAGACGGCTGATGAGAGGACACGATCCAGACGGAACACGCCGGCATGGCGATCCCACTCGTACTTGTTGCGGCTGCCGCGAGGGATCTCGACGACCACCTCGATGATCCCGGGAAAGGCGTCGGGTCCGGGTGCGCTCATGGACGCACTCTACGAGCCATTGCCATCCGCGGGTGGGGTCATTTCGTGGGTAGACTGCGATCCATGGACACGCTCGAAGCCATCCGAACCGTTCGCGTCATCCGCAGGTTCAGCGAAGCGCCCGTCACCGACGAGGAGGTCCGCGCCATCCTCAACGCCGCCCGGCGGGCCGGCTCGTCGAAGAACCTCCAGCGCTGGGAGTTCATCGTGGTACGTGACCGCGGGACGCTCGGCCGACTTGCGAACGTCGGCCCGTTTGCGGACCATCTCGCGGGGGCCAACGTCGCCGTCGCGATGCTGGTGCCCCGGCCGCCCGACGGCGCATGGGCACCCGCCGAGTCGGTCATGTGGGACCTCGGCCGCGCAGCGCAGAACATGGTCCTCGCGGCCTGGGCGATGGGCATCGGATCGGCGCCGGCCACTGCCTACGACGAGCCGCTCTGCCGCTCGATCCTCGGCTACCCGGAGGACCGCTACTGCGGGTACGTCTGGAGCTTTGGGCGTCCGCAGAGTGCTTCGGACCTCACGCGACCGCCGAAGGCTGGTGGCCGGCATGAGCTCGACGAGATGGTCCACCAGGAGCGCTGGTAGGCGTCGTCAGCCTGGATCGAGCACGACGAGGAACGGCCGGGTCCGGTCTCCGGGGATCTCCAGCCGGCCGGGACGTCCGAGCGCTGTGTTGACGGGCGGGGCATCGGCGGCGCCTGCTCCCTCGACGTAGATGACGGCAACCCCTTCTCCGTTGCGTGCCAGCCAGCCCGCCAGGCGGCCTTCCGTCGACGGCTCGAGCAGGAGCAGTTCGATCGATCCCACCTTCGTGCCCAATGCTCTGGCTCCGAGGGCTGACTCGTCGCCGGAGTCGTCGAAGTGGAGCTCGAGGACCTCGCTCGCGGTGCGTTCGAGATCGACGGTGGCCCAGCCCATCCCGATCAAGGCCCCGTCCCCCTCCCCTGTGAGGTCTGCGACCGGGCCTTTCTCGAGCGCTCGCACCAGGTCGACCAGGCTCAGGCCCGAGAGCCCTGATAAGCGGTTCAGCCCTTGCCCTTGCCTGCCGAGAGCTCGGCGAGCGCCGTGACCGTGCGCCAATTCCGCGTGGTGGCGGCCACGCCAAGCTTCTTTTCGAGCGCCTCGTTGTTGAGCTTCGAGCGGCCGTAGCCATTGGGGAAATGGAGGTACGCCTCGCTGCCCCGGATCTCGACTTCCTCGGAGCCGAACGAAGCCTCCGCGACGGCTCGAACCTTGGCGGCATCAGGCGTCTCGGCCAGGAAGGTGACGTAGAGGTGCGAGTCGTGGGCGGAGCCGAACGGCCGGATGGCTGCCACGTCAGCCATCTCCGCGCCCGTCCGGAGCACGATCGCGACGTCGTGGCCGAGATCGGCATGGATCCGATCCCGGATCTTCCTGGCCAGCTCCGAACGGCTGCCGGGCGGGCTGTCGAATACGACGTTGCCGCTCACCACATACGTCTGGACGTTGGTAGCGCCGAGGTCCTCGAAGAGACGGCGCAGGACGGCCATGGAGATTCGCTTGTGCGATCCCAGGTTGATGCCGCGGAGCATCGCCGCGTATCTCGGCATCTTTCCTCCTTTGTGAGCCCTCCGATCATAAGATGCTCCGAGCGAGTGCTGGGCACGAAAGTGCTACCATCTGGTAGCAGCTTTCCGGGAAAATCCGCCCGGCTCCGGCACGATCGAAGGAACGACATCTCATGGCAACGCTCAGCCGGCCAATCGGGCTCGGACTGGCCGCCCGCGGCGAGGTCGACGAAGTCGTGAACTGGGCGGGGCTCGCCCGTCGAGGGGGCCTCGACTCCGTGTGGATCCACGACAGCTACTACGAGCGCGACGCCGTCAGCTACGTCAGTGCGATCGCTTCCGAGCTGGGCGCGGACGAGCGCGAGGACGGCTTCCGCATCGCGCTCGGCGCCGTCAACCCCTTCACGCGCCATCCCGTCGTGCTTGCCATGACCGGCTCCGCGCTCGACGAGATGGCGCCCGGACGTATCGCGATGGGCCTCGGGACCGGGCTTCCCCTGCGACTCAAGCAGATGGGGATCCCCTACGCTCCAGATGCCGCCGTTGAGCGAGTCAGCGCAGCCATGGACACCGTCCGGGCGCTGTGGGCCGGGGAGCGGCAACCCTCCGCGACCGAAGGGCTCCCGCCGATCCAGCCGATGTTCGCGCCGCCTCACCGCATCCCGCTCTTCATCGCCGCGTACCGGAAGGAGTTCGTGGCCCTGGCCGGGCAGAAGGCGGACGGGTACCTGGCGCGGCCGGCGGAGTCGGTTCCTTCGCTGCGCGGCATCATCGAGCGGCTGCACGAGGCTGCGACGGCGTCGGGCCGGGATCCGCACGCGGTGGAGACGGCCGGATACCTGCTCTCGCTCGTGGACGAAACGCGGCGGGAGGCACTGAACCGGGCCAAGCGGGAGCCGTTCGTGATCTACATGATGTCGGTCCTCGGCGACGTTTCCCTGGCTCGTGCCGGCTTCGACCGTGAGCTGCGCGACCGCATCGCTGCCGCGTGGCGCGCCGAGGATTT
>JBBSGX010000143.1:0-6207 GCA_038253685.1 Candidatus Limnocylindrales bacterium | reverse complement strand
GCTCGACTCTGAGACGGACCCCTTCACCCGCGACGTACAGATGCTCAACGACGCCTGGATCAGCGACCTCTTCTGGGCTGCCATCGAGGCGACAGAGGAAGCGATCGTCAACGCACTGGTCGCCGCCGAGACCATGCAGGGCAGGGACGGCCACACGGCTCCGGCAATCCCCCACGACCGACTACGGCAGGTGATGACCCGGTACCGACCGAGCTGAGCCCGCGCGTACAATCCGCCGGTCGAGCAGCGTCCTTCTGAGCGCGAGGATGACCATCCGAACCACCGCCTTCAGCTTCATCTGCGCCAACGCTGATTACCGCGACGGGATGGTTGGGCTTGCGGCCGACGGGAAGGCCGTGGACCTCGCATGGAGCGCAGGCGCCAACGGAGCGTGCGGTCCGAACAAACTCTTCCTGCGCCGCGCGACCGATGGGGTAGAACGTGGAAGCCAGCTCCTGCCTGACGACGGAGCCGGATCCCTCGGCTGGCCCGAGGTCGCCGTTCGCGGGAACTCGGTGCTGCTGCTCATCAGCCCACAAGCGCCCGGCCAGCGCCTGCTTCATTCCGTGGACGGTGGACGCACCTTCGAACGACAGGATCTCGATACGGATCGCGCGACAGGGCCCGGCGATGTCGAGTTCGCGCCGGATGGCCGGGCGATGGTGGCACTATCCGAGATGACTCTCGCTTCCGATGGCAGCGTCGCCTCGGCTCGCCTGGCCGCGTCGTCGAGCTCCGATCGCGGCGCGACGTGGTCGAAGGCGCGGCTTGCACAGGCCCCGGCCGCGGTGGTCACCACGCCGAACCTGGCGTTCGCCGGGGCCCCGCCCGTGATCGCCTTCAATGCGTACGCGGACCCGCCCTTCGGCACGGACGTCTTCGTGACGATCGCAACCGGAGATCGCACGCTGCCCTGATCTCCGCTCAGTAGACCTCTGGCACGAAGGTCTGGTCGGTGAGGGGCGGCCTGACGTAGCCGGCATCGGCCTGGCGCGGCGGCAGCTTGATGGGATCGGGCGTGAGGTCGCGGTAGGGGATCAGCTTCAGCAGGTGGCTGATGAGGTTGAGGCGGGCGCGCTTCTTGTCGTCGGCGTTGACCACGTACCAAGGCGCCTGCTTGATGTCGGTGTGCGCGAACATCTCGTCCTTGGCCTTCGAGTACTCGACCCAGCGCGAGCGTGACTCGAGGTCCATCGGGCTCAGCTTCCAGCGTTTGGCCGGATCCTCGAGGCGGCTCTGGAAGCGGCGCTCCTGCTCGGCGTCGCTGACCGAGAACCAGTACTTCACGAGGATGATTCCGGACCGCACGAGCATTCGCTCGAACTCCGGGCACGAGCGCATGAACTCGTCGTACTCCTCGTCGGTGCAGAAGCCCATGACCCGCTCGACGCCGGCCCGGTTGTACCAGCTGCGGTCCAGGAGGACCATCTCGCCGGCTGAAGGCAGGTGGGCGATGTAGCGCTGGAAATACCACTGCGTCCGCTCCCGCTCGCTCGGTGCGGGCAGCGCCACGACGCGGCAGTTGCGGGGGTTCAAGGCGAGGCTGATCGTCTTGATCGCGCCGCCCTTTCCCGCCGCATCACGCCCCTCGAAGATCACGACGACCCGCAGCCCCTCGTGCTTGAGCCACTCCTGCTGCTTCACCAGCTCGATCTGCAGCTGGGCGAGCTCGCGCAGGTAGGCCTTGCTGGACAGGGTCGCGGTCTCGGAGCCGAGCTCCTGGACGGGCGGATCCGTCCAGACGGCTGCCAGCTCGGTGCTCTGCTGGGCCTGTTTCTTTCTGGTCTTGGGCATGGGCCGACGATACTCCCGCCCCTCAAGCCCTCTGGACCCGGCCGATGGGCCCGCACCGGGTAGACTGGGAGTCGGTCTACGGGCAGGGAGGCAAGGCGGGATCGGTTGAGCGAGGTGGACCAGGTCGAGGCGCACGCCGTGGGCGGAGAGGGGCCGCCCGTCGAGAAAGCGCCCCCGCGTACCAAACGCGGCAAGACCGTCCACGGCGAGGCCGCCAATGCCGGGCACCGCGTCCTCGCTCCGGACGACGCCGAGGTCGAGGCCTACCTCGAAACTGCGCTTCACGCACCCCCGCCGGACCGCCTCGCGAGCGATCGGCCGGCCGCGGCGGTCGGGACGCTCCCGGATACCGTGGCCGTCCTGGACTTCGGCAGCCAGTTCGCCCAGTTGATCGCCCGGCGCGTGCGCGAGCTCAGTGTCTACTCGGAGCTGCTGCCCCACGACACCCCGTACGAGGAGCTCGTGCGCCGCGGCACGAAG
Organism: Candidatus Limnocylindrales bacterium; assembly: GCA_038253685.1. Taxonomy (GTDB): domain Bacteria; phylum Chloroflexota; class Limnocylindria; order Limnocylindrales; family CSP1-4; genus JAFMJV01. The sequence continues at coordinate 3,933 of JBBSGX010000143.1, read as the reverse complement.
GCCGTGATCCTCTCCGGTGGGCCCAACTCGGTCTACGACGAGGGCGCGCCCAAGCCGGACAGCGCACTCTGGACCGGCGACATCCCCGTCCTCGGCATCTGCTACGGGGCGCACCTGATGGCGCGGGAGCTGGGCGGCGAGGTGGTGCCTGTCCGGCACCGCGAGTACGGCCCCGCCACCATCACGATCACGTCCGAGGACGGCCTCTTCAGCGGCCTCGAGCGCGAACAGCCCGTCTGGATGAGCCACGGCGACTCGATCACGCGGTTGCCTGACGGGTTCCACGCGACGGCCAGGACCGACTCGACCGAGTTCGCGGGCCTCATGGACCCTGCGCGCCGGCTCTACGGTATCCAGTTCCATCCGGAGGTGGTGCACACGCCGCGTGGTCGTGACGTGCTGCGCAACTTCGTGCTCGGCATCAGCGGTGCCAAGCCCACCTGGACGGCGGCCAACTTCATCGAGTCGACGGTCGCCGCCATTCGCGAGCGAGTCGACGCACACGCCGCGGCGACGGGCTCGAACGGGAAGGTCATCTGCGCGCTGTCCGGCGGCGTCGACTCCGCGGTCGCGGCGGCTCTCGTGTTTCGCGCGGTCGGCGATCGACTGACCTGCATCTACGTCGATCACGGCCTGATGCGCAAGCGCGAGTCGGAGCTGCTCCGGCAGGTATTCGAGGCCAACCTGGGCATGGACCTGGTCATGGTCGACGCACGCGAGCGTTTCCTCGCCCGGCTGGCCGGCGTCGAGGAGCCCGAGGAGAAGCGCCGCATCATCGGCGACGAGTTCATCCGCGTCTTCGAGGAGGAGTCGACCCGCCTGGGCCGCATCGACTTCCTTACCCAGGGCACCCTCTACCCGGACGTGATCGAGTCCACGGCGCCCGAGACCAAGGCCGCGCAGAAGATCAAGACGCACCACAACGTGGGCGGCCTGCCGGCGGACCTGCGCTTCAAGTTGATCGAGCCGCTGCGCTATCTGTTCAAGGACGAGGTGCGCCAGGTGGGCCTGGAGCTCGGCCTTCCGGAGGCGATGGTCCTGCGTCAGCCCTTCCCCGGGCCGGGACTTGCCATCCGCATCATCGGTGCGGTCACCGCCGAGCGGCTCGACACCCTGCGGGAAGCAGACTGGATCGTGATCGACGAGATCAAGGCAGCCGGTCTCTATCGGGCCCTCTGGCAGACCTTCGCGATCCTGACCCCGGTGCGAAGCGTCGGGGTGATGGGGGACGGCCGCACATACGCCAACGTCGTTGCGGTCCGTGCCGTGACCAGCGAGGACGGCATGACGGCCGATTGGGCCAAGCTGCCCTACGACGTCCTCGGCAAGATCTCCAGCCGCATCGTCAACGAGGTCCCCGGCGTGAACCGCGTGGTCTACGACATCAGCTCCAAGCCGCCCGCCACCATCGAGTGGGAGTAGCGGCACTCGCGAGACTGCGACCTACACTCTCGCAGTGACCACGGCCCGCCTGCCGGCCCCGGGACCCTCGTTCGTGCGCGAGGAGCGGCTCCGCCTACGCCCGAACGCCGGCGGAGAGGAGTGCGTCGTCCAGTTGGGCATGAGCGCACCGAGCGTCATGGACGACGGCTGGTGGCTTTCGACGCTGTGGGCGGCCGATGACGAGGGCGTCATCGAGGCCCTGGCTGTGGCTCCGGCGGCCGGCCCGCCGCCCGGCCCGCCGCTCCAGGCGATGGGGCCGATCCTTGCCGGGGCTCTTGCCGGCCTGCTCGCGCAGGCGGACGGGCGACAGCTGATCCGGCTGCGCATGCCGCCGCCGCCCGACGACAGCCGTCCCTGGGCTCGACCGCTGCTGATGTGGGTCGCGGTCAGCTGGGACCCTGTCCGTGCCACGACGATGCGTCCCAACGAGCTGGCGCGCGAGCTCCTGCGCGCATTCGGCAGGGCGGTCGAGTCGGCAGGGTCACCGGCATGATGTCTCGGTTCCGGGTGATGGCCGGTCGGAGCCCGTGCACTGGCGTGGCCACGGCGGCGGCTCCCGTCAGCGGCCCTGCGCGCGTGCGTGCGGCAGTGGCAGTCGTCGCTCGCGAGCCATCGTTATGGGTGCTCGGCGCGCTCTCCTTCGCAGTGCGCGGCGGCTGGCTGTTGCTCGCAGTGCCGACCATCACCTTCCCCGGGGACGGGCAGCTGAGCACCATCTTCGGGCCCGTGCTGACGACTTCGGGCCCGTCTTCCGGACTCGCGGTTCTGCTCGCCGTCGCCGCCGTGGCCGCGTTTCTCGTGGCGGGCACGGCCATTCTCCTCGCCGCCTTCGCCGAGGTCTCTGCATTCGACCGGACCATCCACCGCTCCGAAACAGTTGAGCTTCGGTCGGGGCGAGTGGCCCACGAGCTGCGCGGCGGCGCACGTCGAGGGCTGGTGGTACGCGTGGCCGGAGTGCAGGCTCTCGGCCTCCTCGCGATCCTGGCCGTGGCGGGAGTGGTGGGGCGGCGAGTTCCGCAGATCGTGATCTCCGAGCTCCAGTTCCCGAGCAACTCGACCGACTCGGTGGTCACGCGAGTCCTCGGCGAGATTCGCGGGGAGCTCTTCGTGCTGGCCGCGGTGATTGTGCTGGTGGACTTCGCGGTCGCGATGGCTTCCAGACACCTGATGACCCGCCGGTTCGGCCTGGCCGACGGCAGGCCCGCAGGTCCGGGCACCGCGCTGCGCAACGTCTCGTGGCTGGTGCTGACGGCCGCGGCGTGTTGGGCCGTAACCGTCGCGGCGCTCCTGCCGGTTCTCTGGGTGAGCGGCCTTGCGTGGGCCGCGGTGCGCGATCAGTTCCTGGCACCGGGCATTCCGTCTGTAGAAGACGCGATCCGGGAGATGCTGACGCTGGTCGCGTTCGTGGCGACGTGGGTGGGAGGGTTGGCACTCGCCGGATTGTCATCCTCGGTTCGGGCAGCCCTCTGGACGACGAGCTTCCTCCGCTGATTCACAAACGTTGCAGCTGCAACGTGAGCGTCTCGCCGGGGCGCATCGAGACGTCATGGTGAGTCGTAGCCTCGGCACTGGCGGCCCCGCGGGTCATCGCTGCTACACTCGCCGCTCGGCCGGCGGGCGGCCCGCGGAAACGCATCGGGCCCGCACTCACCTGAGGCTAATCAATGGATCCAAATCAGATTCTGGCCAACATCGGGGACGCGATCGGCCAGATCCTCAGCAATCCGGCCGTACAGCTCGCGCTTCGTGCGATCGCCATCTACGTGATCCTGATGTGGCTGGCGACCGCCTTCTGGGCGTACCGCGACCTGCAGCACCGGACCGCGAACCCGGTTGCTCCCTATCTCGCCGCGACGCTGATCATCGTCTTCACGCCGATCTTCTTTCTGTTCGGCTGGATCCTCTACAAGATCGTCCGGCCGAAGGAAACCGTCGCCGAGACCAACGAACGAGCACTCGCCGAAGAGGCGATGCTGGTGGAGATCGAGTCCCAGCCGCATTGCGCCAACTGCTCCCGGCCGGTGCACGAGGAATGGATCATCTGCCCGACGTGCCGCAACCGCCTGCGGCGCGTCTGCCCCAACTGCAGCCGCCTGGTCGAGCTTGACTGGTCCCTGTGCGCATGGTGCGGCAAGGACTTCGAGCGCCCCGAGCTGATGGGCGCCGCCTACATGCCGCAGGCCAAGGGCAAGGTGGCTCCGGCCACGTTGCCGTCCTCCATGCCCGAGCCGAGCGGGATGCCTGCGCTCTCGCAGAGCGCGGCCGCGACGCCGTCCGAGATGGTGCCGGCAGGCCCACTCACCACGGAGCGCTGACCCTCCTTCAGACGGTGCAACCACCTCCCGAGGACGAGCCAGGGCCGAATCCCGGCGATTGGAAGATCCTGAGCGTCCCGCTCGATTCCGAGCCACCTTCGGCGATCACGACCGAAGAGGATGAGCCGCCGGGGGGCCACTGGGTCATCGGTCCGCCCGGCCATGGGCCAACCGG
>JBBSGX010000142.1:0-6220 GCA_038253685.1 Candidatus Limnocylindrales bacterium | reverse complement strand
TGAAGAGATCAACGAACGCCTGAGACAATCCGGGTGTGCCTGAAGGTGACACGCTCTATCGGACCGCGTTCGTGCTGCGAGAGGTGCTGCTCGGGCGTGAGGTCCTGGCAGCGCGTGGCCGAGCCGACGGAGCCGCGCTGGAGCTCGTCGTCGGCAGTCGGATCGATCGGGTCGAGTCGCAGGGAAAGCATCTCCTCATCGGGTTCGACGATGGCCTCACGCTGCACACGCACCTGCGGATGCACGGCTCATGGCACCGCTACCGCCCCGGTGAGCGCTGGAAACGCAGCCCATCGCGGGCCGTGGCGGTCATCGAGGTCCAGGACGCGGTTGCGGTCTGCTTCGATGCGACGACCGTCGAGCTCCTCGATAGCCGAGCCCTGGCGATCCACCCGACACTGACAGCGCTCGGTCCCGACCTGCTGGCGGACGAGCTCCAGACGGAGGAGATCGTGCGGCGGCTGCGTGCGCCGGAGCGCGCGGACATGGCGGTTGGCGAAGCACTGCTCGACCAGACAGTGCTTGCCGGGCTCGGGAACGTCTATCGGAGCGAAGTGCTCTTCGTGGAGCGGATCGACCCTTTCCTGCCGCTGGGGCGCATGGACCCGGAACGGATGCCGCACCTCGTGGACGTCTCGGCCCAGCTTCTTGGAGCCAATCGTCTCCGGCCCGGTCGGGTCACGATGCCGGACGCCCTCGGGGCGCAGCCCAGTGCCGGCGATGGTCCCCGCGCACCCGACCGGCGCCTCTGGGTCTACGGCCGTGCCGGCCGGCCATGCCGCCGCTGCGGAACGCGAATCCGGACCCGGGTCTTCGGCGCACTGCCGCGCCGAGTCTTCTGGTGTCCATCGTGCCAGCCGGAGGGAGCAGGCTCGGCTGTCGATAACGCCGCGCCCGCCGGAGAAGCGCCAAGCCCGGTGCTGTGATCCGACTGCAACGCGCTTCGACATGCGCGCCCGAGCACAGGAAGCTGGCACGCAGCTAGGCTGCGACCGTGGACGCGCCCAATCCCTATTCCGTCGCGATCGACGTCCAGCACGTTTCGCGTCGCTTCGGAAACTTCACGGCCGTTGACGACATCAGTTTTCAGCTGCCATTCGCCGGAACGATCCTGGGAATCATCGGGCCGAGCGGCTCGGGCAAGACCACGACCGTGCGAATGCTCACGGGTGCGCTGCGGCCCACGGCCGGTCATGTCCGGGTGCTGGGCGAGGATCCGTCCCGGTTTCGACGCTCCACGCGCGAGCGAATCGGGTACCTGCCGCAGTCCTTCTCCCTGTATCCCGAGCTGACGGTAAGGGAAAACGTCAGCTTCGTTGCCAGTCTCTTCGGCATGCTGTGGCGGAGGCGGCGTCGCCGGGTGAACGAGGTCCTCGACCTTGTCGACCTGGCGCAGGTGCGTAATCGGCGGGCAGGACGCCTCTCCGGCGGCATGCAGCGACGGCTCGAGCTGGCGTGCGCGCTCGTCAACGAGCCGGCTCTCCTGGTGCTCGATGAGCCCACCGCGGGCATTGATCCACTCCTGCGGGTCACGATCTGGGACGAACTGCGGCGGTTGCGCGATGACGGCCGCACGTTGCTCGTCACAACCCAGGTCGTGGCGGAGGCGGAGCGATGCGACGCAGTCATGCTCGTGGCCGATGGCCGGGTACTGGCACTCGCTCCCCCGAATGAGCTGCGTCGCATGGCCAGCGGCGGCGACGTCATCGAGATTGAGCTGGCGCAGCCGATCGACCCGCGCGTCCTCTTCAATGTTCCGAACGTTCGCCACGTCAACCAGGACTCGCCGCTCAGCCTCCGGGTCACGGTCGACGACGCCGGCACGGCCTCGCCCGCCGTCGTCGATGCCATCGGCTCCGTCGGTGGAGACGTGCGCGCTGTCCGCGAGTCGCGCCCCAGCTTCGACGAGGTCTTTGCCGTCCTGGTCACGCGGCACCTCGAGAGCCCGCGCAACGGGGATCCAACGGCGGTGCGCGGTCCAAGGGCCGCCGCGTGACTCTCCTGAAGGTGCTCACGCACCTGGTCGCCTTCGTCGGCAAGGAGCTGATCGAAGTGCGCCGCCGGCCGGGCGCCCTGCTCAGCCTCATCTTTGGTCCGTTTGTGATCATGCTGGTCTTCGGACTCGGCTACTCGGGCGTGCGGCCGCCACTGACCGCGGCGCTCGTGATCCCGCCGCAATGGGACCTCCAGGTCGACGTTTCGAAAGCGGCCGAGCTCGCGCCCGCCGGCATCTCGATCGTCGGTGTCGTCAGCACGGTAGAGGAGGGTCGCGCGCTGCTGGAGTCCCACGCTGCGGACATGCTCGTGGTTGCTCCGCCCAATCCCGTGCAGGCCTTCAGGAGCGGGCAACCATCGATCATCACGCTCGAGTACAACACCGTCGATCCGATCAAGTCGAGCTACGCCGTGGTGGCCGCCGACCAGATTGCCGCGGTGGTGAACCGCGAGGTGATCCGGCAGGCCGTCGAACAGGGCCAGCAGGTTGCCGGTGCGACTTCCAATGTCTCCGCCATTCCCGCGGACGTGGTGGCCGCGCCGACGCGCGCCCAGGTCCAGAACCTGGCGCCAACCGAGCCGCGCATGATCAGCTATTTCGGCCCCGCGGTGGCTGCGCTCATCCTCCAGCACATGGCGCTGACGCTCGTGGCGCTGGCCCTCGTCCGGGAGCGTACGTCCGGGCAGATCGAGCGATACCGCATCTCGCCGGTGAGCGCCTTCGAGGTGATCCTGGGCAAGCTCCTCGCCTACGGGCTCATCGTCGGCGTCCTCGCTGCCGGGACGTTGCTCCTGCTGGTAAACGGGCTCCAGGTACCGATGCTGGCAAGTGCGGGGGCCGTCGCGGGAGTGCTGGCCCTGCTGATCCTGGCGTCTACCGGGGTCGGGCTGCTCATCGGGGCGGTGTCGGGCTCCGAGAGCCAGGCGGTACAGCTCTCACTGCTGGCCCTGCTTGCCGCGGTGTTCTTCGGCGGGCTGATCGTCCCCATCGAGCAGCTCAGCCAACCGGTCGCGACCCTTGCACTGCTGATCCCGGTTACGCACGCGGTGCACCTGTTGCAGGAGCTGATGCTCAACGGGTCTCCGCAGGCGCTCGGGTCCGTCTTTGCCCTCGTCGCGATCGCGGCAGGCGGGTTGGCCGCCGCGTGGCTGCTGATGCGCCGTTCGCTGGCGCCGGCGTAGGGTCAGCCGACTCCGAAGAAGGCGCGAACCCGACGCCCGATCGACTGGCGGGCGATCTCACCCGCCTGGTCTGAATGTCGGAGCTCACGGAACTGGTGCACGGCAACGTCGCGCCACCGCCGAGCCAAGCGGGGCACGTCCCGGCGGTTCAGCCACCAGAGCGGATGCGGGTGCTGCCAGAGCCACGGGACCGCGGCCCAGCCGAGCAACAGATAGTCGAGGCGAAGCGGGCGCGGGAAGTTGATCGCCAGGTCCAGCTGGGTGAGGGTCTGCGGCCACGTGGCAAGCGCCAGCAGCACTGCCACGCCGAGCCCGACGATGCCCCAGAGTCTGGCGCGTGGCGGCAGAAAGATGAGCAACAGCACCGGGAACCACTTGAGGGTCGCGGCGAGCGCCCACAGGATCCCTCCGAGCCGCGGTCCGACGAACTGCGCGGCCCACACGGCAAGCGCCAGCAGCAGCGTGATGTTGCCTGTGTCGAGGGTCGCGGCGATGGGCGCCGCAAGGACGACAAGCACTACCGCGGTCGCCAACGGATGCCGTTTGTAGGCCCAGCCGGCGGTCCACAGGAGCAGCAACACATTCACGCCACGCCAGAGGAACCAAGCCACGCTCCAGGGAAGGGCTGCCCACGGCAGGAAGAGGGGAAGTGTCCACGGCGCGTACACGTAGGGGAGGAAGGGCCCGGTCGGGTGTAGCGGATCGCCGCCGCCCAGCCACAGCCGCACGCCTGCCCAATACGCTCGCGCGTCCGACCCGGCCAGCTCGCCGCGCGCCGCAAGGAAGGCAAGCACCGCCGCGCCGCTCAGGATGAGGAGGCCCATGGCCAGCACGCGGCGCCGATCGCGCAGGAACTCGAAGTCGAATCGCAGCCGGAAACTGGACAGCGCTGGCGTCGTGGCGGCGTCGGACTTCGTTGTCAAATCAGCTTTGGCGGGCACGGCCTGTTGCGAGCGGTTGGCGACCACATCGTAGCGGCAGGTGGCAAGGCTGCCCTGCCACCCCGACGAGTTTCAGTGCGCAAGAAGCAACGTCGCTGAACGGCCGGAGGGCCGTGGCAATCGGGCAGAGACCTCAGGCTTCGCCGGTCTCTCCGTGAGGATGGTCGACGGGCTTCGATTCAGGTGATCCCTTGTGACGAAGGAATACCGACAGCACCACCAGTGCACCGATCGACAGGAACTCGCTTTGCCAGTTCTGGAATGATTCGAACCAGAAGCGAGACGTGGCGACGTAGCCGACAGGATCCAGGCGCTCCCCCGAGCCACTCGCTTGCTGCTCATCGTTGTACTGGGCGGCGCCGCCTACGGCGTGCAACGCGAGCGAAAGCGCGAATAGTCCGAACAGCGCAAGTCCGAGAGACTTCTGGTAGACACGAAGTGCCAGACCACCGCGCGTGACGGGCCAGGGGGCACCTGGTCGCGTGGCATCCGGCTCCGCGTCCACCGCCTGCTCACCCTCGAGCGGCTTCGATTCGGGCGAGCCCTTCTGACGGAGGTATACGGTGAGAACGACGAAGGTGCCCATCTGCAGGAATTCGCTTTCCCAGTTCTCGAACACGGCCTCCACGAAGTGGCCGCTCTCCAGGTATTGCACAACATCTATTGGGCCTTGCCCGCGGTCTCCTCGGTCCTTGTTGTTCTCGGCGAAGCCGGCGACGATCTGGCCGAGAAGCGAGAACCCGAACAAGCCGAACGCAGCCAGTGCGAGGCCGTTTTCGCGCATCCACCGAGGCATCCGTCCGCGTCCTCTCACTGTCGATCCCCTGGCCAGTGATCATGGCTATTCCGCGGCTCCCCCGGCATAGGAATTCTTCCGAAGGTCTTGCACTGGCGACGCAACCGCGAATCGTGGCTGCCAAGCCATTCGCGGCCCAGCTCCACGCCGAATCATCCAGATGATCCACCCCGGCGACACGTGTAGGCCGCCGCAGCCATTCGGCTCCGATCACAGGGTGGTCTTGCGGCCGTGTCGTTCCAACCGGAACGAGTCTCGCCGTCCTGTATCCTCGACGGAACCAGTAGCGGTGTGAGTCTGTGGCCGAAGGGCACGTCATCGTGATCGGCGGTGCCGAGGACAAGGTTGGCGAGCGCGCCATTCTGAGCCGGTTCATCGCGCTTGCCGGCGGTCACGACGCGCGCATCGTCGTGATCAGCAGCGCCTCGTCCCTGGGTCCGCTGGCCGGCGAGATGTATCGCCGCGTCTTCACAGAGCTCGGTGCGCACGCCGTGCATCCCATCCACGCGGTGACGCGCGCCCAGGCCAACGACGACCACAACGCCCGGATCGTGCGCGACTCGACCGGTGTCTTCCTGACCGGCGGCAACCAGCTGCGCCTGAGCTCGACCATCGGTGGCACGAACATGGCGCAGGCGATCCTCGAGCGCCACCGCCACGGCTCCGTCATCGCCGGCACCAGCGCGGGCGCTTCGGCCATGAGCTCGCACATGGTCGCCTTCGGGGCCAGCGGCAGCACCCCGAAGCAGCGCATGGTCCAGATGGCGGCCGGTCTCGGGCTGCTCCCCGGCGTGATCGTCGATCAGCATTTCCAGCAGCGCAACCGCCTCGGCCGACTGCTCGCGATCATCGCCCAGAACCCCTCGCTCCTCGGGCTTGGCATCGACGAGGACACCGCAGGCGTCGTGGGACCGGACCACGTGCTCGAGGTCATCGGCCGGCGCAGCGTCACCATCATCGACGGGGCGGGCTCCGACACAGACGCGTGGGAAGTCCGAGCGCACCGCCCGCTGATGATCAGCAATGTGGTGCTGCATTCGCTGCCGCAGGGCTACCGCTTCGACCTGCGGCGCCGTGTACGCGTAGCGGTTCCAGTCCTGCACGCCCTCGACGACGAACAGGTGGCCTCCAGCTGAGCGCAGACGCCACCGGGGACGCTGAGCCGACGACGCGCGCGCGCGCGCCTCGCGCGCCAACCCGCACGCCCAGCGCCGTCCCGCTTCCCACGCTCCGCATCCTCGAAACGCGCGTCATGCGCGGCCCCAACTACTGGGCGCGCGTGCCGGTCATCCGCACGGTGGTGGAT
>JBBSGX010000141.1:0-6262 GCA_038253685.1 Candidatus Limnocylindrales bacterium | reverse complement strand
GCCATGGCCGCCGCTTTCATGGTCAGCTACACGCGCGCGAAGTCCGAGAGCCTCGGCTTCCGCCCGGGATCCGGCATGGCCAATGTCGGGCTCGCACCGCGTGAGGTACGCATCGCCATCCTCACCATCGGTCTGGTGCTCGCGGGCCTGCTTCCCGGCTCCTACGTGCCCTCGGTCGGTGTGACGGCCAACGGCGGCGTCCTGGGGCCACCTCTCTCGTGGATGGCGCTCGTCGGCGCGCTTCTCCTGATATCGATCCTCGCAACGATCACCACCATCCAGCGGATCCTCGCGGTCCGCGCCCAGGCGCAGCTACCAACGCAGTCGGAGGAAACTCGTTAGTCATGGCAAACAATCACAACGGCAACGGCCGCCAGCCGAAGAACAAGGACGGCAAGATCCGCGTCGCGATCGTCGGCGTCGGGAACTGCGCGAGTAGCCTGGTCCAGGGTCGGTACTACTACGAGGACGCCAAGCCGGACGACTTCGTGCCGGGCCTCATGCACGTCACCCTCGGCGGCTACCACATCCGCGACATCGAATTCGTGGCCGCCTTCGACATCGACAAGAACAAGGTCGGCAAGGACCTCTCGGAGGCCATCTACACCAAGCCGAACAACACCTACGTCTTCCAGCAGGTGCCCCACACCGGCGTGACCCTCGAGCGCGGCATGACCCACGACGGCCTCGGCAAGTACCTCAGCCAGATCATCGAGAAGGCGCCCGGGCCGACGGCCGACGTCGTCGGCATCCTCAAGGAGCGCAAGGTCGACGTGATGGTCTCCTACCTGCCGGTCGGCAGCGAGGAAGGGACCAAGTGGTATGTCGAGCAGGCCCTCAAGGCGGGCGTCGGCTTCATCAACGCCATCCCGGTGTTCATCGGCCGCGAGCCCTACTGGCAGCGCCGCTTCGCGGAGGAAGGTCTGCCGATCATCGGTGACGATATCAAGAGCCAGGTCGGCGCGACCATCAGCCATCGCGTGCTGACGCGCCTCTTCATGGACCGCGGCGTACGGCTCGACCGGACCTATCAGCTCAACTTCGGCGGCAACACCGACTTCCTGAACATGCTGGAGCGCGAGCGCCTGGAGTCCAAGAAGATCAGCAAGACCAACGCGGTCACGTCGATGCTCGACTACGAGCTCGACCCCGACGATATCCATGTCGGGCCGTCGGACCACGTGCCGTGGCTCAAGGACCGCAAGTGGTGCTACATCCGGATGGAAGGCACCACGTATGGAGACGTGCCACTCAACGTGGAGGTCAAGCTCGAGGTCTGGGACAGCCCCAACAGCGCCGGCGTCATCACAGACGCCATCCGCTGCCTCAAGCTCGGTCTGGACCGCGGCCTGGCGGGCACGCTCGTCGGGCCCTCGTCGTATTTCATGAAGAGCCCTCCGGTCCAGATCCACGACGACATCGCCTTCAACCGGGTGGAGGCCTTCATCCGCGGCGAGGACAACGAGACGCTGGTGGGCACCGAGACGATCAAACCTCGCAAGACCCGCAAGCTGGCACCTCGCCGCGCCGCGCCGGTCGAGGCTGCCGCCGCCGGCGGTGCGAGCGACGGCGCGAACCTCCGAGCCGCCGCGAAGGCGGGCTCGGCCGGGCACCAAGCCTGACCAACGCTGGACGCATGTCCGAAGGGGTGGGCGTGGAGCGAGGGGCTGAACGCGCGGCGCCTGCTTCGGCGGGCGAGGAACCGGCGCCCGTCGGCTCGAAGCCGGTGCCCAGGTCCGGGGTCGGCTACGCGCCGCATCGCCGGATCGAGAGCGGGGGCATCCGTCGCGTCGTGCGGCGTGCAGGTGAGCGCACCGTGGTGGGCGCCTTCCGGGCTGCCTCCGCTGCGCTCTCGCACGTCCCTACCGCGATCTCGGAGCCGATTGCCAGTGCGCTCTTCCGTGGCGGCTACTACGGCTGGCGTGCCAAGCGGCAGATCATCCTCTCCAACGCGTCGCACGTGCTCGGCAAGCCGACCAGCGACCCGGCGGTTGGACGACTCGCCCGACGCATCTACGCCACGTACGCCAGCTTCACGGTCGAGCTGATGCGCCTGCCGGGGCTGCCGGCCGACGAGCCGCTGCGCCTGGTCGCCGCGGACGGAGATCACGGCGGCGAATCCTTCATGGCGCTGTGGGAGCGGTGCCGCGCCGACGGCCGCGGCCTGATCGCCGTGTCCGGGCACATCGGCAGCATCGAGGTCTTTGCCGCGGCCTTTGCATTGCGCGGCGTGCCCACGTACGGGCTGGCCGACGACACGGCGTATCCCGAGCTTCTGGCACGCCTCAACGCACAGCGCGAACGCTGGGGCCTGAAGATCATCAACTGGCGCAACCTGCGCGAGGTCTTCCGCGCGCTGCGACAACCTGCGGTCGTCGGGCTCGTGGTCGACTGGGGCTACCGGCCGGACGGCATTCCCGTGAAGCTCTTCGGCACCTGGACGACCCTGCCGGCCGGGCCCGCCACGCTCGCGGCTCGAACCGGGGCCCTCATCCTTCCGGTCGTGAACCGCCGCCAGCCGGACCGCACCTACGTCGCGAGCCATGACGAGCCGATCGAGGTTGCCAATGACTCGCCAGGAGAGCTCCAGCGCGCGACACAGGCGATCGCCAACGCGCTTGAGGCCATGGTGCGCGAGGCGCCGGACCAGTGGTACTGCTTCAAGCCGATGTGGCCGCGCACCGCACGAGAAAGCGAAGCCCTCGCAGCGCGTGCCCGGGAAATGGGCGCCACGTGAGCGCGTCTGCGCGTGAGCGGGAGATGAGGGTCACCGACGCGGCGGCACCCTCCGCCTCTCGGCGGCCGTCGCTGCCCGATCGCATCGTGGCGGCGGTCCTGATCGGCGGAGCGGGCCTCCTGCGGCACCTGCCGGACGGGCTCGTCTACCGGGCTGCGCATGCGGCCGGAGCCGGGGCTTCTCTCTTTATGCCGCAACGGCGTGCCCTCGTGCGTGCCAACCTGGGACGCGTCTGCCGCTGGCTCGACGAGAACGACATGGCCAGTCCACGCGTTCGCGCCGCGGCGAGGGACGAGCGCGCCCTTGACCGGCTGGTACGGGATGCGTTCGGACACTGGTTCCGCACCTACGCGGAGGCAGCCAATGCGCCGCGCTACGACCGGAAGACGCTCAGCGCCCGGATCCGCCTCGATACCGTTGAGACGGCGAGGGCCGCGCTCGGACCCGCCGTCCCGGGCCGCGGCCGCATCTTCATCGGCTTCCACTTCGGGTCGATAGAGCTGGCCGCCCTCTATGCCGCACGGGAGAGCAAGGTCCCCATCGCCGGCCCCATGGAAGCGGTGGCGAACCCCGCGCTTCGCGCCTACTTCGAGAAGGCTCGCAGCGCCCTCGGGATCGGCATCGTGCCGCTGCACGACGCTGCGCGCGAGCTCATCGCACGCCTGGCGCGCGGCGAGGGTGTGGCGCTCGTCTCCGACCGCGTCATCAGCGGCGCAGGCACGAAGGTCGAGCTCTTTGGCGCGCCGACCCGGGTGCCCGTCGGTCCCGCGGTGCTGGCTGCCGAGTCGGGCGCCGAGGTCTTCGCGATCGGGATGCGCCGCATCGGCTGGACGCGCTGGGCTGCGGTCGTCAAGTCGATCGAGCTCGATGCGGAAGCGTCCCGCCGCGTCCGGGTGCGGGATGCCCTCGACCAGGAGATGCGCGCACTGGAGCAGCTGGTCGCGGAGGCTCCCGAACAGTGGTGGTCGCTGTTCTTTCCCCTGTGGGAGGCCGCGTGAGCACCGAGCCCGGCCGCGCCGACCTGCACATCCACACGCTCGCATCCGACGGCATCTCGACCGGCGCAGAGGTGCTGGAGCAGGCCGTGGCGCGCGGCCTGTCCGTGGTTGCCATCACGGACCACGAGCGCATCGACGGAGCACAGGCCGCGCAGCACCTCGCGCGGCGGCGGGCGCTGCCGCTGCAGGTGATCGTCGGCGAGGAGATCACCACGCGGAACGGCCACCTCGTTGGCCTGTTCCTGCGGGAGCGCATCCGGCCGTGGCGGTCGATGAAGGAGACGATCGCACGCGTGCACGACCAGGGCGGGATCGCCATCGTTGCGCACCCGCTTGTGCCCTACCCCCTGTGCGCCTCGGCGGGAACGATCCGGCGGCTCCTGGATCAGTCCGACGCTGTCTTCCATCCTGACGCCATCGAGGCATTCAACCCGACGACCGCCGGCATCCGCTGGACACGGCGCGTGCCCGCCTTCGTGGCCGAGAGCGGCGTGGCCGGGGTTGCCGGCAGCGACGCCCACCGCGCGAGTTCGGTTGGACAGGCCGTGACCGTTTTCCCCGGCACGACGCAGGACGACCTGCGCGCCGCGATCCTCGCGCGCACCACGAGCTGGGAGGGGGACTTCTACCCGTGGCGGGAGCAGGTGAGCACCTTCCGGCTTCAGCTCGGGAAGAACGCTCGCGCGGTCCGCGACGAGGTTCGTGGCAAGCTGCTGCGCAGCGGCACGGGTCGCGACCTCGGCTACCCGGGCGGGCGTCGCCGTCCGGCGAGGTTCGATCCGGAAGCCGCCGGCCCGAACGAGGGGGAGGGCAGTTGAAGATCGGTCTCGTGACCCCGTATATCTACCCGCTGCCCGGTGGGGTGAACGCCCAGGTGCAGTTCCTCTACGAGAACCTCGTCGGGCGCGGTCATGACGTCCGCATCATCAGCAGCACCCACGGTCCCCAGAAGTCGACGGAGGGCGACATCATCCGCCTCGGCTACGGCTGGAGCGTGCCCACCAACGGCTCCGTCGGCACGCTGACCGTCTCGCATCGGTATGGCGAGCTGGTGCAGGACATGCTCGAGCGCGAAGCGTTCGACCTGCTGCACTTCCACGAGCCATTCGTGCCGTTCCTGTCGCTCCAGCTGCTGCGCCACTCGACCAGCGTCAACATCGCCACGTTCCACGCCTACTCCGGCTGGAGTCCGTCGTACGAGTTCGGAAAGCGGATGCTGAAGCGCTTCGCGAACCGGCTGCATGGACGCATCGCCGTCAGCGCGGCGGCGCGCCACTTCATCGAACGCTATTTCCCAGGCGACTACAAGGTCATCCCCAACGGCGTCGACCTCAAGGCCTTCCGGGGCGTGCCCCCGTTCGCGCGGTGGCATGACGGCACCCCGAACATCCTCTACGTCGGCCGGTTCGAGAGTCGCAAAGGATTGACGTACCTGCTCAAGGCCTACCGCACGCTGCGACGCGAGGGGATCGATTGCCGTCTGCTGGTTGCGGGCACCGGCCCGCAGGAACGCGAGGTGCGGCGCTACATCGCCACGCGCCGCCTCGGCGGGATCGAGCTGCTGGGTCGAATCAGCGAGGCGGACAAGATCCGCGCCTTCGCCACGGCCGACATCTTCTGCTCGCCGGCAACCGGCTCCGAATCGTTCGGGATCGTGCTGCTGGAGGCAATGGCCTCGGGAACGGCCATCGTGTGCAGCGACATCCACGGCTACAAGGGCGTGGTGCGCCGCGGAGAGCAGGCACTGCTTGTGCCGCCCAAGGATCCCGCCGCGTTGGCGGATGCGCTCGGCGCATTGCTCCGCAACCCGGAGCTGCGCGAGCGGATGGGCGAGTCGGGACGCGAGCGTGCCGTCCAGTTCAGCTGGGAGAACATCACCGCCAAGGTCGACGACTACTACGGCTTCGTGATCAGGCGTCTCGCTGCCCAGGGAGCGCTGCCGCATGGGTTCTCGGCACCGATCCCACAGGCGAGCCGTGCCGACGCAGTCCTCGAGCGAGCCGGCCCGCGCCACTGACCCATTCGGGGCGGGGCAAGCTCTCAGAGCGTCTCGGGTAGCGTCGCCTCGGGTCGCCGACTCCTGCTCGGCACCCAGGCGCGCGCGACGACCATGGCCGCGATCACCACGAGGGCCGTGGCGCCCAGGATGACCAGGGTGCTGGTATCGATGAAGGAGCCCGGCACCGGCGGATCGAGGTTGACCGCGAACTGGAAGTCGTAGTTCCACGCCGGTAGCAGCCCCTGGTAGATGTTGGCGATCGAGTTCGGCATGGGCAGGCCGCTCAGGTTCGGATACCAGGCCACGAACCACATCACGACGGCCACAAGCACGCCGAGCGTCAGTCGCTGGCTGTCGCGAGCTCCGAGGACCAGCCACGCGGGGATCGAGAGGACCGCAAGGCCGAAGATCGCCAGCTCCTCGGGGTGGACCGTCAGCTGGAAGGCGGTGGATGAGCCGGCCACGTTGACCACGACGGCGATGGCCAGCAGCATGGCCGCCAGTGTCGCGAAGAGGGCTCCCTGGGGG
>JBBSGX010000140.1:0-6287 GCA_038253685.1 Candidatus Limnocylindrales bacterium | reverse complement strand
TGCTTGCCCAACGCCACGTTGTTCAGGTTGGCGGGGTCGCCGTCCTGGCCGCTGAGAGGCGGGAAGCCGTAGCTCTTGGACGTGAGGGCCCCCACGACGCCGAGCGCCGTGCTGTCGTTCTCGGCCAGGATCGCGTCGATCTTGGTGCCGTCGGCGACGGCCTTGTCGATGATCGCTTCCATATTGGTCTGGGCCTTCTCGGTCTTCCACGCATCGGTGAAGGTCCCGTCGGGTCCGTTGAGGATCTTGATGGCATTGGCGGTGACGGCGGCCTTCAGGCCGGCGTTGTCCCAGCCCTGGGGCAGGAACGTCGACGCGTTCGGGTCGCCCGGATCGCCCTTGATGAGGACGTAGTTGCCCTTCGGCACCTTCGTCAGAACCGCCTTGGCCTCGGCCTCGCCGACGCCGACATTGTTGAACGTGATGTAGAGGATGCTCGGATCTTCGATCAAGCGGTCATATGCGATGACCGGGACGCCCGCGTCCGACGCCTTCTTGAGCGCCGGCAGGATGGCCTTGTTGTCCTGGGCCAGCAGGACCAGGACCGTGGCGCCCTTCGAGATCAGGGTGTCGACGTCGGTCAGCTGCTGCTCGGCGACCAGGTTGGCGTCGGCAGAGATGTACGTGCCGCCACCGGCCTCGACCGTCTTCTTGAGGTTGGGTTCGTCGTGCGCCGCCCAACGCGGCTGCTGGAAGTTGTTCCAGGACACACCCACGGTGCATCCCCCAGCCGCCACGCTGGCTGGCGCGATGCTTGCGGGCGGTGCCACGCTGGCTGGCGCGACGCTTGCGGGCGGTGCCACGCTCGCGGCGACGCTCGGCGGGACTACGCTCGCAGCGCTCGACGGCGGAGCCGAGCTGCCCCCTCCACCACACGCTGCAAAGACGATGGCGGCGACCGGTAGGAATGTCGCCAGTCTGCGATTGACCATGACTTTTCTTCCTCCTCTTGATGCTCCTCAATCGTAAGGCGTAGATCGCCTGTTTTGCCACCGAATCTCCTCGCTCGATGGCCCCCACGATCTCGCCCCACTCCGAGGAGGAGCACCCGGGCAGGGCGAGATCGCGACGGGGGATGGACCGGAATCGCGGTTGTGGACGGTCAAGGTGGGTGGGCGGCGGGATCGAAGGGTGGTGATCGGTCGGACCATGCTCAGGCGCTTGCCAGCTCGAGCAGACCATCGCGCGGTCCGATCCAGCTCGCCGGGTCGGCCAGCAGCGGCTCGAACGCGAGCTCGGCCGCACCGAGCAGCGGAGCGTCGCCGCCGAGCGCGGCGGGCACGATCTGGACCAAGGCGCGGGAGGCCGGTAGGGCGCGGCGGTCGAGCTCCTCCTCGAGGCTCTGTCTCACGAACGGATGGATGCGGCCGAAGAGGCCGCCAAGCACGATCAGCTGGGGGTTCAGGACGTTGATCAGACCCGCCAGCCCTAGCCCGAGCCATCGGCCCACGTGTTCGAGGGCCGATAGCGCCACCACGGATCCTTCGGAGGCTTCACGCAGCACCGCATCGACGGCTCCCCGGCCGCCGTCCGGGGCATGGCGGGCCCGAATGAGCAGGGCTTCCTCGCCGATCTCGGTCTCCCAGCATCCAACCGAGCCGCAGCGGCAGGCGACACCGTTGGGATTGACCGGGATGTGGCCCACCTCGCCGCTGTATCCGGCGACGCCCGTCAGGGGCCTGCCGTCAACGACCAGGCCGCCGCCCACGCCCACCTCTCCGAAGATGAAGAGCACGTAGTCGCCACCGATGGCGGCGCCGCGTCGCAGTTCCGCGAGCGCGCCAAGATCCGACTCGTTGGCGACGGTGATCGGTGCGGTCGTGCCGAAGGCTCGGGTGAGCTGCTCACCGAGAGGGACGCCCTCCCAGCCGAGGTGGGGAGCCAAGGTCACGAAGCCGTCCGAACGCCGGACGATGCCCGCGACCGCAACGCCGATCCCGATCAGCGCATCACTCGCCGGCGCATGCACCCGGCCCCGCGTCAGCTCGACGAGATCCCTGACGACTTCCTCTTCGGACGAGTGGCAGCGGGGCCGATCGACCCGGACCAGCTCGAAGACCTCACCGCCCAGCCCCACAACGGCTGCGGCGAGCGAATCGACGGCGACATCGAGTGCCAGCACCACGGCGCTCTCGGGGTTCAGGCGAACCAGCGGCGACGGGCGACCGGGAGTCCCGAGCGGAGCGCCCCGCTCCTCGGACGCCAGGCCGGCAACCACCAGCTCCCCGATGAGACCGCGGATGGCACTCCGGCTCAGCCCCGTGCGGGCCACCAGCTCGGAACGCGACAGCGGTCCACGAGCGTGCAACTCCCGAACGATGGCCGTCAGGTTCGCCCGTCGAACGGTCTCGCTCCGTTGCCCGAGTTCCTCCGGACCGATGCCCACGGATTTGTGTTCCTCTCTCCCAAATGTTTGTGATACGGTCTTACATGACCACGGTCGTGTCAAGCCACCAGATGTCGCACGGATCGCAGGATCCGGCTGGGAGGCCAGGCGCTGGACGGATCCCCCGACCCGGAACTCACCGCGCTGTCCCGACCGGCGAAGCGGTCGCGGCGGCACTTGGCGGTGGCCGCACTCGCGGGGGTGACGGCGATCGCGCTCGTCGTCGGCGCGGTGATCGTCGTTCGGCCCTGGTCGCAGGCACCAATGTGCCCACCCATGCAGGACCACCCGGAGTGGTCCGTCGCCCGTCGCTGGGACGAGGCGCTGCTTGACGCGATCCGGCGTGCCCTGCCGGCGCCCACGGTCCACGCTCGCAACCTCTTCCAGACCTCGGCCGCGATGTGGGATGCGTGGGCCGCCTATGACCCGACCGCGTCGGGCTACTTCGTGAAGGAGAAGCTGAACGCGTCGGACGTGACCGCGGCGCGCAACGAGGCCACCAGCTACGCGGCGTTCCGCGTGGTGAGCGCCCGCTACATCAAGGCCGTCGGCGCGGACCAGTCGCTGTCCGAGTTCGACGATTTGATGGACGGCCTGTGCTACCCGATCACGACCACCACGTCCGAGGGCAGCTCGCCCGCGGCACTGGGAAACCGGATCGCGCAGGCGGTGCTCGCCTATGGCGCGACCGATGGCTCGAACGAGGCCGGCGGCTACAGCGATCCCGCCTACAAGCCGGTGAACGCGCCGCTGGTCGTGGCCAAGCCGGGAACGACGATGGCGGACCCCAACCACTGGCAGCCGCTTCAGCTCGAGCACATGATTTCGCAGAACGGCATCCCGGTGGTCAACGGCGTCCAGCAGGCCATCGGGCCGCAATGGGGGCACGTCAAGAGCTTCGCGCTGCCCGACGGCGGCGCCGGCGGCGTGCCCATCGATCCGGGCCCGCCGCCTCACCTCGGGGACCCGGCCACCGACCAGACCTTCAAGGAGCAGGCGATCGAGGTGATCCGGGACAGCAGCCTGCTCGACGCGAATTCGACGACCGTGATGGACATCGCGCCTGACGCTCGCGGCGCGAACTCCCTCGGCTCCAACGACGGCCAGGGCCATCCGGTCAACCCGGCGACGGGCAAGCCATACGAGCCGGAACTCGTGAAACAGGGTGACTTCACCCGCGTCATGGTCGATTTCTGGGCCGATGGGCCGAAATCCGAGACGCCTCCGGGCCACTGGAACGTGCTGGCCAACCTCGTGTCCGACGAGCTGTCTCCGAACCTGAGGATCGGCGGCACAGGTCCCGTCCTCGACCGCCTCCAGTGGGACGTGAAGCTGTACTTCGCACTCAACGGCGCGGTCCACGATGCGGCGATCGCCGCGTGGGGCCTCAAGGAAAGCTACGACGGCGTGCGGCCGATCTCGATGATCCGGTACATGGCGGAGCGCGGCCAGTCGAGCGACCCGGCGCTGCCCTCCTACGACGCCGAGGGCCTTCCGCTCGTCCCCAGTCTGGTGGCGCTCATCGACAAGGCGAGCACCGCGCCGGGCCAGCCGATGGCGTCGCTCGCGGGCCACGAGGGCGAGATCGCCATCCGGGCGTGGGCGGGCAATCCGGCCGATCCCAAGACGCAGATGGGCGGTGTCGGCTGGATCCTTGGCACGACGTGGATCCCCTTCCAGCTGCCAACCTTCGTCACGCCCTCCTTCCCGGGATACGTCTCAGGCCACAGCACGTTCAGCCGGGCCGCTGCCGAGGTCATGACCGGCTTCACGGGGAGCGAATACTTCCCGGGAGGCGTAAGCGGGTACACGATCAAGGCAGGATCATTGAAGGTGGAGGCTGGTCCGTCGACGGACATCCATCTCGAGTGGGCGACGTACTTCGACGCGGCGGACGAGGCCGGCCAGTCCCGCCTCTACGGCGGAATCCATGTCCAGGCGGACGATTTCACGGGCCGGCGACTGGGCTCGCAGTGCGGCCAGGCCGCCTGGACGCTGGCACGGCGCTACTATGCGGGTCAGGTCACTTCATGACGCGGACGTCATCACGGGGCCTCGGGCGCCCATCCGGGTGAGGCGGTGAACCGCCGAGCCGTCCTGGCGGCGGTGATCGCGGCCGGGGTCCTGGCAGGTCTCGCGCTCATCGCCGTGGTGCTGGCTGGCGGCGGCGGCGCGATCACGCCCACGGTCGCGGCGAATCCGCCGCATTTCATCGAGGAGGCCCCGACGGCCGGGCTCGTCCACACCTACGACGGCGATTCGGTCTTCTCCGTCGGCGGCGGAGTGGCGGTCTTCGACTGCAACCACGACGGCGAGCCGGACATGTATCTCGCGGGCGGGAGCAACCCCGCGGTTCTGGAGCGCAACGACAGCCCGGTCGGCGGCGCGCTCCGGTTCATGGCGGTGCACGATCCGGTCACGGACCTGACCAACGTCAACGGCGCGTACCCGATCGACATCGACGGGGACGGCGAGGTGGACCTGATCGTGCTGCGCGCCGGCGAATCGGTGCTTCTCCGCGGCCTGGGGGAATGCCGCTTCGCGCGGGCGAACGAGGCGTGGTCCTTTGCTGGCGGGAACGCACTGACGACGGCGTTCAGCGCCACCTGGGAGGGATCAGCGCGGCTGCCGACGCTCGCGCTCGGGAACTACCTGGGGCTCGACGCCTCCGAACAGGAGACGGCCGCCTGCGCGGAGAACGCCCTCGTGCGACCCGATGCGGCAGGCACGCGATACGCGCCACCCGTCGTGCTCACACCTGGCTTCTGCGCGTTGTCGATGCTCTTCAGCGACTGGAGCCGATCGGGCCGGAGCGACCTGCGGGTCAGCAACGACCGCCACTACTACGACGCCGCCACGGGACAGGAGCAGCTCTGGCACGTTGCGCCGAGCGAGGCACCGCGCCTGTACACGGCGGCCGACGGCTGGGTGCAGGTCCAGGTCGAGGGCATGGGCATCGGCAGCTTCGACGTCACAGGCGACGGTTTTCCGGACGTGTTCCTGACGAGCCAGGCGGCGAACCGCCTCCAGACGCTGACCTCCGGCCCGAGCCAGCCCACATACCGCGACATCGGGCTCAAGCGCGGTGTCAACGCCCAGCGGCCGTTCACGGGCGGCGACACGCGTCCCTCCACGGCCTGGCACCCCGAGTTCCAGGACGTCAACAACGACGGGTTCACCGACCTCTTCATATCGAAGGGCAACGTCGACGAGATCCCGGACTACGCCCAGAAGGATCCCAGCAACCTGCTCATCGGCCAGGCGGACGGTACGTTCGTCGAGGGTGCCGATGCCGCGGCCATCATCAACTTTGCCCGGGGGCGGGGTGCAGCCCTGGCCGACTTCAACCTCGACGGGCTGCTCGACCTCGTCGAGGTGAACTATCGGGACCCCGTGAAGCTGTGGCGAAACGTCGGTGCCGGCACGGCCGCTGCGCCTGCACAGATGGGCAACTGGGTGGCCCTCCAGGTCACGCAGCCCGGCCCGAATCGAGATGCTATCGGCGCCTGGGTCGAGGTCCGCGTCGGGGACGCCGTAGTCCGGCGCGAGCTGACCGTCGGCGGAGGCCACGCCGGGGGCCAGCTCGGCTGGATCCATTTCGGAATCGGGTCCTCGAGCGTGGCGGAGGCTCGAGTCCAGTGGGCGGGCGGCGAGACCGGGCCCTGGCTACGGCTCAGCGCGAACCAGTTCGCCGTGATCGACCGTGCCGCGGGGCAGCCGCGACAGTGGACGCCGGGCGGCTGACTCGAACCCGGAGTCCGTGGCACGAGGTAGCGCCGGTTGCCCTGCGCCGGCGGTGGTTGCTACTCGCCCTCAGCCGCCGAACGAGGCCCTTGGCACGCCCCGCACGCCGGGATTCGTCGTGAAGAGGCTGCCCGCCAGCGGCTGAGCGTCGTGCTCG
>JBBSGX010000139.1:0-6298 GCA_038253685.1 Candidatus Limnocylindrales bacterium | reverse complement strand
GGTGGATCCCGGCGACCGCCGCGAGGCCGGTCTCAGCCGCTAGGGCCGACGCGCCACGTCCTGGGCGCACTCCGTCTGAACGGCCGTAGCGGCCTCGGCGAGCGCGTGGCGGGCCGCCTCGAGCCGGTCCAGCGCCGCGAATGCCGCCGATGCCACTGATCCCTGAACGGCCGCACGAAGGTCGGCAGCGAGCGCGCGCGAAGCGCGGCGCGCCAGCACCCCCGCGTGCCCGCCCAGGACGCGTGCGAGCAGGTAGCCTGCGACCGCACCGATTGCGATGAGCGCGAGGGGGATCGGGATCGCGCCGAGCGCCGGGACCTGGACCGTGTCGACCGGGGGCCGAGCGAGGACCCAGATGGCCGTCCAGACGATGCCGGCGACGAGCGCCGCGGTGGCGGCGGTCTGCAGCAGACCGATGAACAGCCACACGCGACTCGAGGGCAGGAAGTCGCGATCGACCTGCCGCGAGACGACGTCGTCCACGAGCCGGACCATGGCTTCGCTCACCGTGGTGGAATTGGCCGCTTCCGCGAGCATCGGCCTGGTTGCCGCGGGTGCCTCGGGGAGCGCATCGGTCACTGCACGTCGCATGGCCTCGGCCGCAGGCACGACTGAGCCGCGCTCGCGCCAGCGCGACAGGTAGCTCACCGGATCCGCCACCTGCCCCGGTCGGCCCACCGCCGACTCGATGACGCCGCGTGCGACGCCGAACGGCCCACCGCCGCGCGTCCTGGCCCGGGAGCGCACGGCCGTCGCCATCTGCTGCTCGACGCCCGGGAGATCGAGCAGGCGCAGGAGCTCGCCGCCCGCGGCTTCGGCTGCGCGCACCCGCGCGGCAGGCTCGACGAAGGCGGGTGTGGCAGGTCCAAGTTTGGCCCGAGGCGCACCACGCCCTTCTGAGGCGGCCGTTCTGCCAACCCCTGCCGCCTGCGCCAGCGCGGTCACGGCATCCGCGGTGGATGCCTCGAGTCGGCTCCGGACGACGCGCTTTGCGTCCACCTCGGAGGCGAGCCATTCGCGGAACTCGGCCGTGCCCCCGATCGATCCGTCCGCGGGGGGCAGCGCGGACGTCATGACCACCCGTGGACGCGGAACGGTGGTGTCGCCGGGCAGCCACTTGGCCACATCCGCCGCCAGGTCGCCGCGAAGCGGTCCCATATCGGCGGAGGCAAGCCGATCCGTCTTGTTGATCACCAGCACCTGCCGGTCAAGGCGCGGCAGCCAGCGGCGGAGGTACTGGTCGTGCAGGACGGCATCGTGATACTTCTCCGGGTCCGTCACCCAGGCCACGGCGTCCACTTTCGGCAGGAGCGCCTCGGCGCGTTTGCGATGCGAAGGCTCGATGGAATCGATGTCCGGCAAGTCGAGGATCGCGACGTCCGACATCTGCGGCCCGGTGTGCGTCCGGACCTCGCGGACCTCCAGCCAGGAGAGCAACGCGTCGAGCGGTTCGCTGGTCTCGGCGGGAATCCACGCCACTGGCTCGGCGGTGGTCGGCCGGTGCGCCGAGACGGCACTCACGGACGTTCCGGCGAGCGCGTTCAAGAGGCTGGACTTGCCAACCCCCGTCCCGCCGACGAGCGCGAGCACGTAGACGTTTGCAGGGAAGCCGAGCCGCCTTGCCCCGGACGCCCGAACAGCGCGTGCTTGGTCCGTCGGGATGCCGAGGACGTCCGCCGCCTCGATGGCCCGGTCAAGGGTTTCGAGACATCCTTCGAGTGTCACCTCGACGCGTCGCCGGTCTCCGCGTGCTGCCACGGCTCGGCGCGGACCTCTGCGGAAATGATGCGCAGATCATGAGCAAGCTCCCGCAGCCCGGTCGTGTCCGCCAGGAGTGACGTGAACCGCGCGCGTTCCTCGGCGAACGTCTCTGCGAGCGCAGCGTCGAGACGGGCACCGGCGCGCTGGATCATCTCGACCATCGCCGCCTCCCCGAAGAGCGCCGAGAGCAGCTTCTGGTTGAGGAAGGCGGTGGCGGCCGCGACGCCCACCTCGGCTCCCGTGAGGCCACCGGTATGAGCGAACGTTGCGACCATCACGGCAACACCGACGGCGTTGACACCGGCTGATGCTCCGCGGGCGAGCGTGCGCTTTGGCGCTCCCGTCGCACGGACATCCGTCGCGATCGAGGCCAGCCAGGCGTTGAGCCGCTCCTCCAGTCGTGCGTCGAATCCGGACGACTCCGACCACAGTTCGCCGCGCGCCGCGAGCTTCTCGGCGATGAGGGGGTTCTCGGACCAGGACATCGCGGATCGCTGGCTCGCG
This sequence comes from Candidatus Limnocylindrales bacterium, assembly GCA_038253685.1. GTDB lineage: Bacteria > Chloroflexota > Limnocylindria > Limnocylindrales > CSP1-4 > JAFMJV01. The sequence continues at coordinate 4,033 of JBBSGX010000139.1, read as the reverse complement.
TCCGAAGCATGCTGGCGGGCGAGGGAGAGGATGTCGGAGGTCGTCGATTCGCGAACCTGTGCGATCGGCGCAGCCGGCGTGCCGTGGACCAGTTGCGCGACCAGGCCGCGTGCGCGCCCGATCCCGGTCGCAAACAACCTCGTGATCTGATCCGCTCCAACGAAGGCCTGCCAGTTCCGCAGCGTTTCCTGGCGCAGGAAGGTTCCGCGTCGAAGCTGCTGGCGGACGTCGCGCAGACTGTTGTCAAATGCCGCGTCAGCGGATCGGCGGAGCGCGTCCGAGTCGATCGCCTCGTGATCCAGGTCATCGGCGACGGATTCCGCCAGAGGCGGCAGCCCTGCGACCGCGCCCGCGAGTGCGCGGGTTGCGAGCGCACGGCGCGCCGCCCGGTCGCGCCGGAGTGCCTCCACCCGCGCAAGCAGCGGCGCGATTGCCCGCGGGTCGACGCCATCGATGGCCGGATCGAGCGCGCCCTCGGCAACCCCGATCAGCTCCGCGGAGCCGGTCTCCAGCCGGACCCCACGAGACGCGAGAAGGCGCGTCAGATCGTCGATGACCTCGCGACGCGAACCGTCGTCTGGCGGCAGGCGATTCACGACGACCAGGAGCGGCAGGCCGCGGTCCCGAACTCGGCCGAGAACGTCCCACGGCACCTGGTCCGCGTAGCGGGTGGCGGTCGTCACGAAGATCCCCAGATCCGCGGCCTCAGCGAGCCGGTCCGCGAGGATCCGGTTGCCGTGCTCGATCGAGTCGACGTCCGGCGCGTCTACGAGGGCGAGGCCGGAAGCGACGGCTGGATCCTCGACCACGCGTACGTCGGCGGCACGAAGCCCACGAAAGGTGCCATCGGCGAAAAGGGCGGCGCGGTCGTCCGGATGGAGCAGCACCACGACATCCCGCGTGGTCGGTCGCAGGACCCCGACCTGGCTCGCCGCGCGGCCGGCAAGCGCATTGAACAGGCTCGACTTGCCGGCTCCAGTGGGCCCGAGAAGGACGACGACGAGCGGCGCGTCAATGTCGCGGGCACGCGGCGCGATGTACGTCTCGAGGTGGTCACGTAGCTGGCGCGCGCGTGTCGCGGCGGCGGTCGTCCTCGCGGGAGTGGCCAGGCGGCGCTCCGCAAGCTCACTGAATCGCTCGACGAGCGCGAGCAGGACGTCGGGGTTGGGATCAGGGATCACGACGACCAAGCATGGCGGAGGGTAGGGTCGGGCGCACTCCCGCCCATGCTGCGGCTCTGTCGGGTTGCTTGCAAGCTCTCCCGCTGAGCCGGTGGAGCGGACGGCGAAGCACCCAGAAGGTCCGGACCACCACCCGACGTGAGGCCCGGACCGTCTGCTCGTGGAACGCGGTCAGGCTGCACCCGCAATGGACGCGACGACGGTCTGGTATCGGAAGGCCGTCGCCTCGTGCGGCAGCAGCCGTCCTATCCCCGGAGCTCGATCTCCGCGAGCTCCTTCACGCTGCTTCGCCGGGCTTCTTGCCCAGGATGATCATGCCAAGGACCGCGTCCGGCGTCACATGGGGTTATTGGCGCTATTGGCCGGTCACAAAAGAGGAGCCAGCGCCGGCGGTGCTCGCGGGAGGGTTCAGCCGGCGGATCGCCATCGACGGGCCGCGGCCTCCCAGGAACGGAGCCCGGAGCGCCGAACGGCATCTTGGTGGGCGATTCTTCGGTGAGGGCACATGACGGCGCCGGCGGGGCGGGTTATTGGCGTTATTGGCCGGTAGAAAAAAGGAGACGCCGACGCTGGCCCTGCCGCCTGCGGGTGGCTGCGAGGTGAGTCGTCACCGAGGCGCCCGACCACTTGGCGTGGCCGGGCATGCGCCGGACCGAACCATGTTGCTGGGCAGTTCTTCGGCGACCCGAGTTATCTGCCGGGCGCGGACGCCGGTGGCCTTTTTGGACCACCCAAAAAGGAGGGGGCTCGTTGGCCCCCGATGAGCGGATGATCGCCATTTTGGTAGGCAGATCTTCGCGGCTCCCGATTGCGTCGCCGGACCGGCTGCGGTCGTCCAGCTGCTGCAACGCGCCCGTCGTCAGGTCGCCCATGGAAATGCCCCGGACGCGGTGGACCCCGTTCGCGACGTTTCCAAGGGGCTGACCGCCGCGGAGATCCTCCGGAAGTGGCGCGAGGTCGAGCACCGGCTTGCCGCGGTCGACGAGGACTCCCAGGTCGCCCACAGCCTGCGCATCGAGTCCGACATCTACGGCCGTGCCTACGAGGAGCTGTACCGAGCGGTGGCCGTCGAGGACTGATCCGGGTGTCTTGGGGCCTCCGGGACCCACTCGCCGTCATTGGGACATCATTCGCCGCGTCCGTGTTACGTCGTTGTGAGCTACGGAGTTTCTTCATCGACCCGCTTGATCCCAGAGTGCCCTCAGGATGCCCTCATCGCCCACAAAGGCCAGGAGTTGCGACGCTCGTCGTGAGGGTGCCGCGGGCTGCCAGGAAAGGAAGCGGTATGGACGCACTCGAGGAACTCAGGCAGATGCACGTCGAGGCCAAGGCACAGTTCCAGAAGATCGAGCAGGCGCCCGGTCCCGAACGCGGCGACCTGTGGGCGAAGCTCCAGCCGGAGTTGGAGCTTCATGAGCAGATCGAGGAACACTTCGTCTACGACCCCGTCGCCCGCGAGGCTGGCCAACAGGATGAAGTCCTGGCACGTTGGGAGGCAGAACACGAGGAGCAGGTCCGCGAGGCAGACGCCGTGATGAAGCAGATCGACGCCCTCGATCCCTCGGACCACGCCTGGTTGACGCAGGTCCATGCCCTGCGCACCACGTTGGAAGGCCACATCCAGCACGAGGAAGACGACATCTGGCCGCGGATCCGGCAGGCATGGGGACAGCCGAAGCTCGATGAAGCCGGACGAGCGGTCGCCGCCGCGAAGACCGCCGCCAAGGCGGGCGCAGCAGTCAAGGACGCGGTCGCCAAGGGCAGCGCAGCACTGTCGGAGGGCTGATAGCCGGCGGATTCGTTGCGCCACAGCTCCTCTCTGGTTGGGTAACGCTGTCGCGGGGTTGGCATATTCTCGGCTGTCTTGTCGCGCTGGTCGTCGGTCCGCGCGACGATTCTCAGCCGGGGCATCTGCTCTGCATCACTGGAACGAACCATGACCGACGATCGCACCCAGGGCCAGTGGGATCAGGCCAACGGCAAGATGAAGGAAGAGGTCGGCAAGGTCACGGGTGACCGCTCAACCGAGGTCTGCGGGAAGCTCGACCAGGCCAAGGGCAAGGTCGAAGAGACGGTGGGCGACGCCAGGGATGAGATGAACGACGAGGGCAATCGCAACCGCTAGGTACAGAACCGCATGCGAGGACGAGCCACAACAGGTGGCTCCTCCTCGCAGATACTTGGGAGGCACTCCGTGGGCATCATCGCCTGGATCATTCTTGGCGCGATCGCGGGCTGGATCGCGAGTCTCATCATGGGTTCCCGAGAGGGCCTGGTGATGATGATCATCCTCGGGATCGTCGGCGCGCTGGTCGGCGGATTCGTCGCTGGGACGCTGCTCCACGCGGCAGACGTGACAGGGCTCAACGTCGAGAGCATCGTGGTCGCGGTCATCGGGGCGATCATTGTCATCTTCATTGGCCGTGCCTTCACCGGCGGGCGCGTTCGGGCCTGACCGCGCAACGCAGCACACCGCAGCGCCTACAAAAAGCGCGCTGCGATCCGCTTCCGGGGCGACCGTGCCCATCTTGGTGGGCGATTCTTCGGCCGAGCTGGACACGGACCCGGGCCGCAACGCCTGCGCTGGCCACGGACGCCGCATAAACAGCCAGCCCTACGGTCCAGCGCTGCGGATCGGGGACCTGAGACGCCAACGCCACAGCGTGCGCGGAGACGAACAGCAGCAAGACCAGCAGCAAGAGAGCGATGCGCCGGGGCCCTACGTTTGACGTGGCTGTCAACGTGGCTGTCACGGGCGCGGCAGCCGACGACAGATGGGTGGTCGATGCGGATCAACAATGGGAGGTGGCAATGGGGAAGCTGATCTACTTGATGAACGTTTCGCTCGACGG
>JBBSGX010000138.1:0-6342 GCA_038253685.1 Candidatus Limnocylindrales bacterium | reverse complement strand
CTCTGGTCCAGGCTGGCCCGGAGAATGTACCGCCGCGCTCGCGGAGACAATACCGGCGATGGATCCGAAGCGAATCGTCGCAGACGGTTACGACACGATGGCCGAACGCTATCTGGCGTGGAGCGATCTCCGGCCGTCGGTGACCAGGCTCCGCTACCTCGCGTTGGCGCTCGAGCTCATTCCGCCCGGCAGCGTGGTCCTCGAGCTCGGCTGCGGCGCCGGGATTCCGATGACCGTGGCGCTGGCCCGGGACCGTGGCGTCACCGGGGTGGACATCTCGGCGACGCAGCTCGAAATCGCGCGCCGTCACGTGCCGAGCGCCACGTTCATCCAGGCCGACATGACGGCGCTCCGTTTCGAGCCCTCGAGCTTCGATGCCGTCGTGGCGTTCTACACCCTCACGCACGTGCCGCGCGATGAGCACCTTCCGCTCCTCGAGCGCATCAGCACCTGGCTCCGACCCGGCGGCCTGTTCCTGGCCTCGATGGGCGCCGACGACGAGCCCGGCGACGTCGAGGCAGATTGGTTGGGGGTCGACATGTATTTCAGCCACTTCGGCGCGAGCGCCAATCGGCGGCTGGTCGAGCGCGCGGGCCTCGTCATCGACCGGTCGGAGCTTGCCGTCGAGCCGGAGGATCGCCACGATGCCCGCTTCCTGTGGGTCGTGGCGCGTACGCCGGCCGAGCGCTGACTCACACTATCCCTCCGTCCCGCAGCCATCGAAAGGGGCAGCACGTGATCGATCTCGGAAACCGGGTCGTCCTGATCACGGGCGCGGGCGGAGCCATCGGTTCCGCCACAGCCCGCACCATCTCGCGTTCCGGCGGAACGTTGCTGCTCCACGACGTGCGCGAGGACTCGGTCAAGGCGTTGGCCGGCGAGCTCGGATCTGGCGCACGTGCCCTGATCGCCGACCTTTCCGACCCGCTCACGACCGAGCGCCTGTGGGTGGACGCACTCGCGGTGCACGGCAGGATCGACGTCCTGATCAACAACGCGGGAATCTACCCGCCGGCTGAGCTCGACGGCCCATTCGAAGACTGGCTCAGGGTCTGGATGCTGTCGCTCGGGGTGAACCTGGTGGCGCCGGCCATCCTCTGCCGCGCAGCGGTGGCCACCTTCTCGGGCCAGGAGAACGGCGGGATCATCATCAACATGGCCAGTCGCGCGGCCTTCCGAGGCGAGGACCCCGACTTCTGGCACTACGCGGCTGCGAAGGCGGGCGTCGTCGCCATGACCCGCACGATCGCACGACAGAATGGCCGCCAGGGGATCACCGCGTTCGCCGTCGCGCCGGGATACGTGGACACGCCATTCAACAAGCCGTTCGCGGACAAGTTCGGCGTCGAGGCGGCCGCTCGGGATACGGGCCTCGGGCAGGTCGCCCAGCCGCAGGACGTGGCCAACATCCTGACTTTTCTGGCTTCGGGCCTGGCGCGCCATGCAACCGGCACGACCATCGACGTCAACGGGGCGAGCTACGTGCGCTGAGGACTCGCGCCGGGGATGGATTGACATCCGCACTCCGGCCGTGTATCACTAGCAACAGCTGCCGATAGAACGGTCGAACGAGGCCGTTGGTGGGCGCACGCACAAGGTCGACGACCAATGGCGGAGTCAAGTCTCTACGAGAGGCTGGGTGGCGCGTTTGCCATCGCAGCAGTTGTGGACCACTTCAGCGATGCTGTGGTGCAGAACCCCATCGTCGGGCAGGGATCAAAGAATCCCATGCTGCGGGAATGGCACACCAACAACCTGGGCAGGCTGCCGGGGCTGAAATTCATGCGGACGCTGTGGGTGTGCAACGTGGCCGGTGGACCGTTTGAATTTACGGCCACGGTCCCGGGGAGCACTCCTCTCGATCTGGAAGAGGCCCATCGCCGGCTTCGGATTTCTCCCGAGGAGTTCGATGAAGTCGCAGCGGAACTTGGGCGCACGCTTGATTTCGTCAAAGTGCCGCAGCGAGAGAAGGAAGAGGTTCTGGCTGCGTTTGCGGCGCACAAGAACGAGGTGACAGAGGGGTACGGGGCCCAGCCTGGAGGCCGTTGAGTTTGCCCGACGCGAGGCATCACTCCACGCGAGCCAGCCACCAGCCGCGAGCCGGTCACTCGACGCGACGCCTGCCGCACTGATCCCAACCGGTCGAGACGCATGGAACGCGTGACCGGCCGCGACGTATTCTCCCGACGATGGAGGCCAACCGGGAGCCGGATGCCATAACGACGCCGCTCCTCGAGGCTCGGGGGCTGTCCAGGTCGTTCCGGGGTCTGCAGGCGCTGGTCGATTACGAGCTGCACCTTCCGCCGCTGACGATCCACGGTGTGATCGGTCCGAATGGCGCCGGCAAGACGACGCTGTTCCACCTCCTGTCGGGGTTCCTGCGCCCATCGAGCGGCACGATCTCCTTCGAAGGCCACGACATCACGGGCTCTGCCGCCTTCAAGGTTTCGCGGATGGGCATCGGCCGCACCTTCCAGAACATCCGCCTGTTCGGGGACCTGTCGGTTCTCGACAACGTCAAGATCGCGCTCCAGCGTCATTCGCAGCGTTCGCTCATCGGCACGCTCATCTCGAGCCCGTCGTTCCGGCGCTCCGAGCACGAGCTGGATGCGCGCGCCATGGAGTTGCTCGAGCTGTTCCACCTCGCCGGGCAGCGAGATCGAGCGGCACGCAACCTCCCGTACGGCGAGCAACGACGGCTCGAGATCGCCCGCGCGGTGGGCACCCGCCCGAAAGTGCTCCTTCTCGACGAGCCGAACGCAGGCATGAACCCGATCGAGACCCAGGAGCTGCTCCGCCTGATCCGGCGATTGCGCGACGACCTGGGGATCACGATTGTGCTCGTGGCGCACGACATCCCACTCGTGATGAACCTGTGCGAACGGATCCAGGTCCTGAACTACGGACGGCTCATCGCCGAGGGCGATCCCGCTGCCGTGCGAGCAAATCCGGACGTCATCGCCGCCTATCTCGGGCAGGCCCGCCATGCTTGAGCTCCAGAACCTCCACGTTCGATACGGCACCATCCGGGCGCTCCAGGGCGTGTCCCTCGCGGTCGCGCAGGGCGAGCTGGTCGCGCTCATCGGTTCGAACGGGGCGGGCAAGACGACCGTCCTGCGAACGATCTCCGGGCTGCTGCGGCCGTCCGACGGCACCATCACGTTCGAGGCGGCTGACATCACGCGCGCCACGACCGATCGCATCGTGGCCCTTGGCATCTCGCACTGCCCGGAGGGGCGACGCATCTTCGGGGGCCTGACCGTCAGCGAGAACCTCCGCCTGGGGGCTGTCGCGCAACGCGACAGGCAGGCGGCGGCCGACGACCTCGAGATGGTGCTCGCCCTGTTCCCGCTGCTCAGGGAGCGCATCGGCCAGGCGGGCGGGACGTTGTCGGGCGGGGAGCAGCAGATGCTGGCGATCGGGCGCGCGCTGATGAGCCGCCCGCGCCTGCTCCTGCTGGACGAACCCTCGCTGGGCCTCGCACCACTGATGGTCGAACGGATCTTCGAGACGATCGCGGCGCTCAAGGCACAGGGACGGACCATCCTCCTCGTCGAGCAGAACGTCCATCACGCGCTGGACATTGCCGATCGTGCGTACGTCATGGAGACCGGGCGGATCACCCTGGATGGACCCGCCGATGTGCTTCGACGGGATCCCAAGGTCGAGCAGTCGTACCTCGGCGTGGGCGGCGTATCGGCATGACCGACTACGTCATCCAGCAGGTCGTCAACGCGCTGAGTGCGGGGAGCCTGTACGCGTTGATGGCGGTCGGGCTCGCGATGGTATTTGGCATCCTGCGGCTGATCAACTTCGCTCACGGCGATCTGATGATGATCGCGGCCTACCTCGCCGTGTTCAGCCTGGGCGCGGGGCTGCCGCTCGAAGTCGCCGTGCCGATCATGGTCATCGGGACGGTTGCGGTCGGTCTGCTCATGGAGAGGATCGCCTACCGGCCCATCCGCGGCGCGCCCGACGTCGCGATGCTGCTGAGCTCCTTTGCCGTCGGGCAGCTCCTTCAGAACGGGACGCTACTAACCACCCGGCTGGCGGGCAAGCCGACGTTGATCGCATTCCCGAGCCCGGAGCAGCTGAGCGGCATCATCTCGCTCGGGGCAATCACCGTTCCTCGAGTCAACGTGGTGAGCTTCGTGGCCGGGCTGGTGCTGCTCGGCCTGCTCACGCTGTTCGTGACGAGGACGACGCTGGGGCTGTCCATGCGTGCAGCCGCAGAGGATCTCAAGGCCGCCCAGCTGGTGGGGATCAAGGTCAACCGCGTGGTTGCGACGGCGTTCGCGATCGGGGCAGCGCTGGCCGCGGTGGCCGGGCTCCTGTATTCGGTCCAGGCGGGCCAGATCAACCCGTACATGGGGTTCACACCTGTCCTGAAGGCCTTCATCGCGGCAGTCATCGGCGGCTTCGGCAGCATCCCCGGGGCCGTGCTCGGCGGATTCGTGCTCGGATTCCTCGAGGTGCTCGTCACGGCGCTGGCAGGCATCGGCGACCTCCTCCCGCAGGGCTCGGTCCCACCGGAGGTGCGCACCTTCCTCCAGCAGTGGCTGCCGAGCGCGCTTGCGAGCTACCGGGACGCGGTCGTCTTCATCGTCCTCATCCTGGTGCTGCTCGCGCGGCCGCAGGGCATTCTCGGCCGGCGCGACGCGGGCGACCTGGAATGACAAATCGCCGTCGGGCCGCCGGCCCGCTGCTCGTGATCGCGCTGTCATCAATCGCCCTCGCGGTCCTCGATGCGAGCGGCCAGTCGTTCTGGCAGGGCCTCGTGATCAACCTCGGGCTATTCATCATCCTGACCGTCAGCCTCAACCTCACGAGCGGGTTCACCGGTGTCTTCTCGCTCGGCCAGATCGGGTTCATGGCGTTGGGCGCCTACGTCGCGGCCATCCTCACGCTTCCCCTCCAGGAGAAGGCCGCGTACCTCCCGGACCTGCCGTCATGGATCGCCGGCATCCACCTCGACCAGCTCATCGGGTCCATTCCAGCCGGGTTCCTGGTCGCGACGGTGATCGCGGCCGCGCTGGCCTGCGTCGTGGCGTGGCTCGTCGGGCGAGTGCTGATGCGCCTGTCCGGGCACTTCGTGGCGGTCGCGACGCTGGGGTTCCTGGTCATCGTCCGGGTCGTCCTGTTCAACGCCGACTCGTTCACCCGTGGATCGCGCACCTTCTCGAACGTGACGCCGTACACGAACCTGTGGTGGACGGCCGCCTGGGCCCTGCTCGCCGTCTATGTCGTGTGGAGGATCAAGCGCTCGCCCTACGGCCGCGACATGTTCGCGCAGCGCGAGGATCGGGTCGCAGCCCAGGCGATCGGCATCCGGGTCATGGACCCGCGGCTGCTGGCCTTTGTGGTCGGGGCGTTCTTCTCCGCGGTTGCGGGCTCGCTGTACGCCCACTTCATCACGTCGTTCTCACCGACCGTCTTCTACTTCGACCTGACCTTCCGGGTCATCACCATGCTCGTCATCGGCGGGATGGGCTCGGTCAGCGGCTCGGTGCTTGGAGCGATCTTCATCGTCGGGCTGAGCGAAGCACTCCGGCGAGTGGAGGACTCGACCCTCCTGTACGGGCTCAGCTCGATCGTGCTCGCCGTCATCTTCATCGTGGTCATCACCGTCCGCCGCGACGGACTCCTCGGCCAGCGCGAGGTGCCACTCGACCGGTTGTTCGACCCGGCCTTCTGGCGGCGCCAAGGCCGGCCCATGGACACGGCGCCCGAGCGCGATCAGAGCCCGTAGACGCGCTCCGAGTTGCGCCACAGGATCCGCTCGGCCCAGTCGAGTGCCGTCCGCTCGTTGATGGCGCCGTCGGCGATGTGCTCGTCCAGGACGCGACCGAGGGCTCGGCGGCCGAGCCGCGCGCCGACCCAGTAGAGCTCGGGCACGAGCGACGCGTCCGTGCTGAACAGGATCTTGCTCGCCGGCGCCAGGCCGAGAAGCTCGCGGGTGATCTCGGTGGCCTCGCCTGCCGCGAACAGGATCGCCTCGCCCATGTCGGCGTAGACGTTGGGGAACATCGCTGCCAGGTACGCCAGCGAGCGCACGTACGGGTAGCCGGTGTGCAGGAGCACGATCGGTGCCGCCCTGAAGCGGTCCGAGAAGAGCAGGCGGAGCGCGGCCGGATCGACCTTCGTCAGGTCGAGGTCGGGGTCGCCGAGGCCGGTGTGGAACTGGATCGGGACCGATTGCCTGGCGGCGGCCTCGACCGCCAGGACCACCAGGTAGTCGAGCAGCGGCTTCGACTCGATGCGCAGGGTGCCATTTCGTCGCCCGGTGTCGTGCACCTCGGCGAACGCCCGGGCGGCGGAGTCGCGATCGACACGTTCGACCTG
>JBBSGX010000137.1:0-6392 GCA_038253685.1 Candidatus Limnocylindrales bacterium | reverse complement strand
CGGTGCGGTCCACGACGGAGCGCGAAGGTGGATTGCCGTTCACGGGTACGGTCAGCGGATTCGACCTGCGACCCGACGGGACCGGTTGGCTCTGGGGACCCCGCGCGCCGCTCTACGAGACGGAGGATGGCGGCCAGACCTCGGGTCCCACATCCCTGGCGGACGGCGACGTTCGAATCGTGGCCGGCGCGAGCCTCTACGGCGCGAAGAAGGGCGGCGTGCTCGTCTGGGATCCCGATCGCCAGGCGACGCTCCTGCTCGAGACCATCGATGGTGGCTCGAGCTGGGACGAGATCTACGCCTTTCCCCAGGGCACCAGCCCGGGCTGAGCGCTGCAGATTCGGACGCGGCGATACCGCGCGCCAAGCCAAGAGGCAGTACCGGCTACCATCTGGAGGCCGTGCCCACCCTTCGCGCGTTCCGCGCTCTTCGCTATGACCCCGCGCGCGTCCCCGACCTGGGTTGCGTGCTGTGTCCGCCGTACGACGTCATCTCACCGGACGAAGCGGAACGCCTCCGCGCACGTGATCCGCACAACGCCATCCGCCTCGAGCTGCCGCAATCGGACGATGGTGGCGACGAGGACAGCCGCTATCGCTCAGCTGCACGCGTGCTGGCCGCATGGCGCTCGGACGGTACGCTTCGCAAGGACCGCGAGCCCTCGATCACGATCCACGAGATGCACTCGACCGTGCCCGACACCGGGCAGGTCACCGTCGCTCGCGGCTTCCTCGCGCGACTGAAGCTCGAGCCCTTCGGGCCAGAAAGCGGGGTGCGGCCGCACGAACGAACCATGAGCGGCCCAAAGGAAGACCGCTACCGGCTGCTCCGCGCTACGGGAACCAACCTCAGTCCGGTTGTCATGCTGCACGAAGGTGGTGCGGGCCAGACGTCCGCATTGCTCGACGGCTTGACGAGGCGCCCCCCGGACAGGGAGGCGACCGCCGGTGACGGGGTGCGTCATCGGGTCTGGACCTCCGCCGGTCCGGCACCGCACGACGACGAGAGCGGCCGGGAGGTCGTTGCGCCGGAGGGCGCGGTAGCGGACGTCGCGGCGCTTCTGGAGCTCGCCGGGTCGCGGCCCCTGACCATCGCCGACGGTCATCACCGCTACGAGACGGCGCTGCGCTACCGCGAGCAGCGCGGGCAGAACCGCGCCTGCGCGAGCGACCCTGCCTGGGACTACGTCATGGCACTGCTCTATTCGATCGAGGATGCGCCCACCGTGTTGCCGACGCACCGGGTCGTCAAGGACGGCACCGCAGGCGCGGCCCTGCTGGCGGCCACGGCCGGCCTCTTCGAGGCGGACCGCCTGAGCGGCGCGGACGAGCTGCTGGCACGCATGGCGGCGGACGCACCGGATCCGCGGACCGCCAGCGGAGAGCGCGGTTCAGGTCGTATCGGCCTTTGGAGCGGCGGCGTGGCCGCGATCCTCCATGCGCGCCTGGACGTCTTCGACGGGTTGGTCGACACGTCCGCGTCCCCGGCCGCCCGATGGCTCGATGTCAATCTTCTGGCACTCGCACTCGAGCGGCTCATGGGCGTCGACGTAGCTGCCCTGGCGGCCGGAGGGCGTCTTCTCTACACCAAGGAAGCGGGGGAGGCGGTCTCGCTGGTCACGCGCGGCGAGGCCGCGAGCGCGTTCCTGCTGGATCCCGCGCCCGTGGCGGCCGTGACGCGAGTGGCTGCGGCGGGCGAGGTGATGCCGCAGAAGTCGACGTACTTCCATCCGAAGGCGCCGACCGGCCTGCTCTTCGGTCCGCTCGAGTGGTAGTGGACGGAACCGCCAGCGGCGGCAACGGCTCCGGGCACGCTGTCGACACGCGGCCGCCTGGCCGGCCGGTGCGCAAGGACGAGATCGTCGTCGAGGACCGCGGCCTCTACATCGAGTCGTGGCTGCCGGAGCGCCGGTCGCGGCGACGGCCGCTGTACCTGCTGCACGGCGAGCTCGGTGGTTCGTGGCTCTGGGAGCGCTACCTGGGGTACTTCGCGCAACGCGGGTGGGAGGGCCATGCCCTCAACCTGCGCGCCCACTTCTGGTCGGACACGGACGACCTGGAGCACCTCGACTTCGACACCTACCTCGCCGACGTCGAAGCCGGGCTCGAGGCTTTGGCCCGGCCGTCCGTGGTGATCGGCCACGGGTTGGGCGGCCTCCTCGCCATGAAGCTGGCCGAGCGGCGCGACGTCGAGGGCCTCGTGCTGCTGAGCCCGGCTCTGCCCAGCCCGATCCGTCCAGGGGCACCGAAGCACGTGGTCCGGCTGGTACCGCCCGTCTACCGCCGCGAGCTGCTCGGCTGGGCCGGGTCCCCCGAGCAGATCCAGCGCCACAACCCCGATCTCACGATGCGTGACGTGAAGCGGGTGCAGCACCTGATGGGCGCCGAGTCCGGGGCGGCCCGCCGGCAGATGCTCGAAGGCGTGCCTGTCCTGCGCGATCGCCTCGCCGGCGTGCCGACGCTGGTGATCGGCGCCGGCGTCGATCGCATGTTCCCGGAGCCCGAGAGCGAGCGGCTTGCCGATTGGCTCGGTGCCGAATACCAGCCCTTCGGCGCCCACTCGCACTACGGCCTGGTCATCGGCGAGGACAGCCACGAGCAGGTTGCCGACGCCATCCGATCCTTCCTGGAGCACAACCGCCTCTAGGCCCCGTGCTAGACTTTTCGCCGCTTGGCGACCCGCCTGCCGCATTCGTCTAGAGGCCCAGGACACCGCCCTCTCAAGGCGGAGATCACCGGTTCGAATCCGGTATGCGGTACCAATATCGAACCTTACCGACGCCCCGGACCGCGCCCCGGGGGCGTCTCTGTTTCCCCTAGACTCGGGCCCGTGACGGGCAACGAGACCGCGGCCGGTGCGCGCAGCCGCTACGCGATCCTGGCAGAGGGCGAGTTCGGCGAGCTGGCGTCCAAGACGGCCATGGGCGTCATCCACTACGGGCACGATCCCGTGGTTGCCGTGCTCGATTCCACGCGGGCCGGACGCAACGTGGCGGAGTGGATGGGTCCGCCGCATGACATCCCGGTCGTGGCGTCGCTGGAGGATGCCCTCGCCCACCGCCCGACGGCGCTGCTCATCGGGATCGCGCCGCAGGGCGGCAAGATCCCTCCTGAGTGGCGCGCCACGATCCTCGCCGCGATCGACGCCGGCCTCGACGTTGTCTCCGGGCTGCACGAGTTCGTGGGCGACGATCCCGAGTTCGCTGCGGCCGCGGCCCGGATGGGCGTGGAGCTCATCGACCACCGCCGACCGCCGAGCCGCCACGAGGTGGCCACGGGTCGCGCGCACCTGCCCGGGAAGCACGTCCTGCTGACCGTCGGCACGGACTGCGCGGTCGGCAAGAAGAGCGTCGCACTCGAGCTGCGCAAGGCGGCCGTTGACGCGGGGCTCAAGGGCGTCTTCGTGGCCACGGGTCAGACGGGGATCATGATCGAGGGCTGGGGAGTCGCCGTCGATCATGTCATCAGCGACTTCCTGAACGGCACTGTCGAGTGGATGGTCGAGCGCGCCGAAGGCATGGGCGACTGGATCTTCGTCGAGGGCCAGGGCTCGCTCGACCATGCGGCGTACTCGTCGGTGACGCTGGGCCTCATCCACGGAGCCGCACCACACGGCCTGGTGATGGTCCACGAGCCTGGTCGCAGGCAGCACCACGGTTGGGAGGACGAGCCGGGAGACCACCTCCAGCCGCTGCTGCCGTTCATCAAGCTGCACGAGCAGGTGGCGAGCCTGGTTGCGCCGTGCCGGGTCGTGGCGGTGGCGCTCCACACGGGGCGCCTACCGGAGCCGGAGGCACGCGCCGAGATCGCGCGGATCGCGGCCGAGACCGGGCTGCCCACTGACGATCCGGTTCGTTTCGGTGCCGAGCGCCTCCTCGAAGGGATTCGGGCGCAGCTCGAGAACGCCCGGTGAGTCCGGGGTGAAGCTGGACGTCTCCACGGAGGTTCTTCACCTGCCGTTCCGCGACCCGTTCCGGATCGCCCGCCATGAGAACGAGGGAGAGGCGACAACAGTCATCGTCACCGTGCGCGGCGCGGACGCCGAGGGGGTCGGCGAGGCCTTCCCGGTGGCGTACTACGGAGAGACCGTCGAGACGATCGAGGCGCTGCTGCCGCGCCTCGGGTCGGCGGTTTCGGAGCTCGGCGACATCCCTGGAGAGGTTGGCGCGGCGCGCGCCTGGCTGGCCGAAGCCAATGCCGCGATGGACGCCTCGATCGGCCACCACGGCGCCGCGAAGGCCGGCATCGACATCGCGCTGCACGATTCGGTCGCCCGGAGGCTGCGCATCCCGCTCTGGCACCTGCTCGGCATGTCTCCCCAGATCCCGCCGACCGATTTCTCGATCGGTCTCGACGAACCGCCGGTGGTGGCTGAGCGGGCCAGGCGTGCGGGGCGCTTTCCGGCACTCAAAATCAAGGTCGGCGGGCCGGCCGACATCGAGACGTTGGAAGCCGTTCGCGCGGTCTACCAGGGACCGATCCGCGTCGACGCGAATACGGGCTGGGAGCCGGAGCAGGGCGCGGCGCTCGTGCCCGAGCTTCAACGCCTTGGGGTCGAGCTGATCGAGCAGCCATTTCCCGCGCACGAGCTTGGCCGGCTGCGCTGGCTCCAGGAGCGGAGCCCGCTGCCCATCGTGGCCGACGAGAGCGCCGTGACCATCGACGACCTCGAGGGGCTGGTCGGCGTCGTGGCAGGCGTGAACGTGAAGCTGATGAAATGCGGCGGCGTGGGTCCGGCTCTGCGGATGCTGGAGCGGGCGCGTGAGCTCGGCTTCAGGCTGATGCTCGGCTGCATGGAGGAGACGAGCGTCGGGATCGCCGCCGCAGCCGCCGTCGCGAGCCTCGCCGAATGGATCGATCTCGACGGGAACCTGCTCCTTGCCGACGATCCGTTCACCGGGCTCGAGCTCGGAGGCGACTGCCGCTGGCGCCTTGGCGATGAGCCGGGACTCGGGGTTCGACCCCGGGATTGATCGCCGCCCAATGTCAAACGCATGTCCAGGGCCTTCGCAGGGCCTGTGGACAACTCGGTGGACAACTTGGTGGACGCACCACCTTCCGCTGGCAGGGCCTCCCGACGTACCATTGGCGGAACGGTTTCGGACGCGCTCCGAACCCGAGGAGAGGGGCCAAGAGGGCCTTCTGGCACCGCCGAGCACCGGGAGCACGGCGGTGTCGGACTGTTTTCAGGGGGCATGTCCCTGGTTTGTCATGCCCGCAGTGGGGTAGGAGAGGGTGTCGATCGACCGATTGGGCCGCACCGCGGCCGGCCACCGCTCACTGCATCATGAGGTCGCAGCGATTCCGGTCGAAGCCCCTGTGCCTCCGAGTCAGGAGGCGGTGGACTTCGTCCGGTTCTGTTATCGCCGCCGGCGCGTGTCGTGGCCGGAGCTGTACGACGAGATGTGCGCCGTCGCCGCACGCGGAACCTACCGGGGACTGAGCTACGACGAGCTGGAGAGCCTCGGCATCAACTTCACGCTGACGGGTATGTCGCGACTGGTGGCACTGGCGGACCGGATCGTGATCGAGGAGCGCGCCAAGCTTGGAAGGGAAGGCGTGCCTGAGCAGGATGACGTCCCGCGCGTCGTGCGGCCGCAGCTGGTGCCGGTTCCGGGCTGACCCACAGCACCGTTGCGCGGCTACGAGATGGCGTAACGACCCACGGCACCCGACGGCGGCAAAGCCCGCCTCGTGCACGCCAGAACCGCGCTCTCGAGCTGCGTACCGCGGGCCAGGCGCTCGCATCCCGGACGCTCGAGTCACAACGCGGAGTGCCGGACGCTTGAGCTCGGCGATATCGCGTGCATAGCTGCCGACTGGACATCGCTTGCTTCAAGCGCGGCGGACACGAGTGGACTGGCCGTCTTGTAGGCGTTTTGCCCCTCGTGGCATCGATGGTGGCGATGAAGCTGCGCATAAGCGATCGCAACGCACGGCTGACGTCCCTGTTTGCGCGAGGGGCAGCCATGCAGACGATTCGCAATTGCATAAGCGCTCGCCGCCCAAGCCGGATGCTCAGCGGCCACCGCGCGTGGCTGCCGATACGGTCAGTCTGGTGACAGGTCAGGGGTGCAAGTCAGGTGCGCTCAGGGCTCATGCGCGGATGCGGCGGCGGGCGAGCTCGCTCTCGATCTGGCGCTCGGCCTCGACGTAGCGGTCGATCTCCATCCGGAGCTCATTGGCCTCAGGCACGTACAGGTGCACCTGCTGCTGCAGGACGTAACTGAGGCGCCGCGACGTCATTCGGACGTGATCCAGGTTCTTCATGAGGACCAGCGGATCCATCGACGCGAGGTCGTCCGGGTGGTACATCTGCTGCATCGCGGGCGAGTATAGCCGCGCGACGGGGTGGCCAGGCCCAGGCGATCGGGGCCGCGGATGCTGCGATGG
>JBBSGX010000136.1:0-6489 GCA_038253685.1 Candidatus Limnocylindrales bacterium | reverse complement strand
CGGAGCACGAGCCGAGCACGGGTCGCGAGCCGCTGCTCGGTCGTCGAGGCACGCACCAGGGCCCGCAGACGCACCGCGTCCGCGTCGGCCAGAGACAACGCTGGGGCAGGAGGATGAGCCATGTCGGGCATGGTAGCCAACCTCAGGGGTACCCGCTAGACATCAGCGGGCCGAGACACTAGCTCGTGGCAGAGCCGATCCAGCGCGCCACCGACCTCACCGGCACCCTTGTCCTCAAGCACGACATCCTGTTCCTGGTCTGCGACGCGTTCGGCGACATCCACCCGGACACGCGCGGCTTGGGCCTGTACCTGGGCGACACCCGGGTCCTCAACCGCTACGAGCTGCGCATCAACGGTGCGCGACCGGTGGTCCTGCGCACAGGCGGCGGCGCCGGATACGGCGGCACCATCCAGCTCACCAACCCGGACATTGCGCGCAACCCGATCGAGAAGGGCGACGCCAACAACATCCTGCAGAGGCAGTCGCTCGGCATCGTGCGGGAACGGCTGCTGTCAGACGGGCTCGGCGAGCGCATCCGCATCCAGAACTACACCATGCACCCCGAGCGCTGCCGCCTCACGCTGCGCCTCGACGCCGACTTCGCGGACATCTTCGAGGTCCGCGGCGTGGTCCGCGAGAAGCGCGGCGAGCGGCTACCTGGCGTCTGCGACGAGGACCGGGTCGTCTTCAGCTACCTGGGGCTCGACAACCGGCTGCGGCGAACCGAGCTGCTCTTCTCGGAACGGCCGCGCGTGCTGCCCGCCGACTTGTCGGTCGAGGAGATCGACGAGCGGCTGAAGACACCAGACGACCCCGCCGCCAAAGCCGGCTCGGATGGCGCCGCACCGGGCAACGTGCTGCTCGTATTCGACTGGCTGCTTGAAGCCGGAGCGGTGCGCGCGCTCGATGTCCGCGTTACCTCCGAGGTGACGGACTCGCCGGAGTCCGGTCGCGCTCAGCGTCGCCGGACAGCCGGTCCGCGCCACCTTCCAACGGAGGAGGCCGAGGCGGCCCACCGTGCCTGGCATTTGAGCTCGGCCACGGTCAGCACCACGCACCATACGGCTGACCGCGCGCTGCGCCGGGGCATGAGTGATCTGCGGCTGCTGGTGAATTCGGGGCCCGGGCCCGGGGAGCGATTCGTTGCGGCCGGCGTGCCCTGGTACAACGCGATCTTCGGGCGCGACACGATCATCACGTCCCTCCAGCTGCTCAGCATCCGACCCCAGATCGCACAGGAGACGCTCCAGGTCCTGGCCCGCCTGCAGGCAACCGAGGTCGACGACTGGCGCGACGCCCAGCCAGGCAAGATCCTCCACGAGTTGCGTACCGGCGAGATGGCTGCGACCAACGAGATTGCTCAGACGCCCTACTACGGCTCGGTCGACTCCACGCCGCTGTGGCTCATCCTGCTGGGCGAGTACGAGCGCTGGACCGGGGATCTCGAGCTGGTGGAGCGCCTGTGGCCGGCCGCGCTCGGCTGCCTGCGCTGGATCGACGAGTTCGGGGATGCGGACGGTGACGGCTTCGTCGAGTTCCAGCGTCACTCGTCGCGCGGGCTCATCAACCAGGGCTGGAAGGACTCCGGAGACGCCAATCGATGGACCGACGGCCGGCTCGCCACGGGGCCGCTCGCCCTGGTCGAGGAGCAGGCCTACGTCTACCAGGCGCGACTAGAGCTCGCGCGCCTCTCGCGCCGCAGAGGCGACGTTCCGTTCGCGGAGGCCCAGGAGCGCGCTGCGGAGCAGCTGCGCGAACGCTTCGAAGCCTGCTTCTGGATGGAGGAGGCCGGCACCTACGCCCTCTGCCTGGACGGTGACAAGCGCCCGGTCGACGCCATCGCCTCGAATGTCGGCCACGTGCTCTGGTGCGGGATCGCGTCACCGGAGCACGCCCGCGGCGTGGCGGACCGGCTGCTCGGGCCGGATCTCTTCTCTGGGTGGGGCATTCGGACCCTGTCCTCGAAGATGGCCGGCTACAACCCCATCGGCTATCACCTCGGCAGCATCTGGCCGCACGACAACGCCATCTGCGCCGCCGGCCTGTGGCGCTACGGATTCCGCAACGAGGCAGCGCGCGTGGCGGGAGTCATGCTCGAGGCGACGCAGTTCTTCCGCGACGCCCGCCTGCCGGAGCTCTTCTGCGGCTTTGACCGCGCCGATTCCCAGTACCCCGTTCCCTACCCGGTGGCGTGCTCTCCGCAGGCATGGGCGGCAGGTTCCATCTTCCAGCTGCTCGGCGCGATGCTGGGCATGCAGCCCGACGCCGCGATCGACGAGCTGCGGATGATCGCCCCGACGCTCCCGGAGTGGCTGCCGGAGGTGCGCATCGAAAACCTGCGCGTCGGCGAGGCGGTGGTCGACCTGCTCGTCCGGCGCAACGACGGCTCGACCGGTGTGGAGGTACTGCGCCGGACCGGGGACCTCTCGGTCGTGGTCCGCGTTTGACGCGACCCATTGGCGCGCGGTGACGGCGACCGTCGGGTCGTTGCTCCAGGGTGGCACGAACCGGCTGCGTGCCGCCGGCTCCGAGACGGCTCGCCTCGACGCCGAGCTGCTGCTCGGTCACGCCCTGGGGATCGACCGGACCGGTGTCCTGGCACATCCCGACGCGCCAGTCGGGAACGGGCAGGCGGCGGCCTATGAAGCGGCGCTGACTCGTCGGGAGACGGGCGAGCCCGTGGCCTACATCCGCGGCCTCAAGGAGTTCTACGGCCTCGTCTTCACGGTCGATTCCCGCGCGCTGATCCCGCGGCCCGAGACGGAAGGTCTGGTCGAGCTGGCGGTGGAGCGGGTGCGTGAGGCCCTCGTCGGCGCTCCGCGAGCCGCGGACGCCCCGTTGCGCATCTGGGACGTGGGCACGGGCTCCGGAGCGATCGCGATCGCCGTGACGATCACGCTGCAGCGCCGCGGTTATGGCGGGCACTTCCGGGTGCTCGCGTCGGACGTCTCACGCGACGCACTCGGTCTGGCGATCGAGAATGCCGTTGGCCATGGCGTGGCCGACGTCATCGACTTCGCGACCGGCGACCTGCTGGCCGTCGACCCGCCCGCAGAGGTACCCGTCGACCTGTTGCTCGCGAACCTGCCCTACATCCCCTCTGGGACAGTGCCGGATCTGCCGGTGGCCGCCAGCTTCGAGCCGCGCACGGCGCTCGACGGCGGGCCGGACGGCCTGGACCTGGTCCGTCGGTTGTTGGCAGCGCTGCCGGCAGCGCTTGCGCCGACGGGTTCGGCCCTGCTGGAGATCGGCGCCGACCAGGGCGAGCTGATCACGTCCACGCTGGCCGAGGGGCTGCCCGGATGGAGCGCCCGGATCCAGCCGGATCTTGCGGGTCAACCGCGCGTGGCGGAGATCCTTCCTCCCCGTCGGGCGCCCTGACGATGCCCGAGGTCCTTTCCGCAGACGATCCCGACGCGCTGGACGCGGCTGCGGACGCCCTTCTCGCCGGCGGCATCATCGGCCTGCCCACCGAAACGGTGTATGGGCTAGCCGTGCTGCCGCTGTCCGAGCCTCTCGATGCGCTCGTGAAGGCCAAGCGCCGCCCGGGTGAGAAGGGCATCGCCCTGCTGATCGACGGTCTGGACCAGGTCGACCCCCTCGTCGTGGTCGGCGCGGGTGCCCAACGGCTGGCCGCGCGGTTCTGGCCGGGACCGCTGACGCTGGCGTTGCCGCTGCGTTCCGGCGTCCAGCTGCCCGAGGCGCTCACCGGAGGGCGTCAGACGCTCGGCGTGCGCATTCCCGACCATCCCGTTCCGCGTGCCATGGCGCGCCGACTGGGGCCACTCGCGGTGAGCTCGGCGAACCTGAGCGGCGAGCGGGAGGCCCGCACGGCGGCCGAGCTCGTGAAGTCGATGGGTGACTCGATCACGCTCGTGCTGGACGCGGGGCCGGTCGGGACGCAGGCCTCGTCCACGGTCGTCGGTTTTGAGCCGGACGACTCGCCGCTCTTCTTCCGGGTCGGGCCAGTCAGCGAAGCGCAGATTCGCGCGGCACTGGAGGAGTAGGTCCGGGTCCAAGAGTTCGCGGCAACCACTGACCAGCCACGGGTACACTGGACGGCACCCGACAGGCCACGAGGAGACGCTGAATGACCCTGACTGCCGGACCCGCGATCGGCTGGGCGCCGATCTCCTCTGTGGACCCCGATGTATGGGCCGCGATGCTCGACGAGCGCGATCGCCAGATCAACCGGATCGAGCTGATCGCGAGCGAGAACTACGTCGCGGCAGCCGTCATGGAGGCGCAGGGCTCCTGGCTGACCAACAAGTACGCCGAGGGCCTGCCCGGCAAGCGCTACTACGGCGGCTGCGAGTTCGTTGACGTCGTGGAACGCCTCGCACAGGAACGCGCGCTGGCGCTCTTCCCGGGTTCCGAGCATGTCAACGTGCAGCCCCACGCCGGAGCGCAGGCCAACATGGCCGCCTACCTCGCCGTCCTCAACCACGGCGACCGGATCCTCGGCATGAACCTTGCGCACGGCGGCCACCTGACCCACGGTTCACCGGTCAACTTCAGCGGGAAGTGGTTCGAGGTCCATGCCTACGGGGTGCGCCAGGACGACCACCGCATCGACTACGACGCGCTCGAGCGCCAGGCCCGGGAGGTCCGGCCCAAGGTCATCGTCGGCGGCGCGAGCGCCTACCCGCGGGTCATCGACTTCGAGCGCATGGCCGCCATCGCCCACTCTGTCGACGCGCTGCTCTTCATCGACATGGCGCACGTTGCCGGGCTCATTGCGGCAGGTGTTCACCCGAGCCCCTTCCCGCACGCGGACATCGTCACGACCACCACCCACAAGACGCTACGGGGCCCGCGCGGGGGCATGATCTTCAGCCGCGAGTCGCTGGGCAAGCAGATCGACAAGGCGGTCTTCCCGGGGACCCAGGGCGGACCCCTGATGCACGTGATCGCCGCCAAGGCCGTGTCCTTCCAGCTCGCGGCGGGCGAGGAGTTTCGGCGCGACCAGCAGCGCACCGTCGAGAACGCCGCGGCCCTCGCCGACCGTCTGATGGCACTCGGTGCACGCGTCGTCTCGGGCGGCACCGACAACCACCTCATGCTCGTCGACGTGACGCCGCTGGACGTGACCGGCAAGGAAGCCGAGGCGCTGCTTGACGAGGTCGGCATCACGGTCAACAAGAACGCGATCCCCTTCGACCCGCTGCCACCGAACACCGCCTCGGGCATCCGGCTCGGCACGCCCGCCGTCACGACCCGGGGTTTCGAGCCCGACGACCTGCGCAGCGTCGCGGAGCTGATCGTGCGCACCCTTCGCGAGCGTGACGATCCCGCCGCTCGCGCCGCGGTCGCCGCACAGGTCCGGGAACTGTGCGCGCGGTTTCCTGTACCGGGTTTGCCGCAGGCGTGATCTTCGGCATCGCGGCCCAGGAGCTCGGCTTCATCGTCGGGGCTCTTTGCGTGGCGACGCTGCTGAGCTTCGTGCTCACGCCAGTCGCGATCCGGTTCGCCCACCGGGCCGGGGCGATCGACGAGCCCGACTCGGGCCGGCGCGTCCACCGACTGGCGATCCCGCGCGGTGGTGGACTGGCGATCGCGGCCTCGTTCAGCATCGTCGGAGTCGTCGCGACGATGCTCAACAGCACAAGCCAGAACGTGCCCCAGGGCACGATCGGCGGGCAGACGCTGGCGGTGCTGTTCTTCGGTGTCGGGCTCGCTGCCGCGCTCGGCTACGTCGACGATCGCTGGCAGATCAGGGCGCGCTGGCAGGCCCTTTCGCAGGTGATCTTGGCAGCCATCACCATCGCCGCCGGCGTGACCATCACCTTCGTGTACAACCCGCTGGCCTTCCTTGGTGACACGTTCGGGGGCGACGAGTTCCATTTCGATGGCGTCGGGGTCATCGCCATCGTCATCACCACGATCTGGATCGTGGGCATGATCAACAGCATCAACTTCATCGACGGTCTCGACGGCCTAAGCACCGGGATCGCGCTGATCGCTTCGCTCGCGCTCGGCCTGCTGTCGATCTGGCAGGACCAGCCGCTGGTCGGGCTTCTCTGCGCCGTTCTGGCAGGTGCGCTCGCCGGCTTTCTCCCCTGGAACTTCCACCCGGCGAAGGTCTTCACGGGCACGGCCGGGGTCATGGCCGTGGGCTACGCCCTGGCGGTCCTCTCGATCCTGGGTACGGCCAAGGTGGCGGTCGCGCTGCTGGTGCTGGGCGTCCCGATCATCGACACGTTCTGGATCATCATCCGCCGGGTTTCCAACCGGCAGTCCCCGTTCACACCCGATCGCGGCCACTTCCACCATCGGCTGCTGGACCTGGGGCTGACCCACCGCGGGGCCGTGCTGGTGATCTACGGGATCTGTATCGCCCTGGCGATCCTGAGCCTGGTCCTTTCCGGCACTGGCCTGCTCTACGCGTTCATGGGCATCGTCGTCGGCGGTGGGCTGGTGCTGTACCTGCTGACCCGACGCGGCCACGGTGCGCTGGACGCCCGCAACTACCCCGACGACGCAGCT
>JBBSGX010000135.1:0-6609 GCA_038253685.1 Candidatus Limnocylindrales bacterium | reverse complement strand
CCGGTGCGCCCTCCCGCAAGAGGCGGAAGACGGTGCGCACGAGCTGGCGCTTGAGGGCCCGGATGCCGTCGCGGCGTGACTTCTGCTGGGCGGCCTTGCGGGCGAGGTAGGCCCGCGCCGGCGGGTGATAGATGGCCTGGTTGGTGGCGATCGTGTAGAGCGCCCGGTTGAGCTGGCGATTGCCACCCCGATTGAGGCGCATGCGCTGGGTCTGGCCGGAACTGGCCGGGATGGGCGCCACGCCGGCCAGCGCGGCGAAGGCATCGGCAGAGCGGAAGCGGCGCACGTCGCCGGTCTCGCGACCAGCTTGGCCGCCGTGAGCACGCCCACCCCCGGCAGTTCCAGCGGATGGTCGCCCAAGAGCAGCTCGAGGTGGAAGGTCAGGCGGCGGATCTCCATGTCGAGCGCGGCGAGGCGCACCAGGCGCGTGCGGGCGAGCTTCGCCTGCACTCCGGTGAGCCGTCGCAGGTGGCGGCTGATGGTCTGCCGGTGGCAGGCTGCCACCAGGTTGGCCGCCAGCGCCTGGTAGCCCGGCAGTAGCACCAGCAGATCGGCGTGCAGCCGGTTGCGCACGCGCGTCGCCTCGGCCACGGCGTCGTCGCGCGCCTCGACGAGGAGGCCGATCTCGGAGGTCCGATCAGCCAGCCGCACCGGCGGCAGCTGCGTCTCCCGGGCGGTCACGCGGGCGATCGCCAGGGCATCGCCAGCGTCGCTCTTGCCAGCACGGCGGGTGCGGCCGCGCTCACGGCGCGAGAGCTGCGGCGGGACCTCGCGCACGGCCAGGCCCTGGGCCACCAGGAAGCGGGCGGCGGCCGCGCCATAGCTCGATGAGCCCTCCACACCCACGATGCCCGCCGGTGCCACACGCCGGGCCCAGGGCCGCCAGTGCACGGTGCCCCGCCGGGTCATTGGCGAAGGTGCGCTCCTCGAGCGGCGTCCCGAGCGCGTCGACGGCGCAGGCCGCCAGCGTCGCCTTGTGGGTGTCGATACCGATGGCGGTCATGCGTCGTGCCCTCCTGCCAGCCGATACGATGGACGCGGGCCGGGCGGGCAGCAGTGCGTTGAGTCAAGGCCACGCTTCTATGAGGCCACACCCGGTCCACTCGATCACGGTGACGGGGGCACTTGAATTGAGAGCCATCACCTGATGGGTGAGGCGACTTCGGACGAGGAGCCACCCGTCTCCGGATCGAACCTTCGCAGGCGCTGCGGAGGCGCGTCCACGCTACGCACTTCGGCCGACCTGAACACGGACCCGGGGCGGGTGGGGCCAGTTCTGACGATCAAAAGCCCCCAAAGTAGGGCCAGTTCAGGTTGTCATACTCACCTGATCGGCGAACTGCTCACGAAGATCGGCTTCGACGACGTCCACGTGACCAAGCCGGTCGACGACGGCGGAATCGATCTCTTCGGGACCCTTGTGACTGGCGGCGTAATCGGCACCCGGATGGCGGTCCAAGTGAAGCGGTGGAAGCACAATGTCCAGGCCCCCACCGTTCAACAACTGCCCGGCGCGCTCGGCGCACACGATCAAGGCGTCATCATTACGACTTCGGGTTTCAGCGCGGGCGCTCGCGAGGAGGCCGGCCGGCCCGACCGCGTTCCCGTCGCGCTCATGAACGGCGAGGAGCTCGTCGGGCTGCTAGTTGAGCATCAGATCCTGGTTGTGCGCCGTGAACTCGACCTCCTCGAACTCGGGGACGACGACGAGCCCGTGACCGAGGCATAGCATTCACCAGGCTCTACTTTCGTCTTCTGCCGTCCTTCAACGGGACGGCCTGCTGCGGACGACGCGCGAGCTGGCGCTAGGCCCGATCGAGGGTCAATGACCATGGGCAGCCGACGTAGGCCGAAACCAGGTACCGCCCGGCGGGTAGGCCTGGATAGGCGACACTTCCTGTTGTGGGTGACGGAGCGATCTTGGTGACGCCCTCCACGTTTCCTGCGTACTCACCCGTCGCGTCGTAGAGGTAGATGGTTACCCCGCAATAACCCGCGGTGGGATCGAAAGGCCCTCTGACCTCCCAGCGCAACACATAGTCCCCACCCATAAGGGCAATCGTCCGCTCAGTCGACTCCCCTTGAGGGCTGGCCGGTCCGGAGAGCTTCAGCGGTAGGCCCTTCTCGGTGGCCCGCGAGGTCGGCCGAGCCGACGGGCCCGATGGCTGCGGCAGGGCGGAGGGTGTCGGCTGCGCTATTGAGGACGTGCCGCCGATTGCCGGGCTGCAGTCGTCGGGCATGACTGCTGAACCTAACCGTATCCAACCGACGTGGAGATGTACCGCCGTCTCCTTGAAATCCCCGATGCGGAAGACGAGATCGTTGTCCCCGAGTGCCTCGGACAAGTCCACCCACATCTGCCAACGGCCGTCCGATCCGGCCTGCGTATCCTGATCGGGAGCCAGTGAGATGTCCTGCACAATCCGACTGCCTGGCGGAGCGTGTCCCGCGACCTGGACGGTCGGCTGATAGCTGCAGACGACTGCTCCGTTGACAGGAAAGTCAATCGTGACGATGCCTGGTGGCCCAGCTGGTACTGGCGTGATGGATCCTGATGAGCAGGCCACCAACGCGAAGCTCGCGGTTATGAGCGTTAGGGCGCTTTTCGACATCCGGCGATGAGTGTACGGCGCCCCTCATGAGTCCCGAACGCGACTCTCGCCGTACCATCGCCTCGACCGCAGTCCGAGGACAAACGTGGACGCAGACTCCGGCAGCGCGATCGTCGAGCCCAGCGTCAGCGGCGAGCCGGCCTGGCTCCGGCCCTTCTTTCGCCCGCGGCCCGGTGCCGATCCGCTGGGCCAGCAGACGATCACGACCGACCGAATCATCGGCCGGTTGATTCCCGGCGTTCTCGCCCTATCGGAGCGCGCGCGCTACATCTCGTTCTACGCATGGCTTCTGGCCCGGTACGAGGAACAGACCCGAGCGCCGGTTGGCGAGGTGCTGTCTCGCTACATCAAGGAGCGCGAGTACGAGCTGGCTCTGGCGATCCGACTTTGCCCGCGCAGGTGCGGGTCAGGACCAATAGGAGGCAGTCACGCGACGCTCTCGTTCGCGCAGGCGCTCAGCGAGTTCCCACGCCGCGAATCCGTGGAGTCGCCCTACGGTGGGTACGGCCTTTACTACTCCACGCCGATGACTGTGATGGGTCTGACCGCACGGGCGGGCACACTGCTTGGCGACGAGCCTATTCCGATCGACGTCCTACGACCCGAGCCGTACGCTCGTGCCGTCGCGGAGGCTTTTGGTGCCGCGGTCGCGGACACCCGCTATGTCCGTGAGTACATGGACGGTGCCGAACCGATCCCACGCGACGTGTTGATCGAATACTCGGAGCGAGCTTGCCTTTGCCGGCTTGACGAGATGACAGAGGAGCGCGACGCGCTTCGCCGCGTTTTCTTCGAGCCGCCACGCGGGGAATTCGCGGCGGACGTACAGCGGCGCAGCGAGGGATTCGCGCTTTACCTCGAACTGGCAGGGGAAGGGCGGTGGACCGAGAGCACAGACGATCGCTTCCGGGCGGCCACCTGGCCGGCCTTCCGACGCGGGGCAGACCCCGGGAGCGCGCGGGCTCGGGCGCTTGCCAGCTGGGCCGCACTCGCTGCTGCGAACTACCTCCATGACGGTGTCACCCTCCTGTGGAGTGACGCGGGCCGACGACTCAGGCAAGCCGCACCCGACGACGGCTACCGGCGCGACGAACTCCTCACAATGCTCGCCTCCTTTGCGCGAGGGCGGTTGCAACTCCCTGCCGGCGCCATCGATGCGGCGCCTGAGATGGCCACGCAGGCCTTCATCGAGGCGCTGGATCGGCTCCTGCCGGCCGATGATGACCTTCCAACGCTATGGCGTGCGGCCCATGCCGACCCGACGACACTCGCGGGCGTCGCGCGCGTCGTTGGTGTGCTGACGCGCCTGCCAGACAGGAAGGTGGTGGATAAGTCCTGGGGCGAGATCGCGGACACAGATGGCGAGTGGCAGGATGGCTTGGTCCGGCAGCGGCATGCGCTCGTCGAACATCTGAGCGCCGGACCGTCGCTCGGTGACACCACCGCTTGGCTCGTAGAGCGGCTCGTGCTTCGGCCGCATGAAGCGAACGCCGCGTCCAAACTGCCCGACTTCACCTTTCGGTTCCGGCGCGAACTCGGGCGCTGGCGCTTCTACGACCACGACTTCGGCTGGGTCAGCCCCGGCCACATCAGGGCATTGACCTTGGCGCAACTCGCCCGCGACCTCGGCTACTGCGAATGGCCGAGCGACGGCTGTCGCCTGACTCCGGACGGAGCGACATTCGTCCAGGAGGTATTCAGCTGACCCAAGTCGGCGCGGACTTCTCGCACCGGTGGTCCATCTGCTGGATCACCTCGTATACCTTCGACCCCGGCTTCTTTGCGACCTTCCTCTTCCCTCGTTTGGGCGAGCCTCCACTCAATGCGGTAGTCCTTGCCGACTTCCACAAGCTGGCCGACGCTTGGCGCCAGATCGAGCCCGACGACGTGCGCGAGCTCCGTGGCGCGAACCGCTCATATCTCGTTCATCCGTTATCGGTTGGTGGCGCCTTTCACCCAAAGACGGCCCTTTTGGCCAACGGAAAGGAAGGGGTGCTACTGGTCGGCTCGGGCAACCTTGGGCTGC
The DNA here is from genome assembly GCA_038253685.1 of Candidatus Limnocylindrales bacterium. Taxonomy (GTDB): domain Bacteria; phylum Chloroflexota; class Limnocylindria; order Limnocylindrales; family CSP1-4; genus JAFMJV01. Next base: position 1,971 of record JBBSGX010000135.1, on the reverse strand, counting down.
ACGGCATGGAGCGGGGGAACGAGGTCTTCGCCCTCTGGCGCCGGCTGACGTGGGCCGGCGAAGCTCATGCCGGCCAGCGTGAGGGCTGGTCGTGTCACCTTATCTGGCGCAAACCCGCCGATCGGAACGGGAGAATTTCGGCTACAAGCCCTTAGCCGCCGCTCGAGTATGGCCACGGCCCGCCCGCGATCGCCCAGGAGCTCGAAGGCCGCCGCTCGGGCATCGTCGGCAAGCTCTCTGGCCCGGTCGAGGACGCGGTCTGATACGCATCGCGCTGGCTGGGTGTCCTCCCAAGTACCGTAGGGACAGGCGTTGGCTGATCGGGTAGGCGCGGATATCGTCGGGAAAGGGGGTTGCAGGCGGCGCCGATCGTCGCAGCCTATACGTCACCGTCTTCTGATAGCCCGTACCGACGAAGTCGTTGGGCGTATCTGAGACGATTTCCTAGCCTTGGGCGATCAGCTTTCTGGGCTTCACGCTGGTAGGTCTTCATGAGTCCGCCAACCGTGAAGGCCGAGTACCGCTTGGCCAGCATCGTCTCTTGCTTCGGCATCAAAGAGCTATAACCAGATGTTGTGGATGAGCATCCCGGCCATGGAGGCGGCGTACCCTCCCGAGTAGTCAATCTCGAAGCGCCGGCTCGCGCCGGCGGGAGGAGTACGCCGATGCTCAGGATAGTCCACGATGCGGACACCGCCACGCCCGAGATCGCCCCGCTCGACCTCGATGAGGTGTGCCGCCTGGCCGCCCGCGAGATGCTCGCCATCGCCCTCGAGGCCGAGCGGCGGGCCTACCTCGAGAGCCACGCCGAGCGGCTCGACGCGGCCGGCCATCGCCTGGTGGTGGGCAACGGCTCGGCCCGCGAGCGGGCGATCATGACCGGCGCCGGGATGGTCGCGGTCCAGGCGCCCAGGGTCGATGACCGGCGATCGGGCGAGCGCTTTCGCTCGGCGCTGCTGCCGCCCTACGCGCGGCGCAGCCCGAAAGTGAGCGAGGTCCTGCCGATCCTCTATCTGCGCGGTCTCTCGACGGGCGACTTCGGGCCCGCCCTGAGCTCGTTCTTCGGCTCCGACGCAGGCTTGAGCGCCTCGAGCATCAGCCGGCTGACCGAGACCTGGCAGGTCGAGCACGCGGGCTGGAGCGGGCGCGACCTGGCGAGCGTCGACTACGTCTACTGGTGGGTGGACGGGGTGCACTTCCGGATCCGCCTCGAGGAGGACCGCCTGTGCTGCCTGGTCATCATCGGCGTGCGGCCCGACGGGCGAAAGGAGCTCGTCGCCGTCGCCGACGGCTATCGGGAGAGCACCGACAGCTGGGCGGACCTCCTGCGCGACCTCAAGGCGCGCGGCCTCCGGGCACCGGTCCTCGCGACCGGCGACGGCGCGCTGGGCTTCTGGGCCGCGGTCCGGGACGTCTTCCCCGAGACGCGCGAGCAGCGCTGCTGGGTGCACAAAACGGCCAACGTCCTCGACGCCCTGCCGAAGCGGCTCCACGAAGTGGCCAAGGCCGGCCTCGTCGCGATCTACGCCGCGCCGACCCGGGCGGCTGCCCTCGACGCGGTGGCCCGCTTCGCCAACACGTTCGCCGCTCACCCGAAGGCCGTGAACAAGGTGACGGGCGAGCTCGACGCTCTTCTCGCCTTCCACGACTTCCCGGCCGAGCACGCCCTCCACCTTCGGACGACCAACCCGATCGAGTCCACCTTCTCGACCGTGCGCCTCAGGACGCGGGTGACGAAGGGCGCCGGCTCACGAGCGGCCGGCCTGGCGATGGCCTACAAGCTGCTCGACGCGGCCCAGGAGCGCTGGCGGAAGGTCAACGCCCCGCAGCTCGTCGCCCTCGTCCGGGCCGGTGCCCGGTTCATCGACGGCCAGCTACAGGAAAGGAGCGAGCCCCGACCAGACGAGCCGCTGATCGAGGAGGACGCCGCCGCCTGACCGGGTCTCATCCACACCATTTGACAATTGCTCT